>CADAAF010000056.1 GCA_902785805.1 uncultured Bacteroidales bacterium | reverse complement strand
AGACGCGTACCCAATCCTGCTGCAAAAATCATTGCTCTCATAGTTGCCGCTGCTGATTTTGTTCACGATGTATAAGTTGAACCGTCACGCCGAAAGTCTGATGGATATGTTCAGCCATCTTTTCGGCGGCATAGACGGAGCGGTGCTGCCCGCCGGTGCAACCGAAACTAACCATCAGGTGTTGGAAGCCGCGATCCATATAACGTTTGACGCTGGCATCTACCAACTGATAGGCAGAGCGCAGGAACGCAAGTATTTCGCCATCATCTTCAAGGAACCGGATGACAGGTTCATCCTGTCCCGTATAAGCATTGTATCGTTCGTACTTACCGGGGTTATTGACAGCACGGCAGTCAAAGACAAATCCTCCTCCGTTTCCGCTGTCGTCTGCGGGAATACCTTTTTTGTATGAGAAGCTATATACCCGAACTACCAAAGGCTTACGGATGGCAACTTCCTTGAATTGTTTCAGTTCTGTCATCCGATGCAGCAGGTCGCGGAGATACGCATAATCGTCAGTCTCACCAGCCGGTGCAGCGTCCAACCAGCGGCGCAGGTTGTCAATGGCATAAGGAATAGACTGTAAGAAATGCGGTTTCTTCTCGAAGTATCCGCGAAAACCGTATGCACCCAGTACTTGCAGCGTGCGGAACAGTACAAAATGCCGCAGCAAAGCGAGAAATGCTGTTTTGTCAATCGGTAGGAAACGCTGCAGTTCGTCCAAGTACTCATCTATCAGTTCCTGCCGCAGGTCGTCGTGGAAATTGGCTTTTGCCTGCCATAGGAAAGATGCTACGTCGTAATAGACAGGACCTTTGCGCCCACCTTGAAAGTCTATAAAATACGGTTCTTCATTGACGACCATTACGTTCCGGCTTTGGAAGTCGCGGTACATAAATGCCCATTCCGGTGTTGGGGCAAGCGACTTATTATCAGGTGCCTCTCCAAGCAGGATGGTAGCCAAACGGTCGAAGTCATTTTCCAGACGGTCCTCCTGAAACTCTATTTCTGTCGCCTTTAAGAAGCAATATTTGAAATAATTAAGATCCCATAGTATGCTTCTTCGGTTGAACCGAGGCTGCGGATAGCATTGGGTGTAGTCCATTCCTTCCGAACCAAGGATTTGGAATCGTGCCAATGCGCGAATAGTCTTGCGTAGCATCTGCTTTTCCCGCTCACAGAAGACTCCTGTTTTACGTCCTTCGGCTATGTAGTCGAAAAGCAATGTCTGTCCCAAATCTTGTTGTACGTAGTGCATTTCGTCTTCCGACCAAGCCATCACGTGAGGTACGTTCAGTCCTTTGTCGGTAAAGTGCCGCACCATATAGAGGAATGCGTGATTCTCTTCCTGAGATGTCCCTTCCACGCCGATTAAACCGGGTGCATCAGAGGAAGCCTTGGCGCTTATCCGGAAGTAGTGTCTGTTGCTGCCTGACTGGGTTAATGGTGTGATGGTATCGGCTTGTATGCCGGTTGCCTTTCGATAGAGTTCAGCCAGGATGCTTTGCGTTGATGTATTCATTGCGTTATTGGATTATCTTGGGTCAGTGTCATTTATGTGACTCTGTAAAAACGCGCAAAGGTACGATTTTTTTCGCTAAAAGCATAAAAATGCGTTTTTTTTGCAAATCTATTTGGCAGATATGAAAAAACAGAGTACTTTTGCCCCCGCTTTTCGCGGAAAAGTGAGGATTACGCGAATGTCTCCCTAGCTCAGTTGGTAGAGCAACTGACTCTTAATCAGTGGGTCGAGGGTTCGAGCCCCTCGGGGGACACAGGTGAGAAGACATGGAGTTACATGAAAATGTAGCTCCTTGTTGTTTTTGTTCATAGGCAATACAAGTTTTTATTAAATCAGCAGGGAAGACAAAAGCCACCGCTTATTCAGTGACTTTTGTCGTGGAACGTGACCCTGCCGGGGCTCAAACCCGGAACCTTTGGAACCGGAATCCAACACTCTATTCAATTGAGCTACAGGGCCTGGTTGGGGTTAAGGTGTTTAGGAGTTAATGCGTTGTTTATTGGTTTAGGTGTTTAGGTGTTTATTGTGGTTTAGTCTCTTCTGCCGAGGAAAATGAGGATGTAATATAACAGGTTGGCAAGGGAGCCGAGGGCTGCCACGACGTATGTGTAGGCTGCGCTGCGCAGTGCCGACTTAGCCAAAGGTGTTGTTTCTGCGTTGGTGATGCCTGCTCCGTCCAACCAAGCTACGGCACGGCGGCTGGCATCAATCTCAACGGGTAACGTAATAAGCGAGAACAGGGTAGTAAGGGCAAAAAGTACAATACCAAATCCCATAATAGCAGGGAAAGCGTTAAGGAGCAACATACCCGCTAACAATACCCACATCATCCATTTGCCGGCAAAATTAACTACTGGTACCAAAGCAGAACGCATTTTGAGTGGCGCGTATGCCGTCTCATGTTGCACGGCGTGTCCGCACTCGTGTGCCGCTACTGCCGCTGCTGCTACCGAAGCCGAGTTATAGACGCTTTCCGACAGATTGACTGTCTGTGTGGCAGGATTATAATGGTCGGTAAGATGTCCTTTCGTACAGGTTACTTTTACATCCGGTATGCCGTAGTCGCGCAGCATTTTTTCGGCAACCTCTTTGCCCGTCAAGTTCAGCGGTACGCGTGAGTACTTCTTGAACTTATGCTCCAAGGAAGCGGACACAACCCAACTGGCAACTGCAATGCCGATAAAGATAATCCAATAAAGCGTATTGGCTGAATATACTAATTGTTGTTGTTCCATTGACTAATCCGATTTCTTTTTCCTGCATATTTTACATTCGCCATAGACGGTCAAATCGAAGCGGCTCATTATGAAGTTTCTGTATTTCTTATCGCTTACTAATCTTGCTATCCCTGTGTCTTTCAGTTCGACTTGTCGTTTGCACTTGGTGCAAATCATCCGAATATGGTTTTGCCCTGTTTCATTCAACTCATAGACGGGCGTTTGGTGTATTCCTCCTGGTCTGCGTATTCCGACAATCTCGGCATCGGTCAGTACCTTGAGAGCGTTATATACCGTTGCCCTGCATATATGTACTTTTTCTGCTTCTTCAATCAGTTCCGCCATAGTCCAACACCTCTTTTCGGAGCAGAAGAACTGCAACAATGTTTGTCTTTCCACCGACACCCTCATCCCTTTTCCGGCGAGGTATTGTCCCAATTGACGCGAAAACTGCTTATAGGTGTTTTCCTGATGCGTCATATCTCTTTGACGTATGCCCGACGGCGTTTGTGTTGCTTGGTCTCAAACCAATCCATCTGGCTCAATACTTTATTGTTGGTCTCAAGCATTGCCGTTGTTTCGGAATGCTTGATTTTGTATTGCAAGAAATAGTGCATCCAGTCTTCTATAATGACGCTGTTGATACCTTTGTTCTGATAGTCCGGCCGGATACCTATGAGCAGGAAATCAAATACATCTATCTGTTTGGCGTGCAAGGCTTTCAAAATATGATACCATCCGAACGGGAACAATCTTCCTCCGCATTTTCTCAGTGCTTCCGATATGTCCGGCATACCCACTCCCACACCTACGATCTCGTTATTCTCATTGACCACAAACGTGACAAAATCCAGATTGAGCATCGGGAAATACATATCCCTGTAGTATTCCTTCTGCCGTTGCGTCATAGGCTGGAAGTTGTACAAGTTTTGGTAGGCTTCGTCAAGCAAATCCATATATTCTAAGCCGTACTTTCTTTGCAGCTCTTTGGCGGAATGGATTTTCTCCACTCTGACGTGGTATCGTTGTTTCACTATATCGCAGATACGTCCTAATTTTTCGGGCATACCCTCCGGTGTAGTTATACGGTATTCCACCCAATCGGCTTCTTTGGTCAGTCCGTAACTCTCCAAGTGCTTTTGGTAGTATGCGTAGTTGTAGAGCGAAGCTAACGGTGCGAGGTAGTCATAGCCTTCAATAAGCAGTCCCTGATGATCCCAGTCGGTAAAGCCTACCGGACCATTCATAATGGTCATTCCCCGTTCTTTTCCCCAATCTTTAACAGCGTCCAACAATGCGTGACTCACTTCCATATCGTCCACAAAATCCATCCATCCGAAGCGCACTTTCTTGTTGTTCCAATGTGCGTTGGCTCGGTGATTGATGATGGCAGCTATTCGTCCTACGGCTTTTCCGTCGCGGTATGCCATAAACAATTGTTTCTCGCATACCTCTAACGCAGGATTCTTTTTTGGGTCAAACGTATTGAGTTCATCAAAATAAAGAGGTGGGCAATAGTATTGGCAGTCAGCGTATAAGTCGTTAGCAAAATCTATAAAATGACGTAATTCCCTGCGTGTATTTATTTTCCGTATTTCCAAAGCCATACTATGTTTTTTCCTAAAACAGCGGGCAAAAGTACACTTTTTTTTATGATTGTAAACTATGTTCAAACATTTTTTGTAATTTTGCGCGTTTTTTCGTTGCTTTATTTGTCAACCACTCATACTATAGATGAAAAACGTAGCTGTATATTGCGCATCTTCTTCCCAAGTCAAGCAAGTATATTATGATGATGCCTATCGTTTGGGTCAGTTGTTAGCCGAAGAGTCTCTCGGCGTAGTATATGGTGACGGCGGCATCGGTCTGATGGGTGCATTGGCTCGCGGTGTGCTTGCCGGTAAGGGAGAGATAACAGGTGTTATTCCGCAGTTTATGGTTGACGAGGGCTGGAACAACCCGAGCAGTACGCGTACAATAGTGGTACAGACGATGCATGAGCGGAAAGCCAAAATAGCCGATATGTCGGACGGTATGGTGGCTCTTGCAGGCGGTATAGGTACGTTTGAGGAACTGTTAGAATGCCTGACCTGGAAGCAGTTAGGACTCCACAGCAAGCCTGTTGTTATACTCAACACAGAGGGCTATTACGATAGTTTGTTGTCCGCCATAGACCTCATGGTGGCAGAGCATTTTATCCGCCCTGTTCACAAGGAGATGTTTACGGTGGTGAGCCGTGCCGAAGATGTGATACCCGCATTGCTCAATGCTAAGCCATGGGACAAAGCGACCCGGCGTGATGCCGCTATTTGATTTGCCGTGTATAGTTTTCAACCCCATATTGACACACTCTATTCATCAGCAGCGTTTTCGTGGCTGCTTTTCTTCCTGCTGATGTGTGCTATTGTAACGAATATATCGTATCCTCTATTTTGGAAGGATTGTATGGCGGTGGTCTGGTCGAAGATAACGCGCCGTTATTCGGACTCAACGCGTATGACTCCCGTTGTCTTTTCCCATCTTTTTTTGATAGGTTCGCTGGCTCTGTGTCTGTGGATATGTATGTATAGTTCCGGGAGTTTGCATTGGTTGCAATACGCGCTGATGGTAGCTTTGATGGCATTATGGTTGTTGGTAAGATTCTTGTTGTCACGTTTTATAGGTTATGTTTTTTCCATTCATCACCAGACGCAAGCCGTGCAAGAAGACTCTCTTTCGCTGTTGATGCTGGTCAGTTTGTTATTGTTTATTCCTTGTTGTATAGTCCCTTTATTCCCGTTGCAGGAGTTCTTTCCTCAGTTGGCAGCGGGCGTTATGGCTCTGTATGTCATTGTTTTGTCCGGCAAGATGTTAGTTACGTATGCGCGGTCAATCAGAATGTTGCTTTATATAGGTCTGTACATATTGACTCTTGAGATTATACCCCTGGCATTCCTTTACGGTATTGCCTCACAAATAAGCCTAATAGTATAATAATATGCCCTATGGCAAACGAAAAGTATAAGATTTTAGTTTCTCAGCCTCGTCCATTGACGGATCATAACCGTTATACGGATATGGAGGAGGAGTTTGGTGTCACCTTTGATTTTCATCAACTCATCCGTTTGGACGGTTTGGATGTCCGTGAGTTTCGCAAGCAACATATCAATCCGCTGGACTATACTGCTGTTTTGCTCAATACTCGCGTTGCAGCCGACCAGTATTTTCGTATATGTGCCGAAATGCGCATCACTGTTCCGGATACGATGCACTTCTATTGTCTGTCGGAAGCGATAGCCGGTTATCTTCAGAAGTACATCCCGTACCGCAAGCGCAAGGTCTTTTATTCGGAGAACAATAATTTCGAGGAGCTGCTCCCGACCATGAACCGTCGTCCAAACGAGAAGTACATGATGGTGGTGTCGGAGAATTACAGCGATGACGTTATAAAGATGTTAGCATCCCATAAGATTACGGTCAAGCCGGCAGTTATGTATCGTTCTGTCCCTGCCGAATGGGACAAGAACGAGCCTTTTGACTATCAGATGGTTGTTGTGTTCACATCTACCGGTGTAACGGCATTGCACAATAGTTTTCCCGACATCAAGTCCGGCGATATAGCCATAGCCGCTTTCGGGCAGAACACGGTAGCAGCATTGCGCAGTTACGGACTTGAACCTGATGTGCAGGCACCCACTCCTGAATTCCCCGGGATTACTTCCGCTATTCACCATTATTTGGAGAACCTCCAAAATAAGTAGCTGTGCGTTATACTTTCCCCAAATCGCAGCGTTTGTGCGGTAAGATGCGTATTAACGCGTTCTATTCCGCCGGACGGAAATTTGTGTCGTGGCCTCTTCGGGTGACCTATATCCGCAAGGATGAGTCATCTTCCCAAAGTCCGCAGGACACAGAGGTTCTGGTTTGGGCACCCAAAGCACTTTTCCGTCACGCTGTTGACCGTAACCGTCTGCGCCGACTGATGCGTGAGTCTTGGCGGCTGCAACAGCACAGTCTGAACGGTTCGTACGTGCTGGCGTTCAACTATATAGACAAAACGATGCAGCCTTATCAAGTTGTCTATCGTGCTGTAGGCAAAGCCATCCGCAAACTCAACGAAGTGAACGCCCAATAAGTACCAGCCTATGAAAACTTCCACGCCGTGGCATACTTATTTGCGGAAGTTGTTTCTGCTGCCGGTTTATTTCTACCGCGCGTGCATATCTCCTCTTACTCCTCCCTCATGCCGGTACACTCCGACTTGCAGCCAGTATATGATAGAGGCGGTAATGAAATATGGCGTTATACGCGGTGGCTGGCTTGGTGTGAAGCGTATTCTCCGTTGCCATCCTTGGGGCGGTAGCGGATATGACCCCGTGCCGTAAAACGGCTTTGAGGAGCGGTGTTTGAATATCCTCCCTATAGTCCGAAAATAATACGTCAAAGATCACTTGCAGTTTGTGTGCGGATAGCTGCAATCCGTCCCGCCGTTCCGCAGCGCTATGTTGCGGCAAGCGTCGTACATAGGTGATGGCACTCTGTTACACGAACAGAAACAGAAAAAAGAAAACATCCTGTACGATAGATGTCCTTCCCGCCCTTATCCGCCTGTGCACAAGGCGGATAATACGTCTGACTGCCACTTGTAATACGCCTCACGGCGTGAGGTCATTTCCACTGAAATAACGTGCAAAGATAATACATTTTTGGGCGAAATGCAAGTTTTTTCGTAAAAAAATGCATTTTTTTTGGTTTAGGTGTTTAGGTGTTTAGGAGTTTATGGGTTGTTGAGTTGGTTTTTATAGTTGAGAGTTTAGAGTTGAATGTTGAGTGAAGTTGGAGAGTTGTTTTATAGTTGATAATTGATAATTGAGAGTTGATAGTTTCAAATTTAGGATTTCAAGTTTCAAATTGCAAATTTATGCCACAGCGGAATAATATACCCCTCCATATATAAGGCGAGAAAAAGGCAAAATCTATCACCTAAAAGGCAACTTTTTTTACTTTTTTTGCATTTTCTTTGTAAGGGGCTGTAAATGAGAAGGGGTTTTGATTTATGATTTCAAATTGTAAATTGCAAATTTAGAGGCGGGATATCGTCCTGTCGGAATTTCGGGATACCGTGCTTTCGGGATGTCGGTATCTCCGTTATTCTAAAGAGGACGGCGGGTCTTTTGCAAGCGGATCTAGGGAGCCGTGTCTGAATAGAATTCTGACGCAAATGACGAACAATGCCGATTACTAATCGGCGGAATACAAAGAAGTGCGCGAGTCGTCAGACTCGCGCACTTAACAAAGAGGAAAACGGATAGAATCCGGAGGAACAGACATACGTTATATACCCGAATCAGATTCGGGGGTAATTGACAAAGGATAAATTCGGCTCTTGGAAGCCGATGTCTGAATGATATTCAGACGCAATAAACATAGCGAGTATTTTTTTTCGAAACATTTTGCGCAAGAATACAGAAAAGGGGAAAGTTCTAAAAGAAAACTAATCGAACTTGTCTTTGTAGTTGGTGATGATAAGATGTTCGACATCTTTGTCATTGCGGTTCATAAACGACACCAGATATTTTTTATCGAACTTTTGTATGATGATACCTTCACGATTGTACAACTCATAGATAAATGGTGTATATTTTATAATTATCTGCCATTTTGCCTTACATTCTTCGCACAAATAATCAGCCAAACGCTTTTGATCATCCCTTGTGAATTCGTTTTGGGCGTATGTAGAAAATTCTGTATCATAAGGCGGGTCAAGGAAGATAAAATCTTTTTCCGTTGGTCGGTGTTTATGGAAGAAATCCAAGAAATCGAGGCTCTCAATAGTCGTTTTCTCGAAATGCGCCAATAACTCAGGAGATTGATAGTAATCTACTTTAGAGCGCATTGTTTTGTGATTATAGCTAATACCACCGTAAGGTACATTGAAATCGCCATTATCATTATAACGAAACATGCCACTATATGCGTAATTACGCAAAAAAACAAATAGAGCCGTAGCCAATTCCGGTTGTAGTTTGCTTAATTCTTTGTTGTTGTAAAGTGCACGTAGATAAGTGTAGAGCGCACTTGTAAAAGCCGTTTCTATATTGTCGAATATATCTTGCTCCGGCATTTCGTGACGTTCCTTTTCAATCTTCTTCATGCGCACAATCTTATGCGCAAGACATTTATCTATTTCTTTGAAAAAAGTATCACGAGACCATTCAAAATCAATGGGCAATAATTCATCTATTTGTTGCATCTCTGCTTTAACAAACATATGTAACTTACCTTTCATTAGTAGTTCCGCTATTTCGTCTCTGCGGAATTGTTTATACCACTCGCATAGTTCTTGGTGTTTCTCTACATAATCAAGTGTGTTTTGCCAAGCATCCATTATTAAATTCAACCATTGGAAGAATCTTTTATCTTGCGTGGCAATATAACGGTATAGCGCAATTAACTCGTCAGACTTGTCGTTAATGTACAAATGTTTAGCGTCTAAAGCCGTAAAGACAGAGCCTCCGCCTACAAACGGTTCATAGTAATTCTCAAACCATTGTGGCGCATGTAATTTGATATGCGGCAGTTCTTTCTCTTTACCTCCAGGCCATTTGATAATAGGCTTTAGTACTGCACTTTCTTTCTTCGGTGCTTCATTCTGCATAAATTCTTCTGCAAAAAGTGATTGTTGCATGTGCGCGTTCTTTATTCGTTTTTCTGCTGCTGCAAAATACTCGGGTGCTATTTCAAACCCTATAAACTTACGTCCCAATTCTATCGCAGCAACTCCAGTTGAACCAACTCCCATAAACGGATCAAATATGACATCGTTTTCGTTGCTGGCTATAGTAATCAATTTCTTTAATATTGCTACCGGCTTTTGTGTCGGATGTTTTGGGTCACTCAATCTTTCCGGCTTCATGCATATACTACTCTCTATGAAGTTATGCATTTCTGCTTGATTGATAAAGTTCCAAGTGTGTCCTTTGTTCCAACACGTATATATCAATTCGCAACTATTTAGGAAACCTGCTTTGAAGATTTTAGGTGCCGGGTTAGTCTTGTGCCACACCATAAAATTTGTAGCATCAAATTTATGGTCTAAGAGTTCATACCATTTGCCGATTTGATTGTACGACGTGAATATAAACAGATTGCCCGTAGGTTTTAGAATACGTAAAAACTCAGCTATCCATTCTTCCGGCTTAAACTCAATCAAGTCCCACGGTGCAAGGTCATTATTCATAGCACTACGTCCGGGTAAAGGAATGTTTCCGGTGGAGTGCTGTGCAAGATTGTACGGTGGATCTGTTAAGATAAAATCTATACTATGGTCAGGTATTGACTTTATCAATTCATGGCTATCGCCTTGTTTGATTTGGTATATTTGCTGCTTTGTAGCCATTATTCTGCGTCCGGAAGATATGCGTCCTTTATATCTTTGAGTGCATCAATTATCATTGGCGCACATTTCTTATACTCGTCAAGCACAATCTCATATCCATTTTCGGATTTGCAGACAAGATTCCAGAAATCGGCACTAATCAACAACTCATCTTTGGCAAAGAATTGCAGCACTCGCCCTTGTGTCCATGGTCTGCCTTCCCCATAACGATTGTATGCAGTAGCAAAGTAGATTCTGACTTTTTCTTCCGTCCCAAGTGTATTAGCCAAAATGCAATACTGTTCCAATAATGCCTCTTTTTCCGATCGCGCTTTCTTATTGTCCAAATCGCCACCGATTTTCAACTCAATAAGATAGTGCATCCCATTTTGCTCATCGTATAAATAGTAATCGCTCACGTGGCGCTTATTCTTCTTTGAACCGACATTATGTTTCTGCGTTATTCCGATATAATCTTCCAGTTTCGGCTTCTGTTCATTGCTTTTATACCGCTCCAACAATTCGGCAATAAAATCGGTCTGTTCTTCATACAAATTGCCGTTTACCTCTTGCGTTACCTTATAGTGCATTTCTGCAATACTGATAGCCATCGACTCCAACATATTACCTAAACTGCTATCCAAAGAACGGCACAAAGCAGAGTAGTATTGTATTTCGCTACCCAAGGCTGCAATAAACACGTTATGAATCTTGCTGTTTATGATGCCATCTTCATTCTCCAGTTGTGACAAGTGTTTCTCTGCAAATGTTCCTGCAAAAGTTTTACATGCGGCACGAACTATAGCACGAATAGCAGATTCGTTGTCAATACTTGTTGATGGGGTAAATAAATTCATATTATCGTTTCGTTACTATGTCCATCTATGTACATACACAAAAAGCGCAGGACCTGTGATTGTTACTTGTCCTGCACCTTTGAGGCCTTAGGATTGCCTATCTTTGTCAGATACAAGCAACAAAGAGCCTACGCTGAAAAGTATATAGTACACCCCAAGAGGGCGTGTTTATATACCCAACATAGACATCTATTGTTGCATGTTTTGAACAAAGATTTTGAAGTTTCCTAAGTTCCAAAGGTGTCAAAACAAGCGTCAATAAACGCCTTTTATGTAATATGTACTCACTTTTTTACGTTGCTGAGCTCAACGTCTCCTGTTTTACGTCTCGGAGAGGGGACGGTAAAAGTAGTGATCGTTTTCGTGTCGTTTTCGTGTCGTTTTCGACTCGTTATCGACTCGTTGTCGTGTTAGCCCACTTAAGGAAATAGTCGGGCGAGGTAGTGAAAGCCATCGGCTTGCCTTGTACGGTGCCGTCCGGCGAGAGACGGAAATACAAAGGTTGGGCGTTGGAACCGAACAGTTCGCGCTGAAGCCGAGAGAACTCCTCACCGTCCTGTATGCCGTTCGCGTTCTCATCACGGCGTGAGTCCACATAGAGCTCGATGAGTACGAAGTCTTGCAAAGCCTGTTGCACCGCCGGGTCGGACATTACATACTGCTCCATCTTGCGGCAATTGACACAACCATAGCCAGTGAAATAGAGGAGCACAGGTTTGTTCTGCTGCCGTGCATAGGTCAGTCCCTCGTTGTAGTCGTGGAAGACCTGCTTATAAGGAATCTCCATCGGCGGTGCAAAAGCCGCGACGGCTTTGGCATCCGAGCCTCCCCAAACGGCAGGCAGGAGATAAAGAGCAAATCCGATGGAGGCAAGAGAGAGTATAGCCTTGATAACCAGCCGCGCGGCAGAACGTGAGGCAGAGCGGCAGATGCGTATGATTCCCGCAATGTGATAGATTCCCAATCCCGCAAAACACAGCACCCACAACACAAAGAACAGCCATCGAGGCAGAATACCCCATCCGTAAGCAGTGTCGGCTACAGAGAGGAACTTGAGCGAAAGGGCTAATTCGATAAAAGCGAGCGTTACCTTGAGTGAGTTCATCCATTCGCCCGATTTGGGCAACCGCTGCAAAGCGTCCGGGAAGAGCGCCAACAGGGAGAACGGCAGCGCCAAGGCAAGTGCAAATCCGAACATGCCGACAATGGGAGCCAGCAGGTTCATAGAGGCAGCCTCCACCAATAAAGTTCCGATAATGGGTCCCGTACACGAGAACGATACAATAACCAAGGTAAACGCCATCAGGAACAGACTGCCGAAGCGCATCCCGTCACCGGTCATCTTGCGCGAACGAAGGTCAATGGCAGTAGCCCACGAGGCGGGCAACTGAATCTAGAAAAAAAAAAAAAAAGACAGG
>CADAAF010000055.1 GCA_902785805.1 uncultured Bacteroidales bacterium | reverse complement strand
GTGGCTTACATTGACCCCGAAAAGTGCCGTCTCTGCCGTAAGTGCGAGGCTGTATGTCCTACGGGTGCTATCCACGCCATCAATTTCCCGCCGAGACCCGCTAAACCGGCAGAAGCACCCAACGCTCAGGCTGCTCCAAGCAACCCGACAGCTACTGCCAATGTCAAACCTGAAAAGAAGGAGGAACAAGCATGAAGACCTTTCATATAGGCGGTGTTCATCCGCACGATAATAAGATCTACTCGGCTCACCAACCTATTACCGAATGTCCGTTGCCCGAAAAAGCCATCATACCTCTGGTGCAGCACATCGGCGCACCCGCACAACCCGTGGTGGAGAAAGGACAGAAAGTCAAAGTGGGCGAACTACTTGCCAAGGCAGGCGGATTTGTGAGTGCTAATATCCATTCGCCTTTCAGTGGAACGATTACCAAGATTGACTCCACTATTGATGCTTGGGGTATGCGTATGCCTGCTATCTTTATGGATGTGGAAGGCAACGAATGGCTTGAAACGATTGACCGCACGCCGGATGTTGTCCGTGAGTTCAACCTCGAACCCAAGGAGATTATCGACCGCATAGCCGAAGCCGGAATAGTCGGTTTGGGCGGTGCCTGCTTCCCGACACAGGTCAAACTGATGCCCCCTCCCGGAAAGAAAGCCGAGGTGCTGATAGTCAATGGGGTGGAGTGCGAACCTTACCTCACTTGCGACCACCAGTTGATGCTCGAACACGGCGAGGAGATAATGATAGGTATTCAGCTGCTGATGCGTGCGCTGAACATCCAGAAAGCCGTAATCGGCATTGAGAAGAACAAACCTGATGCTATTGCGCGTATGCAGGAACTGGCTTCCAAGACGCTTGGCGTTGAGGTTTGTCCGCTTAAACTCAAATACCCGCAAGGCGGTGAGAAGCAACTCATTGACGCTTGCATAGGTCGTCAGGTTCCGTCCGGTGCACTGCCTATCGAAGTGGGTGCCGTGGTGGACAACGTGGCTACTATCTATGCAGTCTATGAGGCGGTGCAAAAACATAAACCGCTCATCTCACGCGTGATGACCGTCACAGGAAAGAGCCTGAAGAAACCAGGTAACTACCTCGTACGTTTCGGTACGCCTCTTTCGCAGGTGGTTGAACTGGCAGGCGGTGTACCTGAAGACACGGGTAAGATTATAGGTGGCGGACCGATGATGGGACGCGCTATGAACAACATTGATATGCCTGCCAACAAGCGTACCAGTGGTCTGCTCTTCCTGCCTGAGTCGGAGAGCCGCCGTACGGAGCCGGAGAACTGCATCCGTTGCGGTAAGTGCGTGAGTGCCTGCCCGATGGGCTTGGAGCCTTACCTGCTTGCCAAGCAGGCGGAGTTGCAGATGTGGGACGAGATGGAGCACCACAACGTGATGGACTGCATCGACTGCGGTTGCTGCTTGTTCACCTGCCCGAGCCATCGTCCGCTACTCGACTATATACGTATGGGTAAAGCGCAAGTGGGAGGTATCATCCGTGCACGCCAAGCCGCCCAGAAGAAGTAAAGCATAATCTTTGAATCTTAAATCCTTAAATCTATGAATAAACTCATTGTAGCCCCTGCACCTCACGTTCATAGCGGCGATAGTGTACGGCGCAATATGTTGCTCGTCATTGTGGCTTTGCTGCCGGCGTATATTATGTCGGTGGTAACCTTTGGATGGGGAGCACTCATTACCGCTTGCATCAGCATAGCAGCCTGCGTGCTGTTTGAGTGGCTGATTGCCAAGTATATACTTAAGACCAAACCGACCATTGGCGACTGCTCTGCTATTCTGACCGGTCTGTTGTTGGCTTTCAACCTGCCGAGCAACCTCCCGTGGTGGATTGTTGTTATCGGTGCGTTGGTGGCGATTGCCGTTGGCAAGATGTCGTTTGGCGGATTGGGGCAGAACCCCTTCAACCCGGCTTTGGTAGGTCGTGTGTTCTTGCTCATCTCTTTCCCCGTGCAGATGACCACATGGCCTCTGCCTCAGGGCTTTAACGGCAGTTATGTGGATGCCGCTACCGGTGCTACTCCGTTGGCAGCTATGAAGCAGATTGTGAAGAACGGTAACACTGATTTGGTGAGCCAGTTACCTGACTTATGGGACTTGTTCATCGGCTGGATGGGCGGTTCGCTTGGTGAGGTATGTGCGTTGGCACTGCTCGTCGGAGGTGTCTTCCTTATTTGTATGCGCGTGATAACATGGCATATACCTGTCAGCATCCTTGCTACGATGGCTCTGTTTGCCTGCATCGGTTGTCCCGAAGGTATATCGGCTGGTCAGTATGTGGCTTATTCGCTCTTGACCGGTGGTGCTATGCTGGGTGCCTTCTTTATGGCTACCGACTATGTTACCAGCCCGATGACTGGTTGGGGGAAGATTATTTTCGGTATCGGTATCGGCTTGATAGTGATGGTTATCCGTACTTGGGGAGCTTATCCCGAAGGTATGTCGTTCGCCATCCTTATTATGAACGCCGTAACGCCGTTGCTTAATATGTATATCCGTCCCAAACGCTTTGGGGAGAAAAAGAAATAAGGAGGACGTACTATGAAACGATTGGAATCGAATCTTACCAATATGTTGCTGTCGCTCACGCTTGTGACCTTGGCGGCTGCCGCTTTGCTTGGCGGATTGTATGTGATGACCAAAGAACCTATTGACCTTCAGAAAAAGCAGAAACAGGAAGCGGCTATCACTTCTGTCCTGCCCGCTGTGGAAGGAATGACAATAGCCGAACCCGAGCAGGTGGACGGACTGACGTTGCACAAAGCTTATAAGGACGGCGAATGGATTGCCACAGCTGTTGAGACTGAAGAGAACGGTTTTGGCGGCAAGTTCAAAGTGATGATTGGCTTTGACAAATCGGGCAATGTTGTCAATTACGAGGTACTGGAGCATCAGGAGACTCCGGGCTTGGGCGACAAGATGACCTTCTGGTTCAAGAACGCAGACAAACAGGGTCAGAATATCCTTGGCAGCAATCCTGCCACTCGTCAGTTCGTTGTCTCGAAGGACGGCGGAGAGGTGGATGCCATCACGGCTGCCACTATCTCTTCGCGGGCGTTCCTCAAGGCTGTTAACCACGCCTATAACACCATTGCTGCCGCACCTGTTGAAGCTGCCACAGGTGCTTCCCAACAGGTTAAAACCGATACTATAGCGTGCGATACGTTAGTGGTAGAACCCTAAACTAATAAACCTCTAAACATCTAAACTATGAGTAAAGCATTTAATACATTTACCAACGGCTTGGTACGCGAGAACCCGACGTTCGGGTTGGTTTTGGGTATGTGTCCTACGCTCGCTACGACCACGAGTGCCGTCAACGGTATGTCTATGGGGTTGGCAACGATGTTTGTGTTGGTCTGCTCCAATGTAGTTATTTCGCTCCTTCGCAATCTGATTCCCGATAAGGTGCATATACCTGCTTATATCGTGGTGATTGCTTCGTTCGTAACGATGGTTCAACTGCTGATGCAGGCATACGTACCGGCTATCTATGAGACGCTCGGTCTGTTCATCCCGCTTATCGTGGTGAACTGCATCGTACTGGGTCGTGCCGAGGCGTTTGCGGCAAAGAACAATGTCGGTCTCTCGCTCTTGGACGGATTAGGAATGGGATTAGGTTTCACCATCTCGCTGACCGTTTTAGGTGCCGTTCGTGAACTGTTGGGCACCGGCTCATTCTTCGGAATGACCGTTTATCCCGACAACTACGGAATGCTCATCTTTGTTCTTGCGCCGGGTGCTTTCATTGCCCTCGCATTCTTGATGGCATTGGTTAATAAGTTAAGACGTTAATGAGTTAATACAGTTTATACGTTGTTGAAACTGTTAAGGCGTTAATAAGTTAAGTCTCGTAAAATGAACTTTTTAGGATACAGAAATCTGACTACATATACCAAAGCGCAAGAGATTGTGCTCAAGGTGTATGAAATGTTGTCTTTGTTTCCTAAAGAGGAGCAGTTTGCGTTGTGTAGCCAACTTCGTCGTTCTGCTGTTTCTGTCACTTCCAATTTAGCCGAAGGAGTCAGTCGTTATTCGTACAAAGAGAAAATTCATTTTCTTGAGTTGTCTTTTGGTTCATTGATGGAGGTGATGAGTCAGTTGGAGATTGCGCAGATGTTAGGGTACATAAGTAAGGAGGATTTGCATAATATGGAATTGCTTGTTGTGGCAGAGGCACAACTGATTACCAATCTGCAGTACAGTTATATTCCTAAAGGAGAAAACGGAGAAACGTTGAAACCATATAAACGTCCCAACTCCTAAACATCTAAACTCCTAAACTTCTAAACTAAATAACAACGCCTAAACATCTAAACACCTAAACATCTAAACCCCTAAAAACAACTATGGTTTACTTTCTTATTATCATATCTGCGATATTTGTTAACAATATCGTCTTCTCCCAGTTCTTGGGTATATGTCCGTTCTTGGGAGTCAGCAAGCGTATCAATACGGCGGTAGGTATGGGTGCGGCGGTAACGTTCGTGCTCACGCTTGCCACTATCGTTACGTATCTGTTGCAGAGATACGTGCTTGCAGCCTTCGGCTTGGAGTTCTTGCAAACGATTCTGTTCATTCTCGTTATTGCAGCCTTGGTGCAGATGATTGAGATTGTGCTCAAGAAGATTTCCCCATCGCTCTATCAGGCTCTCGGTGTCTTCCTGCCGCTGATTACCACAAACTGCTGTATCCTTGGTGTGGCTATTCTTGTGGCGGACGGTACGTGGGCTGCCAAAGTCCCGGGGGCGGAAGCCAACTTGCTGCAAGGTACGGTCTTCGCTTTCGCTACGGCTGTCGGTTTTGCGCTCGCACTGGTACTCTTTGCCGGTATTCGTGAGCAATTGGCTATGAACAAGGTGCCTAAAGCAATGGAAGGCACGCCTATTGCTCTGCTTACTGCCGGACTACTCGCTATGGCTTTCATGGGCTTCAGCGGAGTGGTTTAATAGTAGTTTAATAATAATCAATCGCATCTATGAAAAAGCATTTATTATTCGCCCTTGCACTGATAGCAGGCGCATTGGAATTTGTGTCTTGTGAGAAAGATCCGGCGGATTCGCTCGTGGGCAAATGGTCTTTCGATACAGAGAAGAGCCAGGACGGTTATTACGAGACTGTTTCGGTTATTTTCGACAACAAAGGCGGCTTCGTCTTCCAGGGCGAGCAGCACTATGCTAATCCGGAAGCAGGGCAGCATATCATGCTGATGGAGGGTACGTACAAGGTTAATGGCGAAGTTATTACCGTGCATTACACCCGCCATGGTTGGAACCACAACGGTCAGACAGAGTATGTTCCCAACTGGGAAGAGTATGACGAAGAGATGAAGTATTCCATCTCCGGCAACAAACTGACTCTCACTCGCCGTATTGGAGACAGCAACCCTCATCAAGAGGTTTACACCAAGCAATAAACCTTATGCCCTGAATCTTGATTCCTATCCGCTACCCTTGCGGACTATTCGGACACTATTCGGATACTATAGGGATAGTATAGGGATAGTATAGGGATAGTATAGGGATAGTATAAGGATAGCATAGGAATACCCTTCTCTTTGTTAGGTGCGCCGCGCGTTAGCGCGGCGTCCTTTTGTCTCTTCACTTGTCGTTGATTGTTGTTTCCTTTTAGGCTTTTGTTTGTTTCCCGTGTCGGTGAGCGTTGCTATTCCGTTCAAATTGTATTTGAACACAGCTTCCTCGGAGCTGCCTGCGACGAACATACACTTCCCGATATACCGCTGACAAGAGTATGACAGAAAAACCTCCCTCTCCCTTGCATATCTCCTCTTTCTTCTCTACCTTTGCCGCCGTTATAATGAACAACCAAAATACTAACCACCAACTTTACAATCACTATGAGAAAATTCTTCTTATTGTTGGCATTATGCCTCACTACGGTCTTTGCATTGTCAGATGACGATATCTATATCGGCGAAATTGCCACATGGTCAGGGTTCCGCAAAGGTGCCGTATCCTTTACTTTTGACAAAGGTGCGCCGGAACAAATAGATGGCATACTACCCTTGCTTCACAAATACGATTTCAAAGGTACGTTTTATGTGACAATGGAGACCGTTTATAACTGGAATGTCTTTCAGGCACTGGCAGACGAAGGCCATGAGATAGGAAGCCGTCCAAATACTTCCGGCGGAGAGGTCTCATCCAAGCAAGCTATCAATAATAAGATCAAACAACCATACGGATGTATCACTATAGCATATCCAAATTGTTTAATGTCAGACAGAAATGCGAGTGAGAGCAATTATATCGCAGGGCGCGTGTGCAACTCTGAAGTTATGGGGAAAGACGGTCCGACAGATTGGGCAAAGGTGCCCGCCATCATTACAGGATCGGAAGGGGTAAACACCTCCTACGCATTGATAGGCAAAATGAACGATGCGATGACAACAAACGGTTGGGTGGTTTTTCTTACACACGGAATCCAAGGCACGAGTATGGACTATTCACCGACAAACAGCGGTGCATTGAATGAGGCATTGGCTTGGGCACGGCAGAATGACCAACGCCTATGGGTTGCCCCTTTCAGGGATGTTGTCATGTACTGCAAAGAACGACAAGCGTCTTCCTTTACTGTCAAATCACACGACAATGTAAGCGTTACCTATGGACTGACCCATACGATTGCAAATGACATCTGCGAATATAACTACCCGCTTTCCTTGCGTGTGCCTCTGCCAGCGGGATGGACTTCACCGCAGGTGACACAGGCAGGAAATATTCTTTCTTTCACAATTGATAAGAACTATGTGTATTTTGAAGCCATTCCCAACAATGGAGATATTTGTCTCTACAACTATTCAGTCTATACCGAGTATGACGGTAATGCCACGCTGACGTATTACTACGACACTCAAATGGACACACGAAAAGGAATAACGGAACGCTATGATCCTGATGTGCCGCGTTTCAAGACTTATCACAACAATATTAAAACGGTTGTGATAGACAAGTCGATGAAAGAGGCTCCCCTCGCCAAGTCCAGCTACATGTTCTATGGGGGGGAAGAATATGATGACGACGCAGGTTATAAATATTACGGATTGTATGAACTTACCAAGATTGACGGTCTGGAAAATCTCAACACCGCACAAATGACTGATATGAGCAGTATGTTCGTTTTGTGTGGCAAAGTAAAATCACTTGATCTCAGTTCATTCAACACCGAAAATGTGGCGGATATGAGTTTTATGTTCGCCTACAGCCAATCATTGGAATCCGTTAACCTCATGTCGTTTAACATCGACAAGGTGGAAAATATGAGGGAAATGTTCGATGGTTGTTCTGATTTGAAGACCATATATTGCGATGGTGACTGGAGTAAAAGTACCGAGCTGAAATGGGATGATAATATGTTTCGCGGTTGCGAAAACATTGTCGGAGAGAAGGGTACGACATACGAATACAATTATTGTGACAAGACTTATGCCCGTCCGGACGGGGTGGGGGGTAAGGCCGGCTATTTTACCGCCTCCGTCCCACAACCCGAGAAAGTCTATACTTACTATGACGGTGATGCCACGCTCACATATTATTACAATGACGCGTATGCTTCACTTAAAGGTGGTGTCGTCGAATTCTATGACCCCGCAAATATGTTTGCAGTACGCTTTGACGGATATGCCGACAAGGTCATAACCGCTAAAATAGACCCGTCAATGAAAGATGCACAACTCACTTCGACCTCCCTTATGTTCTGTGGAGTCGGACTGAACAGTTTCCTGACCAAACTGACTGCCATCGAGGGATTGGAAAATCTCAATACCGATAATGTAACATCAATGAGTTCAATGTTTTGGGGGTGTTCTTCATTAACATCTCTTGACCTCAGCAACTTCAATACAGAAAATGTAACGGATATGTCTTCTGTGTTCGACGGCTGCGAAAAGTTGGAATCGCTTGACCTCGGCAACTTCAACACCGGCAAAGTGACGACTATGGCTTCAATGTTTATGAACTGCAAATCATTAACCTCTCTCGACATCCGTATGTTCAACTTTGCTAACGTGCATGAAGTGGGCAGTATGTTCTATGGCTGTTCGGAATTAACTACTATCTATTGCAATGCGGACCTGAACGAACTGACGGTTTATACAGCCGACCTCGGTGTGTTTACCGGTTGTGTCAAACTGAAAGGAGGACAGGGTACTTCATACGATGCCGGCCATGTTGAAAGAGCCTACGCCCGCCCCGATGGCTTGAATGGCCAACCGGGCTATTTCACCGGTGACACTTACCATGTGACGCTGCAAGCAGAACACGGCACTGTCACGGTGAACGAGACGGTCGATTTGGACAAAGTGGTGGTAGGCTCCAAACTGACCTTCACTGCCATACCCGACGAAGGATATACTTTCACCTCTTGGGAAAACTATGACGAAGCAACAGGACTCATTGTCACTTCCGATGTCACCGTGAAAGCATTGTTTGAAAAGCAGGAAGCAACTGCCCTTGACGATACGGATAGTGCTATTCCCTCTGCCCGTAAGTACCTCCGTAACGGCATCCTCTATATAGACCGCAACGGCATCACCTACACCGCCCAAGGTCACCGTCTTGAGTAAACAATTCGCAGAAGGTTCAACTCGGCGGGCTACCCCCCTGCCGCACCACAGCGAAAGGCACTCCATTGCGGAGTGCCTTTCGCTGTGGTTGTCTCCTGTCCCTGTTCCTTGTCACTTTGTCTATTGCGTCTGAATTTAATTCAGACATCGGCTCCGCCGATAAACCTTCGTCCGTTAGTCCCGAATTTAATTCGGGCAAAGTTTTCATCAACGCTCACCCTCATCTCCGTACGCATGGAAACAAGGTCTCTAATGGATACAATCGGGTGACTATCTTAACTTGATATCTTTCGGTTCTTTCGTCCTGTACTTGTTGTCATTTATGACAGGAAGCATTCAAAAGACAAGCTCCCCAAGCAAGCGAAACTTAGGTATTAGGTAAAATTGTGATAAAATGAGTAATTTTTTTGCATAACTCAGAAAATAAGTTGTACTTTTGCAGCGCAAAATGAAAGTTTTGCTGTATTTGGTCCACGCCGAGGGTATATGTCCTTGAGGGGGTGGGCAGATACTGGACATATTGAAAAGGCGTCTTACGCGCTTTGTTTTGGCATTCCGGAATCTGGTAAATTCATATAATCCAAAACATTGCAGCACAAGATGCCCATAGGTATGTAAGTAATGTACGCGTATTATGCGCGCATTTATACATACGGCGTGGGCTTCAGTGTTGTTGTTTGGATTAGAAGGCAATACCAGAGCCTCGGAATGCGGAACAGCAAGATTGCAGTCCCGCTTTTTTGTTTGTATCAACGACTTCGATAACTCGGAAACAAGAAACAACAATAATAACTAAAAACACATAAACAATGATGAAAAAAATTCTTACTCTCTTCCTCGCTCTTGCAGCAAGCGTAGGAACCCTTTTCGCCCAATCCGGCACCTGCGGCGACAACCTCACTTGGAACCTTAACGATGGTACCCTCACTATCACCGGAACCGGATCAATGAAGAATTACACCTTTTCTTCTACTACCGCACCATGGTATTCCTCTCGCAGTTCCATTAAAACCGTCATCATCGAAGACGGCGTCACAAGCATTGGAGGTAGTGCTTTCTATAATTGCAGCAGTTTGACCTCCGTAACAATTGGCAACAGCGTCACAAGCATTGGACAAGATGCTTTCTTTTATTGCAGCAGTTTGACCTCCGTAACAATTGGCAACAGCGTCACAAGCATTGGACGAGATGCTTTCTCTTATTGCAGCAGTTTGACCTCCATAACCATTCCCAACAGCGTCACAAGCATTGGATACTATGCTTTCTTAGGTTGCAGCAGTTTGCCTTCCATAACGGTTGATTACGGAAATCCAAACTACTGTGATATAGATGGTGTGTTATTTAACAAGAATAAAACAACGCTTATTCTGTATCCAGAAGGTAAGTCTGCCACCTCGTACATCATTCCCAACAGCGTCACAAGCATTGGAGTGGGTGCTTTCTGCCGTTGCAGCAGTTTGACCTCCGTAATCATTCCCAACAGCGTCACAAGCATCGAAGACTATGCTTTCTCTGATTGCAGCGGTTTGACCTCCGTAACCATTCCCAACAGCGTCACCAGCATTGGAGAATATGCATTCTCTTCTTGCATCAGTTTGACCTCCATATTGGTTGATTCCGAAAACCCATATTACTGCGATATAGATGGCGTGTTATTTAACAAGAATAAAACAACGCTTATTCGGTATCCCGAAGGTAAGTCTGCCACCTCGTACATCATTCCCAACAGCGTCACAAAAATTGGAGGCGATGCTTTCTCTGATTGCAGCAGTTTGACCTCCGTAACCATTCCCAACAGCGTCACAAGCATTGGAGACTGGACTTTCTATGGTTGCAGCAGTTTGACCTCCATAACCATTCCCAACAGCGTCACGAGCATTGGATATTGTGCATTCTGTAATTGCACCGGTTTGACCTCCGTAACCTGCGAAGCTGTCGCTCCGCCGACATTAAAAAATGAAGTCTTCGATGATGTGGACAAGTCCATTCCACTCTATGTCCCCGCGCAATCAATAGACTTGTACAAAGCCGCAGACCAATGGAAAGACTTTACCAATATCTTGCCCATAACATCCTCTACACCTGCAACATTTACTATAACTTTCCTCAATTACGATGGTTCCGAGTTACAAAGCAGCGAAGTGGAAGCAGGCACAATGCCCCAATACAACGGAACCGAACCCACCAAACCCGCCGATGCGCAATACACCTACACTTTCGCAGGTTGGGACAAAGAAGTGGTGGCTGTAACTGGTGATGCCACTTACACCGCACTCTTTGTATCAGTATTCCAATGCAGCACCATCGAAACAACCGATGGCATCACCGTATGGGAAGACCAACTGCCCTATACGTGGGAAGGTATCTCTTTCACTACAGCAGGAACGGAAACAAAGACACTGCAAGCCTCTGACGGCTGCGACTCAATCGTGACCTTCACTTTGCACGTACTCTATCGCAACATCACCCTCCAAGAGAACGAATCAGCCGACTACTACACGCAGTTTGCTCAAGACTACAACGGACGTACGGTCAATACCGCCACTCTCAACCGTCAGTTCACGCAAGGCAAGTGGGCAACGCTCTGTCTGCCCTTCAATGTGAACAAAGCGATGATGATGTCCCTCGGCTTATACAACCGCGTCTTCGCGTTCCGTTATGCCCGGCAGTTGGATGACGAGACCATACAGGTGTTCTTCACTCCTGCCCAGTCCATCGAAGCAGGCAAAGGCTACATAGTCAATCCCAACGCCAAACTGGCTGCCAAGACCTCTTTCGTCTTCCCGAACGTGACCATCAACACCGACTCCGACAACGGCGACATAACCACATTGACAGGCTACAATGACGGTACGAATCGCGGCAACCTCTGGTTGGTAGGTACGCTCCGTACAGGCATCTTGCAAGGCACAACCACCGGCAACACCTACCTCGGCTTGAAGGACAACCAACTCTATTACCCGAACACCACCTCCGGCACCTCTATCCGTGCCTACCGTGGTTTCTTCCGCAGTGACATCCCCGTTAACGCCTCCCGCGTCCGCATCATCGCCGACGGCGAACCGGTATCCGAGTTGCAAGTAGTAGGCACTGACTCTTCCGACTGGTCCGACAAGTCCTACAAGTCCGCCTCCTCCGCCCGCAAGTACCTCCGTAACGGTCTCTTGTTTATAGAGCGCAACGGCATTACCTACACCGCCCAAGGTCAGCGTCTTGACTAAAAAGGAAAAGAAAGAAAAAAATTGTTGGTCAATTGTGGATAATTGTTGTTCAATAAAAAGGGAGTAGAGAAAAAAATGTTGGCTAATTGTCGATAATTGTTGTCCAATTACCCCCCCCTATCACATACCGGCATCCTTGTCGGTATGTGTTTTTCTTTGTCACGTGCGCGAGTCGTCAGGCTCGCGTTTCTTCTTCGTCTTCCGCCGATTGCCAATCGGCATTCCCTTTTCGGCGTTTTTTGTTTCTCATAGTGGCATCTGTTTTTATATCGTCTGAATGTCATTCAGACACGGCTTCCCGGAGCCGTCCGTAAAGGAAAGAGATCAAGTTTCGTCCGTTTCCCGAAATATTATTCGGGCACATGTAGTTCGATCCCCCTCTATTCCCCAACCCGCCTTTACTCAGCATCGTATCTTTGCATGCGAAAAAAAACAGGCAGTAAACTGAAATAAACTGAAATTGCATGAGTAAACTGAAATAAACTGAACGCGCCATTCCCCCCTATCGTATCTTTGCGCAAAATTTCAGTTCCCATGAGCTGTCCGTAACAGTCCATGCTGTTTTGTCCGTTGCGTTCAAATAGCATTTGAACACCGC
>CADAAF010000054.1 GCA_902785805.1 uncultured Bacteroidales bacterium | reverse complement strand
GTTTAGCGAGAGGCTGTTTGACGATGTATTGGAGGATAGGGCTGGGGAAATAAACTTCCAGATCACGGTTGTTGATAGTGATTTTGCCGTTACCGTCTTTCAGATAAACGCGAGCGACAGCTGCTTTACGACGACCTATTGCATTGATGGTTTCCATAATCTTTGAGTTTATTTAAGGGTGTTAATGTCAATTACTTTGGGTTGTTGCGCCTGCATATTGTGTTCAGCACCGGCAAAGACGCGGAGATTGGTTTGGAGTTTGCTGCCAAGACGGTTCTTGGGGAGCATACCTTTTACCACTTTCATAATCAGTTTGTCAGCCCCTTTCTCGAGTAATTGGGCAGGAGTCATTTCTCTCTGACCTCCGGGGAAGCCTGTGTAGCGTACATAGGTGCGGTCTGTCCATTTGTTGCCGGTCATACGCACTTTGTCGGCGTTGATAACAATCACGTTGTCACCGCAATCCACGTTGGGCGTAAAGTTGGGTTTGTACTTGCCACGAAGCAGTTTGGCAATCTTCGTGCACATGCGACCAAGGATTTGGCCTTCAGCATCCACTACCACCCATTCTTTTTGGGCAGTTGCCTTGTTGGCAGATACTGTCTTGTAAGATAAAGTTTCCATTTGTATTGGTTTTATTACCGCCACGCCGACGGACATCTTTCTGACTGACAATCGGGGACTTATTCTGCTGCCCCATTCAGTACACCGCCCAGCGTGACTATTTCACAAAAAAGCGCGCAAAGATACTGCAAATTCTCTTACTACCAAAACTTTTCGATATTTTTTGTGTTTTTTCTTTCTCAACACGTTTGTTGATGCCTGAATTCATTTCCAACGATCTGCTTCGCAGTACAGACACAAAGGAAGAAACAAAACATTTGCCACAAATCCGATATCAACTGCCTCTAAAAAAGATGTCAAAAGGTAACTTTTTATGAGTTTTTGTATAATGTTGAAAACGAATGTTTTATAAATTTTAGGTATTGCTTAGGTATACTGAAGGTATCTTTTAGGCATATGATGGGTATCTAAACATACCGAAAATCAAGTGGTTACGAGGGCTGTGATAAGGGGCATAAAATGACAAAAGGTA
Organism: uncultured Bacteroidales bacterium; assembly: GCA_902785805.1. Lineage (GTDB taxonomy): Bacteria > Bacteroidota > Bacteroidia > Bacteroidales > Paludibacteraceae > Colicola. The sequence continues at coordinate 11,341 of CADAAF010000054.1, read as the reverse complement.
AGATTAAAGGTTTAATTTGGTTCTTTTATGAAAAGCGAGTACTTTTGCGCAGTCGAATAAGCATCCGACTCGGCTTCACTCAAACGAGCAACCGACAGTGCTTTTTTATAACTTAACATAGAATGCCGGAAGCACTTCTTCACTATATATGGCAGAGCAAACTCTTTGCAGGTTATCCGCAAGTGACCACCGACGGACGTCGTGTGGAAGTCATCAGCGTGGGGCAGCATAACCTTCACGCGGGTCCTGACTTTACCAATGTGCGGCTGCGTATATACAACCCTGCCGATGAACCCACACTGTTCGGTCAAGACTATGTGGAATTAGTGGGGAACGTGGAGATGCACGTGGAGAGCAGCGACTGGTACAAACACGGTCACCAGCAAGACCGCGCATACGACACGGTGGTACTCCACGTAGTCAGACATGCCGACAAACCAGTCTATACGACAACGGGCAAGCCCATATTACAACTTGAACTGCGTTATCCCGAACCTGAAGACTACATCTCGCAGATGCTGACGGCTGCACGCCAAATGGACTCGCCCGCAGCCACGCACCCGTGTTCCAAACAATTGCTTGCCGAACCGTTGTTACTTACCGACGGGTGGAAGCAGACATTGCTCAATATGCGTCTCAGATGTAAGACAGAGTCCATTCGCAGGGTACTGAGTCTGTCGCATAACGACTGGGAGCAGGCATTGTATATCACTTTGGCTCACCAGATGGGTTTTCATGTGAACGGTGTGCCGATGGAGATGACGGCGTTGGCTACTCCGCTGTATATCATCCGCAAACACAGGAACGACGTGCATCAGATAGAAGCTCTGCTGTTAGGTCAGGCAGGGTTGCTCAACGAGGATAGCGACCCGATTATGTTGCGCGAATACCGCTTTATGCAAGCGAAATTCGGTCTTACTTCTATTGACGGCACAATATGGAAAAGGGCACGTATGCGTCCGCCTAATCAGCCTGCGGTGCGTATCCGGCAGTTCGCACAGATACTATGCGAACAGGAGTTCCTGCTGTCGAAGATATTGGAACTGAGCGATATAGATGCACTACGGAAGTTGTTCTCATTGGCGGGTATGGGCAAAGAGTCGGTGGATGTACTGCTTATCAATGTGGTCGTTCCGATGAAGTACGCCCATAACCAGCAAGAGCAGGCGACGGCTCTCCTCGAGCAGATTCCAGCAGAGAACAACCGGATAATCCGGCAATGGAAGATGCTTGGACAGAAAGTGGAAAACGCTGCCGATACGCAAGCCCTGCTTCATCTGTTCCAGACTTTCTGCCAGCAGGAGAAATGTATCAACTGCGAGGTGGCATATCAGATATTCCTAACCCACAAAGAAGAATGAAAATCACACTGATAGTAGTAGGGAAAAACACCGACCGCCAACTTGACGGTATGATAAACGACTATGTCAGTCGGGTGGGGCACTATATGTCGATAGAAGTGAAGGTGCTGCCCGAACTGAAGAATGTGCGCAATATGCCTTTTGACCAACAGAAACAAGCGGAAGGCGAACTGATACTTCGTGCTATAGACGGCAGCAACGGTGCTTCTCCTGTCAAACGCAACGAGCGTCAGGAGGTCATTCTGTTGGACGAGAAGGGACAGGAATGGCGGAGTGTGGAGTTTGCGCGATGGATAGAAAAGAAGCAGTCCGCCTCACGAGACTTAGTGTTCGTTATCGGCGGACCGTTCGGATTTTCAGAGGATGTCTATCGCCGTGCAGACGGTTTGATGTCGCTGAGCCGTATGACTTTCTCCCATCAGATGATACGGCTTTTTTTTGCGGAGCAACTCTATCGTGCGATGACCATCATCCGAGGTGAGAAATACCACCACGAATAGGCAGCAGGTTTTCCAACCATTTTATATTCCCAGCCACGTCAGGCAATTGAAGAGCCACAGGATAGCCCCTATAACGATGAGACATGCTATGACGATGAGGCATTTAGCCCACCACGGCATTCTTCTTTCCGCGAAAGGGTCTTTTGTTTTAACAAGCGGGTACTTTGCGCGGGTAGTCAGCGTTGCACCAAACGGAATGTTCACGATGGCTTCGGCATTGACCGCCCAACCATTGGCATTGAGAATGGGTGCGAGATTGCGGCGACGCAGTTTGAAGTACGCCATCAACATTGACGGGCACGAGATACAGAGCATAATGCCAATTACGACCAGTATGAACTGCCACCATGTGAGCATTGCAATACCCGAGACAAGAGAGGTCAGGAAGGCACCTATATAGCCGATAGCCATACCGATGGCAGCAAAGATACCTGCGAACTTGGCTATGTCGAACGGTGTTTTCTGCGGTGTCTTGGCGGGTTCGGCACCTTCGGCTTTGGCTTTTTCGGTGGCTACGGTAGCATCGTTCTTGAGTGTTTCCAAACTATTAGCCTCTTTCTCTGCTACCGATTTGTTAATCAGTCCGCTTACCCATTCAGCGAACTTACGGTAGGGACTCCAGAACGCCTGACGGATAGATATGGGGTTGTCAATTATCTTCGTTACAACGGCATCATAATCGAGTCCGTCGCGGTCGTAGAAGATGGCGTTCTTGCCAACGGAAAGGTTGTGTATATCTCCTTGCGTCATAGCCGCCACGATGGAAAGTTTTTTGCCTTGTGTCTTGTTAATACAGTCGCAGAAGAGTAGGTACATACCTGACAGTGAAGCTTCTGCAGCCATTTTTGCAGCATCGGCAACGCGCACGCACAGTTCGCAAGCGCGCTGGTCAATAACTAACCGTCCTGCCTGAAAATCGGCTTTGCGCTGACGGTTGTAGAAGTCCTGGAACGAGATGTAGTTTTTGAGCAGTGTGTAGAAGTCGCGTTTGAGGAGCAGAAGCCTTATGAGCGGCTGATAAGCACCTGTGGCAGCATCTACGGCAGCTTGGTTGGCAGCGTTAATCTCCGCAGTTTTTGCCTCATAATCAGCAATGGCAGCGGTCATTGTTCGCCATTCTTTCTCATCGATTTTCGGTTGCTGTTCGGGGTCGGTTACGGCTAATCCCAGTTTCTCCAGTTCGGCAGCACGGAACCAAGCGTTATAGGCGGTTTCATTCTCGTGAACAGCAGCGATAAGGTCAGCAGCGTAGGGCGCTTCGGGTAACGGCTGCTGCTCAACAGCTATGGCAGCTACTGCCGCTTGCACTTCGGCAAGGGTAACAGTCTTTTTGTCGCCTGCCACTTGACGTGCTATGCCGAGCATCTGTTTGGCTTCCTCGTTGTCTTCATTGAAATCGGCAAGGGTCATCTCGTCTTTCTCTTCCAAGAGGATGTCGGGATTCCTGACAACGGCACACAGCCAATTAGCGGCACCTACTACTTCGTCAAGACGGATATGTCCGTCCTTATCCGTATCAATGAGACGGAGTGAGTCGCTACTGATTTCCAGCCCTGTGGTAGGACAGGACAGCACGGTCCACATCTTTTCGTCCAATTCGCCCAAGTGGCGAATATCTTCCCCTTTGGCAATATGCACGCGGGTGTTACCACCGATGGTGGTGAAAGTAAAGTTGTACATTATGTCTGTATTTTAAGGTTTATAGGTTAAGCTGTAAATTAGATGATGCTATGCTTGTTAGGGCAATTCTATTGATTGGTATCGGGCGGAAGTTCCTTGGCTTCGGTGTCCTCTATTGAGCGGATATAATCGGAGGCTTTCTGCGAAGAAATGATGCTGTGTCCGATTTGTTTCTCCACTTCTTTTCGGGCTGCTTTAGCGGCATTGCCCCCGCTCTGTGCCACACGCTTGTTCTCCTCCATCGTCTGCGGGTTCTGATTGCGCGAAATCTCCGTTGTGGCGGCTTCTGCAAGTGTGTTGAGTGCGAGTTCCAACGTGGTCATATTGTCGCGCAGGTTCTCTTTTGTCAGTCCTTTGAACTGCTTGTATTCGCCGGTGGTCATTCCGCTCCACGCTTTGGTGAGGATGTTCGTCAGTATGGCGAAATCTCGCTGTTCTTTCACGCCGGAGCGTTCCCATTCGTCGGTCAGTTCCTTGCGTGTGCGGATGGATTTCAGACGGTTCTCAATCCACTTGTCGCTGTATCCTTGCCTTCGGTAGTCCTCCACCGCCATTTGGAAGGTCTGTTCGGGGTCAATCATCTGGTCAATACGTTGTGCACCTACTTCGGCAAGCCAACGTTTGATTGGCTCGGCTTTCTTGCTCGGGATGGACTGGATGATACGGAAGATGCCCTCTAAATCCGCAAAATTGATTTTCTGTTTCCCTCCTAAAGTTTGGTAGGCAAGGGGGGTGACAATTTGTCCCCACCCTTGAGCAAGATCTTTATCCCTCACTTTCATTTTCTTGATATAATCAGTAGGGTTACTGCTATCGGTTAATAATTGTACTACATCCACTACGGAGAAGTAGTACTTTTCCTCTTTCTCATTCCACACAATGCGGATGTTCTTGCCTTCAAAGGCCTTTATGATTGATTCGTTGGGCATAACAAATAATTGTGAGTTTAGTTTTATTTTGTCCATTCCTGATACATCTTGAACAACTCTGCTCATTGGTTATTGTGCCGGTTATGCTGTTCTTTGATAAAGTGGAGTCTGACGCGCAGGAGGGTATATGCGACAATGGCTTTGTCGGCGAATGTGCGTGCCGAATGCAGTTGTCGGCGCAAGTGGTCACAAAGTGCCTTTTTGTCTTGATAATGGATTTCTGATGTAGTGGAATCAGGATTGACAGTGTAACAATAACCGAGATAACGTATAATCTTATAGTGCGGGTGAAGGAGCCATAGCCTGACAGAGAAGTACACGTCTTCGTAATAGACATTCTCTTCAAACTGAACAGGATGCTGCTCCAGCCATTGTCTGTTGTACAAGCGTGCGCAAGCGGAAGTAAGGCGGTAGAAAGTGTAAGGAATGAGTTGCTGTTTCTGTTGTCCGTCTTTTGTGACGCGTTGCATACCGAATTGCAGAATATCGTTGTCGCCTATTTCCCGTACGGCTGTTTCAAGGCAGTCGGGCAGAAGATAGTCATCGGCATCAAGGAACATGATGTAGTCGCCGGTCGCGTATCGTAGTGCTTCGTTGCGTGTAGCAGCCTGACCGCGATGCGGCATCCGTATGGCATCCGGTACCGGCTCATCGGAACCGTCATCGGCAAGGATAAGTTGCCATGAACGATAGGTTTGCACTTCTATGGAGAGCAAACACCGTTGCAGAAGTTCGGGAGCAACATTATAAACGGGCACTATGACGGATACAGTCTTCAAATTGGTGTGCTTCTGTCAAGCGTGAAAAGCAGTTTTTGTTAATGACGTTCTGATGGGTATAACCATTCCTTTTCCATTCTTCGTAACGTGAACGGATGAATGTTTTTATTTGCTCCATATTGCCGGTTGCCAATCCGGCATTGGTATCGCTTATTGCCTGTGCCAATACGCCATCATCGGAGGGTATGCAGAGTACAGGTTTCTCACAGCCAAGTGCTTCGTAGAATTTGGTAGTCATCATTCCGTGGGTCTGTCGGGATGTGAATACCAACATAATAGACGAACGGTTGATTTCCTGTGCCACTTGGTCAGTAGTCAATCCCGAATGGATGAGTTGCAATTTCAGGTCGGGCAGGTTCAGCTCGTTCACAGCTTTTTGAATACAAGTCACTGAATCTTGTTGGAACTCGTAGAGACGACCTATATAAGATATGGTAAAGACGGGTGACGGTACGGGTTCAAAGCGGTATGTCTCGGGCGCAAAGCCGTTATAGACAAGCGTAACAGGTGCCGGCGTTATGCGCGAAATGAACTGTACGTGCCACGGGGAGACGGTAGTTACAGCGGTGGCAGATTGCAAGGCGCGGTTACGGCGACGGATATTAACACGGCTGTACCACTTACGGAAAGGACGCAAGAACCACTGCCTGTGGCTTTGGTATTGTGCGCCTGCTATCTGTTCGTCCAAGTCGCGTATGTCGGCTATCCACGGTATATTCATTTCGCTTGCAAGGGCAGCGGCTGTGGGCAAGGGGAAAGTAGAGAAAGTGGTGCAAAAGATAAGATCGAAAGACTGTTTGCCAACGGCTTGCCTGACGAGTTGCGTAAAATGACTATTTCGCCAGTCTGTCAAGAGAGACCATAATGATTTGAGTGCCCAGTCCCAACTATTGCGGTAGATGCGCCATTGGTTAATGGGGTAGGTATGTTCAAACGGCAGATTGTCTTCTATCTGCTCGGTATAGACGGTTATGTCATATCCCTTGTTGGAAAGATAATCGCAAAGATACCGTATGCGCGGTGCATACGAGGGCTTGCCTATCGGGTCGGTAAGTATGAGGATACGTGCCACTATTATGCCATGTTCGTTATTGAGCCGCAAAAGTATGCGTTTTTTTTCTATTTACAAAAACATATTGTACCTTTGCGGCGTTTAACAGAAATTTTAACAGTATTTGTCTATCCGAATACAGATTGCTACCACAATGAAAAACATTTCTTTACTTTGTCTTTCGTTCATACTATTCCTATCGTCCTGTCAGAAGGCGAGTGACGGTCGCGAAGAGTTTGTGTATGTGTCTGATGTGGTACCGGATGCCATATTAGAAATCCGCTATTACAGTACCTATAATTTTATAGGCGCGCGTATAGACGGTTATTTGGCACCTACGGCTCTATTAACCCGCCAAGCAGCCGATTCACTGCGTGCAGTCAGCGATGATGTACTGCGGCTCGGTTACAGGCTTAAGATATATGATGCATATCGTCCTCAACGGGCAGTGGATCACTTTATGCGGTGGCGTGACGACCCTGCTGACACTGTGATGAAACGATATTTCTATCCGATGTACGACAAGCCATACCTCTTTGAGAACGAATATATCTGTCCGCAAAGCGGTCACACACGCGGTTCAACGGTTGACTTGACCCTTTTTGATATGAATACTGAGAAAGAGGTAGATATGGGTGGAACATTCGACTGGTTCGGTGAAGAGTCACATCCGGACTATTGCGGCAATCCTGACACCACTTTATATCCTGAAATAGGTAAATACACAGGCGACGGCACCGGCATAACCGAGCAGCAGTACCGCAACCGTATGATTCTGCGTGATGCTATGCTCCGTCACGGTTTCAAGCCGTTTGAGACCGAGTGGTGGCACTTTACGCTGAAAGACGAACCATTCCCAGATACCTATTTTGATTTCCCTATCGAATAGCATTTCAGAAGTCTTGCGTTGTTGGTTCAGACATATCGTTGTATTGCTGTTCTGGTGTATGACCGTCTGTTTACCGGCTCAGGTAGCGGATAGTCTGTTGTTGCGTTTGGGTGATATTAACGTGGTGGCATCTAAGCGTCATCCCGCCAATGCTATCCACTCGCAAACCGTTCTGCTGCTTGATTCGGACATAGTGCAACTTCATAAAGGTCAGACATTGGCAGGTGTACTTGAGAACCTACCCGGTGTTCAGGCAATGACTATTGGTGCCGGTACTGCCAAACCTGTTATCAGAGGTATGGGTTTCAACCGCATAGCCGTAGTTGATAACTGCATCAAGCACGAAGCACAGCAGTGGGGTAGTGACCACGGGTTGGAGATAGACCCGTTCCGTACCGACCCGATACATATCATAAAGGGTCCTGCATCACTCATCTACGGCAGTGACGCTATGGGCGGCGTGGTGGTAATAGAGCCTCCTCTTTTGCATGAAGGCAAGTGTGTATATGGGGAAGCCAACCTTCTCGGCAAGTCGGTCAATTATACTGCAGCCGCTTCCGCTATGGTAGGTATGCGTTTAGACAAATGGGCATGGCGTGTGCGCTATACAGAACAGCACTATGCAGACTATGCCGTGCCGGTTGATACTATAACATACCTGTCGTACCGTATGCCTGTGATGAACCGAAGGCTGAAGAACACTGCCGGTATGGAACGCGATGCCATAGCCCATCTCTCCTATACGGGTCAGCAATGTCGCTTGGACGGCGGAGTGAGTTTCGTTCAACAGAAAGCAGGTTTCTTCCCGGGTGCACACGGCATACCCGATATAGCCAAAGTGATACCCGACGGTAATATATGGAACATTGACCTTCCTCGTAACCACGTGTGTCATCTGCGTACGTGGGTCAATCAGAAATGGACGCTTGAGAGTCAAACCATCACGGTCTCTGCTGCCTATCAGCGTAATCACAGGCAGGAAGAATCGCTCTTCCATTCTCATGATCCGCTTGCCGTACCTCCTGCCAAGTTACCTGATTTGGAACTTGATTTTCTGCTGCATACAGGTTCATTGGCAGGGTCGTGGAAGATGTACCACAGCGAACGTTTCCGTCAGCAGGCAGGTTTAGACGCGCAATATCAGCATAACACAAGCGGCGGGTATGCCCGTCTGCTACCTAATTATCAGCGTATCACGGCAGGTGTGTACTGGATGAGCGAATGGAATATATCGCGCCAAGTCCTGTTCACAGCTGGTATCCGTGGAGATATAGGAATGTTTTCCACCTCTGATATAAGCCAACTGCTTGGTAACGGCAGCGGCAGTGTAGGGGTGCATTATACTCCCAATCGTCATCACAGTCTCAAAGCCCATGTAGGTCGTTCGTTCCGATTGCCGACCGCTATGGAACTGACAGCCAACGGCATTCACCATGGTTCGTTCCGGCACGAACAAGGTGACCCTAACCTTAAGTCCGAACAAGGGTGGCAGGCCGACATCGAATATAATTTGCAAACCGAACGCTTTCAACTCAGTATCTCGCCATTTATGACATATTTCACCAACTATATCTATATGCAAGCGTCGGGTAATTGGTCGCCTTATCCCGATGCAGGGCAGATATATCTCTATACTCAGGCACCTGCTTTGTTTGCGGGCAGTGAACTGAGTCTTCGCGGCAGGTTGGCACAAGACTACACAGCGTGTCAGGCACTCGACCTCTATGCGAATGCCGAGTATGTATATACCTATAATATCACTTCGCATACAGCAACACCATTCTCACCACCTGCCTCGGCTCGGGTTGGGGTAGAGTGGACTCCTGTTATGCCTCTTGAAATAGGTGTGGAAACACAGTTAGTAGCACCCCAGAACCGCGTGGCACATAGCGAATTGCCAACTCCCGGGGCAGTGTTGCTGCACGCACATATAGTGTGGAACTTCCCCATAGCATCGCGAACGGGCAGCCTTACACTCCGCGCAGAGAACCTGCTTGATACGAAATACCTTAATCACATGAGTTACTACCGGCAAGTAGATATTCCCGAACCCGGAAGGAACATCGTGTTGTCTCTTACCATTCCTTTCCACGTTACAATCCAATAAGTATGTTAAACCATTAGATAAATATATTGCTATGAAAATCAAATCTTTGTTTACTCTTACCATTCTGTTCGGACTGCTGATGTCGTGTATGACTTCTTGCGAGGAGTCAGATACGAGACCCCCGTATATAACGGTTGTTTCTCCCCAAGACAGTATAACGATTGAAGCGGGAAAGAAATTGCATATCCAAATTACCTTTTTTGACAATATGGAGTTGCGCAGTTACAAAATCAATATCCACCCCAACTTTAACGGTCATGAGCATGCTCCTGCCCGTGAAGAAGCTCATAAGCGGATTATGAACCAATCTCAACAAACCGTTGACTTTGAGATAACACTTACATCGGAATCGCGAAACGACCTGCTGTCAGGACAAGAATGTACCCGCGATATAGACATAGATATACCTGCGGATGCCACGCCCGGCAACTACCATCTAATCATCTACTGCACCGATGCCGCCGGCAACGAAACATACTATGCACGTGACTTGACGTTAGTTAATCCTGCATAAAACGATAAAAATGCATATTGATAACAAAAAATGCATAATTTTTTGTAAACATTTGTATATTCTAAACGGATATACTATTTTTGCCGCGTTTATGGCATTATTGTAAGAATTATGATATGAATGGTTATTATTTTTGCGAGACGAGCATGTGTTGTTGGATTTTCAATTGGCAAAGTTATATGGTGTGGAAACACGCGTTCTCAAGCAAGCCGTCAGGCGTAATATAGAGCGTTTCCCTGTGGATTTTATGTTTAGGCTGACGAAAGATGAAATTAATATACTGATTTCCAATAGGGGATCACAATCTGTGATACCCTCCGATTATAACTTTGGAGGCACGTTACGAGGCAGAACAGAATACACCGAAGAAATAAGTCAGAAACAAATACATCTTCCGAGAATAGAAATATATCATCAAATTACAGAAATATGAACAACAACTTTACTTTGAAACACAAATCCGCTACCCTTGCGCTACCCTTGCGCTACCTTTGCGGAAAGATTTTGCAGCCCTCCGGCTGGGAGAAAACCTCCCGTGAGGACACGGTATCCATACAGTATCCCTATAGTATCCGTATAGTGAAAGCACTATCACGTACAGCGGCAGTTCTGCTTATGCTCCTTACCCTCGGCGTGGGGCAGATGTGGGCGGATAGTGGCTTCTTTAGTACTGGTCAATGGAAGATTGGATACAATGACGGATCTGACCATTGGGTTGATTATCAAGATGATGGAGCTACCGTTGATTTAGGCATCAAAACCCAATTATCTCTTATCGGATGTAATGTCAATACATGGGGATATGTCAAGACTAATTTGGATTGGTGGAAATCTTTTAGTTCTTCCCTTGATGCAGTCGATAACGGGACCGGTAATTTCTGGTCTATTTACGCAGATTGGGACGGAGACCGTGAGTGGTATATGGATTGTAATGACTACGATATGATTGCTGGTGCCAGCAATAATCCCGGAAATAACACTCTATACATGAGATGGTCGTTACGAAACTATAATACGAAAACAGGCCAAGCAAAAATTACCTTTACCATACCTGGTTTTACGACAACCAGCACAAGTCAGACCTTTAATAATACAACCGTTAGCAGTAATAGTTCAGAAACTATCTCTTTTGGAACACACTATGGCACAACTCTTACGACAAGCAACTGTTCTATTACTGGAACAAACGCGTCTGATTTCTCGGTTACAGCCATTACCGAATCTGGTGTTACTGTCAAATTTACTCCAACTGCTACTGGAAGTAGGTCTGCAACTCTTACCATTACAGATGCACATAGTAAGACATGCACTATTACTTTGAGCGGAACAGGTACGGCTCCCGCAGAAACAACACACTCTGTAACAGTATCCTATGTATGCACCTCACCGAGCGCAACAGTTTCTACTGCAACCACTCCAACTATAGGCGAAGTGACCTATTCATCGCAGACCGCTCCGACTGTTGCCGGTTATACGTTTGTAAACTGGACTTTGGGTAACGGTGTGAGCAAACACGCGAGCGATGCGCTCA
>CADAAF010000053.1 GCA_902785805.1 uncultured Bacteroidales bacterium | reverse complement strand
GACCGTTTCTGTCTTTTGTCTCTGTCTGTCCTTCTTTTTCTTTCATTCTTTCGGCTGTCCTTCTTTTGCTGTCCGTCGTCGTCTTTTTATTCTCATATTTTTGGACATTGCAGTTCATCTATAAATCAGCTATCAGTTACATAATATATACGATAGATACACGATAGATATACGTTAGATACACGATAGATACACGATAGATATACGATAGATATACGTTAGATACACGATATATTAAGCAACTCTGAGTGTAGGGACTAAATATTATAAAAGAAACGGGACGCTCATTTGAACGTCTCGTTTCTCTATCGTCTTTTGGAGTAAAAAATCCCCCGCAAGAGACACCTGCGGGGGATTAGAATGATGAGTATCAACGCTTATCTGCCGTACAGTACTTTTTGTCCGTTGCGGATGTAGATTTCCTGCGCCTTTGTCTTCACGACACCGCCCATACTCATGATGCTCCTTAATTTATCGCTGAATGACAACGGCTTGGGAGACTCCGGTGCGAACCTGTAGCCAAGATTGGAGACGTGCTATATCGTCTGATTTCAAGTCCTTCTTTTTAGGAGCAGTCAGCAGTGCAACTACTTGACTGTTACCATCTGATAAGGCTATCACCACATCGGTTAGCTGTGGATATTGTGCACGTATCTCGGCTTCAATGTCGGCATTCGGTATAGATGGCGTTTTTGATTTGCTAATACTATTGTTAAGGCTGTCCACCATATTGTGCAGCCGTGCTATCTCTTGGTCGCGCTCATGCAGTTGTTCTTCGTGTGTGCGGAAAATGTCGCGAACTAATTGGTTTTCATCTAATGCGGCTTGATTGTGTGCCTGATAGGCTGCATCAAGGTGAAAACGCAGTTGGTCGGGATGAAGTCCGTATTGTGCGGCAGACAGGTACAGACTGTTATAAGCCGCCGAATCGGGTTCTTCACCTGCTATGTACACATCCACCGCAGCAGGGGTCGTATCGTTAGATATTTGGTAATCGTATATATAACTGCGGGCAAAATTCTTGTTTTCTTGGATAAAAGCATTGACCGAGCGGGTAAAATTATTCTCGCGAACCACACTGACGGCAGAGATGACGCTCGGCACTATGATAGCAATCAAAAGCAGAGCGAATAACCATTTATGGCGGATTCGAGCTTCCTCATCTTTGGTATCAATCATCTTGTAGCCCAAGTACTTTGTGCCGATAAAGGCAGCCAAAGCGATGAATGTGAAGTTGATAAAGAACAAGTACAAAGCTCCGAACAGGAACGTTGAGTTCAAAGTTGCCAAACCGTAACCCGCTGTGCAAAGAGGCGGCATAAGAGCTGTGGCAATCGCCACACCTGACATTACCGTACCTTTCTCCTTACGCGAAATCTCCAATATACCGGCCAAACCGCCGAACAAGGCAATCAGCACATCATAGATGGTGGGGTTGGTACGTGCCAGCAGTTCGGTAGGATGCACCATATCCAACGGCGATACAAGGAAGTAAAGCGTTGCTGACAGCACGGATATGCCGACCATTATGCCCAAATGCTTGAGCGAATGTTTGAGCAGATCCACATCGTTGGTGCCGAGTGCCAAACCGAAACCGATAATGGGCGACATCAAGGGCGATATTAACATCGCGCCGATGATGACAGGAATCGAATTGACATTCAGACCAACCGAGGCAGTAATAATCGCACAGAAAAGGATGACGATGTTCGGACCGCGAAAAGCAATGTTGTCTCTAATGTTGACAGCTGCGGCATCCACGTCAATATATTCGCGCAGGTCCACCAGTCCGATGAACCTGCGCCATAGATTTCTTAGTTGAGGCATTTCTCGTAGAGGGGTTTAGCATCCACAGCCTTACGAATCATCTCGTGCAGGTCGTCTATGCGCACGCGGTCTTGCTGCATCGTGTCGCGATAACGAACGGTAACGCACCGGTCGTTAAGCGTATCGTGGTCCACGGTGATGCAGAAAGGCGTTCCGATAGCGTCCTGACGGCGGTAGCGTTTGCCTATTGAGTCTTTCTCGTCGTAGGAAGTGCGGAAATCGAGTTGGAGCATGCGCATAATCTCGCGTGCCTGTTCGGGCAGACCGTCTTTCTTTACGAGCGGCATTACGCAGCATTTGACAGGAGCCAGAACGGGTGGAAGTGACAATACAACACGGCTGTCACCGCCTTCCAACTGCTCTTCCTTATATGCGGAGCAAAGGACACTGAGGAACATACGGTCCACGCCGATACTTGTCTCTATGACGTAAGGTGTATAACTCTCGTTCAGTTCGGGGTCGAAGTACTCGATTTTCTTGCCCGAATACTTGGCGTGTTGCGAGAGGTCGAAATTGGTGCGGCTGTGAATACCTTCCACTTCCTTGAAGCCGAAAGGCATCTGGAACTCGATGTCGGTAGCAGCATTGGCATAGTGTGCTAACTTCTCGTGGTCGTGGAAGCGGTATTTATCGTCACCCAATCCGAGGGCTTTATGCCAGCGGATGCGTTGCTCTTTCCAGTAGTTGAACCACTGCATCTCCTCGCCCGGACGCACGAAGAACTGCATCTCCATCTGCTCGAACTCACGCATACGGAAGATAAATTGGCGTGCCACAATCTCGTTGCGGAAAGCCTTGCCAATCTGTGCTATGCCGAAGGGGATTTTCATTCGTCCCGTCTTCTGCACGTTGAGGAAATTGACGAATATGCCTTGTGCCGTTTCGGGACGCAGATACACTTTCATCGCGCCGTCGGCGGTGGAACCCATTTCGGTGGCGAACATCAGGTTGAATTGCCGTACATCAGTCCAGTTGCGTGTGCCGCTGATGGGGCAGACTATACCTTCGTCTAAAATAATCTGCTTGAGTTCTTCGAGGTTCATCTCGTTCATCGCCTTGCTGTAACGTTCGTGCAGGGCGTTCCATTTGGTCTGATGCTCTTGCACGCGCGGGTTGGTCTGACGGAACATCTGCTCATCGAAAGAGTCTCCGAAGCGTTTGCGCGCTTTCTCCACCTCCTTGGTGATTTTCTCTTCGATTTTGCCTAATTGGTCTTCGATGAGGACATCAGCACGGTAGCGTTTCTTCGAGTCACGGTTGTCAATGAGCGGGTCATTGAACGCATCTACGTGACCGGAAGCTTTCCAAGTGGTAGGGTGCATAAAGATGGCGGCATCAATGCCGACGATGTTCTCGTGCATACGCGTCATAGCGTTCCACCAATACTGCTTGATGTTGTTCTTCATCTCCACGCCGTTCTGACCGTAGTCATACACGGCTCCTAATCCGTCGTAAATCTCGCTGCTCGGAAAAACAAAACCGTACTCCTTGCAGTGGGCGACTATTTTCTTGAATGTTTCTTCTTGTGTAGCTGCCATAGTTATTTACTTTTTTGTGCACCGTAGCCGTTCTTCGCACCGAAGAAGAGGAGTGCTTTGTTAAAATCGTAGCGGTTGCCGTACATTGAAACACGGATGGTTTCCGAACCTTGCATATTCATGCCGTGTGCCTGACGGTAGAGGTTAGCTGCCGAGTTGGCATCAAAACTCTGACTGCTAACAACTTTCAGTGTTGCGAAGCCTTTTAGATAGTCTTGGTCAATCACTTTGACAAACGCATCGTCACCGGTCAGTTCTTTGTTGCCTTCATATTTGGGAAGTATGGCTTCGTCCACTTCCTCAAAGCGTGCTACGGGTACATTCGTCCATTTTCCGCCGCCCGAAGGAGGCAGTTGAAGGTCTGCTGCGTTCATAAAGAAGAGGTTGTCATAGACGTTGGTCTTACGGTTTTTCTCCAGATTAGGATAGTCGGTGTGCGTGCGCGCAATGGCGGCATAGTTGTTGCAGAGGAAGATATTGTGGTGCAAGTCGCCGTTGGCACCTGTCATAAACTCATATCCGTAACCCATGTCGCCCATCTCTTTGTCGCGACACCACGAGAAAGCCACCGTGTTATGATGGAAATTGACGTGTGTCTTGTATTGTGTATCGTTTGCTTTGGAGGAGCCGCCTATACGCACTGCGCCGTAGCGATTGCTGATAAACACGCAGTTGCTTATCTCTATCTCGCCCAAGCGTGAAATGAACTGAATACCGAAATACGGACTATTGGCGAACAGGCAATTGCGTATGATGACGTTGCCTGCTACCGAGCCGTCAGCCTTGATTATCTGGTGGTTCAGTTGGGGTGGGGTGGCATCTTCCATGCGTCCTGTTTCAAAGGCTTTGCTGGGGCATCCGTTACGAGGGTCGGACGGGTCGTTGGGTTTGTAGGAGTTCTCCAAACCATAGTTGAACATTATGCCGTCAATAGTCAGCGTGCCTTTGGGTTGGGTTGCCATCACATCGTCTAATTTGCTCAATGTAATCAGTCCTTTCACGCCGTTGGTGCCGCGCTGGACTTCACCGGGTTCCATCTTGGTGATGTACTTGAGCGGGTCACGTTGTGTGAAGTCGCTGTTCCAGCCGCCCTCAAGGGTAATCCACTTGTTGATTTCAATGTAGCCGGCATCCAACTTGCCAAGATAGTTACCCTCTGCAATGCGGATAGTAGCACCATCTGTGGCATTATCAATAGCCTTCTGAATGTCTTTCATGGCTTTGTCGGGGGCGGAACCGTCTGCACGAGCCGAACCGTTGGTACTAACGTAGAAAACATTTTGCGCTACGCACACACCTGCAGTTGCCAACGCAAGAGCAAGCATAAGAAATAGTTTTTTCATAGTTATATCATTTTGATTATGGTTTGCATAGGTTGTCTTGTGGCATTAGAACTCAACTGTCGGAGCAATATCTGCGCCTTGCTGCGACTCGAAATAGGGTTTTCTCTCAAATCCGAACATAGAGGCAACAAGGTTGTTAGGGAACTTGCGGATAAACGTATTGTAGGTTTGAGCGCATTCGTTAAAGGTCTGACGTGCCACAGCGATGCGGTTTTCCGTACCCTCCAACTGGGCTTGCAGGTTCATAAATCCTTGATCCATTTTCAGTTCTGGGTATTTCTCAACGGTTACAAGCAGTCGGCTCAAAGCACTTCCTACTGCACTCTGTGCCTGCTCAAATGCCTGCAACTGGTTGGGAGTGATGTTAGAAGGGTCAATAGTTACTTGAGTGGCTTTGGCACGTGCCTCAATGACTCCCGTCAGTATAGCCTGTTCTTTGTCAGCAAGACCTTTGACGGTGCTTACGAGATTGGGAATGAGATCCATACGGCGCTGGTACTGCGTCTCAACTTGACCCCAAGCCTGCTCCACGTTCTCCTGTTCGGTTACCATACGGTTGTAACCCTTGACCATCCACACTGCAAAGAGTCCGATGACTCCGACTACCAAAATGGTAGATAAGACATTCTTTTTCATTGTTATTATTGGTTTTTAGTTGTTTATATCGTCTGTTTCTTTAATCGGTAGGGTTAAATGTCAGAATTTTCTTCCGGCTCCTCCTCCGCCGCTTCTTCCTCCTCCCCAGCTTCCGCTGCTGCTACGGCTGCTTCCTCCGCTGTAACTTGAGCGGCGTTCCGCCTCTTTGCGCTGTTGTTCCCTTATACGCTCCTGTTCTTGCTCGAAGAGGGACGGAATGGAGTAGGGGACATAGGATACGTTTCCGCACACCTCGCATTGATATCTTTTACTGCCTTCGCCGCGCTCGCTGTATGTGGGATGCACCTTGACGGTACAGTCACGATATGCCACAGCATGCTCGCCGCATTGTTTGCAATCGCTGTATCTGCTGTATGCCTTGTCTTTGAAACGAGCCGCATGCGTCTCTCCGCAGGATGGGCACCGCCAATAATCAAACTGGAAAATATGCAGTCTGTTTTCAATCTTGTCGGCTTCGCTACTGACTCGGTCAAAATCCTCTTTGGGCAATTTTTGCATCTTTTTGCCGCAGCCGGGACATTCGTAAGGAACATCACGGAGTGTCTTTCGCTGCTTGCGGAAAGCAAAAAAGAGAAGAGGCAGAGTCAGAGGGAAAAACACGCTTAAGCACCCTATACCTTTGCTAAGGTTGTCTGTTTTTTCTATGATAGCCGGACGTTTCTCGAAGGATGCTTTGTCTGCTTTGTTTATTCGGGATAGTGCAATAGAAGTCATCACAATGAGCAGTATAAAGGAAAGGTAGATATAGTGGTAGATGAGGTCGTCATCCGAATTATACCGCTTGGGAGTCCAACCGAGCAGCAGTTCCTCTTTGGCTTCCTTTGTGAGCAGTTGCTCTGCAATACCTTGTACCATACCCAATATGCCTTTGTTGTAGTCGCCGTCGCTGAGAGCATATATGTTGTCAGCAATAATCATATCGCATACGGCATCGGGCAACAATCCTTCCATCCCATATCCCGTGTGGATACGTATATCGCGTGTACCGTACGAGAAAAAGAGCAACACACCCGTATTGCGTTCGGAGCCGCCAATCCCCCAGCCGTTAAACAACTGCTGACAGAAATCGGCTGCCAACCATTTATCCTCATCGAAGTTACCTACCAGCACAACCGCTAATTCCACTTCCACCGAATGGTAGAGGTTGTGGCATATACTGTTGATAGCATCTATGGTAGCGGGGCGAAGAAAACGGTCAGGGTCAGACACATAATACTCCTGTCCGAATACTTTCGGGTCAGGTACGCTCGTTGGCGTGTAGTATCTGGGCTGAGTTGATTGATTCGTGGCTACGCTGTCCACATCTTGTCCCTTTAGAAGAGCAGGAGCAAGGCAACAAAGCGTTAGAGCCAAAGCGATGTACTTTTTCATTAGCGTGCGTTCTTTGGACTATTATGGTGGTCGGAAGAAACATTGAGGGTGGATTCGCCACTTGCGCAGATAATAGTGGTCTGAAGTATTTGGATACTTGTACGAGGATAGATATAAGTGGTTTTCATAGGAGTTTATTGGTTTAGATGTTTAGGTGTTTAGTAGTTTATTGGTTAAGTACAGCAGTGTTTATAGTATTTGTCCTTGGGCATTGTATTGATTGCCGTTGGCGCGGATAATCAGTTGTCCGTTCCGCAGTATCTTTTCGCTTTGTGCATGATCATCCACCTGTTCTTTCAGGTCGGTAGGTGTCTGTTTTTCCATTATCACGCGGGCAGGCATACCAATGCGGACAGGTGAGGATTGGGTAGGTGCAACTTGGAAATAGGCACGGAAACCTTTCATATAGTCGCTCACGTCTGCCCAGAAAAGTTGGTCGGCGGCACCGACCATCAGTTGGTGTGTGTTATTGGCAATCATATCCTGCGGCTTGAGTACACCTATGAATGTCACTTCGCCACTCCCGGACGTTTTTCCTGTCATCGTTGTTATTTGTACGTTGCTGAACGCGGGATTGACTATGTCCGGGTCTTCTGCCGGGAAGCGGACAAGGTAAGGAACGCCTGCGGTCATATGGTTCGTTGCACGGAGCGTAATCTGCAGTTCTTCTGCCACGGCATTGGCTTTTGTGAAAGTAAAGAGTTCGGCATGCGGCAGGAACGTTTGAACTTGGCTTGCAGTCAGTGAGAAAGGCAGACAGAGAGTGTTCAGATAGCCGTCTGCCCATAAGGTGCGGTGGATGATGATGTTCTTGTCGCTTTGCGCAGACAGCCAGGACAGCAGAGGCTGCTGGTTGGCTTCATCTAAAAGACTGACCGTCTCTATTTGGTCGCGCAGATTGTTCCACGGCATATCTTCATGTGATGCATACGTTTCCATATTGCCCTCGCCCGAAATGGTGAGTGTGTGCGTGTCAGATACATATTCCCATTCGAGGTTCGTGCCGTTGTTCTCTTCGCAGTAGCCGCAAAGCGATTGGTAGCCGGTGAAGGGCAATTCCGAAGATTCGTATGCGGCAGTAGTCCCGCAGGGTATATAGGTTACAACATCGGAGGGCACATCGGCAAAAGCATCCGTACCGAATGTCGGAGGTGTGATGGAAGCAAATGTCAGAGAAGAAAGCGAGGTGCAGCCGGTAAAGGCGAACGCACTGATGCCGGTTATTCCTTCGGGCAGAATAATTGTTGTAATGTCTGCCGCGTACGCATACCACGGCGTTTTTCTTCCGGGTGTGGAAAGTATGTCGTATTCCCACATATCTCCTGTACCTGTAATGGTCAGTGTGTGGGTGTTTTCATTATAGGCATAGAATAAGTTGTCGCCGCACATTCCGTCCGTTCCCTCTGGCAGGACAGTGAAATAGAGTACGTAGGTCGTGTTGCAACCTGTCTCGGCATCCGTTTCCACATCCTTATAAACGCCTGTTTCGGTGATGTTCCTACCGCGCCATACGTAGGGCATGCGGTCTTCAGACTCGTTGGCGGTGGTGTTTCTTGTCGTGTTTATACATACGGTATTGGGGCGCAACCCGTAGGTGGCGTACATACGTGTCTTGAAATACAGGTCGTTATGCTTGGGGTAGCCAGGACGGATAGCAGTTAGCGGTGTGTAGCAGTTCGATGCACCCAACCAGCCCCAGTTGATGTGGAAATAGTTGTCGGCGTCTCTGCCATCGCACACAAAAGCATGACCTCCTTTGGCGGACGAGCCGCTCATCAGGATGGGACGACCATTCTCCAAGTCATCGTTGAAATAGCCCTTGTACATCTCGGCGTATGTTGTGGTGCCGCTGTAAATATCGTTGTTATCAAGAGTTTGGTTGTAACTGCTGCCTAAATCGTCTTCGTATTGGTATCTGAAGTAGTTAACCATAGCCGGAGCCATATTATCCGTTACAGAAGCACTACCGGCGGTCGAGCTGCCGCCGTATTTCATATCCACTGCTACGCCGCAAGCGTACATAAGTTGTGCAACGGCATCGGCTTGTTCGGTTGTATAGTCTTCTTTGTAAGAGGGAAGCATGTTGTCCCAGTCGAAAGAAGTGTTTCCATAGTTGAACGTCAGCGTTTTCTTTGTTTTGTTCAGTTGGTTCGTCCACTGGTAGGAGTGTGACCCTGTGCCTGTGACGGGCCATTGCCAATAGCACATAATCTGTGCAGCGGCAGTTGCGACACAACCTGTCACGCAGCGTGTGTTGTCGTAGGTGTCAATCGGACACGAGTTGTTGTAAGGAGTGCTTTGCCCCCATTCAATCTTACCCAGCAGCGGCTCAACCGGCGTAACGGTCTGCGGGGCTTGAGGTGCGCGGGAAGGTGCAGAAATTATTGCATCATCCGCATCGGTCAGACTGCTGATTTCTTCTACGAAGCGTTCCATCAGCCATAAGAACCCGGGCGCAAGATTATCGTCCGTGAGCGTACCTGTTACCGAATACCCCAATACATCTCTGGCTCGTGTATCTGCCGATACAATCACGAACCCTCCCGTATCATCGTTGAACATATAGAGGGCAGGTTCTGTCTCGTCATTGTCAATGTGGGTCTTACGAACGGGGGCAGCGTTGGGTGCAGGCTGATTTTCTTCCCAGTCAAGGTCAGTCTTGTACAGTGTGCGGAAAAGTACCATCTCTTGTCCTGCTGCCGGTGCGCGGCGCGAACTATTGACAATTGTTTGCATATAACCCGATGCAATGGCTGCAGCCTGTTCGGGTGTGCGGATGTCAGCAAACAAGGATGCCGTTCCGATGATAAAAAGGAAAAACAGTAAGTGTCTCTTCATATAAAGGAAGTAATAATGGTTTCTATCCTACACCGAGTCGTTGCAGCAGCAGTTCGAGGCTCTCCATATCCTGTATGAGCACATCTCTGCCTTTCGGACCTTTATTCGGTCCTACGATTCCGGCTTTCTCTAATTGGTCGCTGAGTTTGCCTGCACGGTTGTAGCCTATTTCAAAGGCACGTTGCAGGCGGGATGTTGAGCCTTCTTGCTTGTTCACTACGTATCGTGCCACTTCAGCGAACATAGGGTCAAGACGTTTCATATCCACTTCGCCGGAACGTACCGGCTCGTCATCCGATGCGCCTTCCGGCACGTATTCAGGCAGTTGGTAAGGCTCGCTATACCCTTGCTGCCCTTGTATATAGCCCACGATGGCTTCCACTTCGGGCGTGTCCACAAAGGCACATTGGATACGTGATATATTGCCGCCGCCGCTGTAGAGCAAATCACCCTTGCCGACTAATTGTTCGGCACCCTTGGTATCCAAAACAGTGCGGCTGTCCACAACTGACTGCGTACGGAAAGCAATACGGGTTGGCACATTTGCCTTGATTATACCCGTAACCACTTTCACGTCAGGACGCTGCGTGGCAAGAATCATGTGCATACCTACGGCACGTGCTTTCTGCGTCAGACGTTGGATAGGACGTTCCACCTCCTTGCCTGACTGCATAATGAAATCGCCATACTCGTCTATGATGATGACTATATAGGGCATAAAGCGGTGGTGCAAAATCTTGTGTGTCACGAGGTTCTCCACATCTTTCTCTGGATTGAGGCGGCGATGGATAAACTTGTCGTTGTAGTCCTCCAAGTTGCGCACACCGGCATCGGCAAGCAGCGAGTACCGGTCTTCCATCTCAATGACTAACGAGTTGAGCGAGTTAATCACTTTCTGGCTGTCTGTGATAATGATGTCACGATCTTCCTGGTCGGGCATCGCTGCCATAAAGTGCTTCAACAAAGGCTTATAGACGGAGAATTCCACCATCTTCGGGTCCACCAATACGAATTTCAGCTCCGACGGGTGTTTCTTGTAGAGCAGCGAGGTGATGATGGCGTTCAGTCCTACCGATTTACCTTGTCCGGTGGCACCCGCTACAATCAAGTGAGGTGTTTTGGCAAGATCGAAGCAGAACACCTCGTTGGTGATGGTGCGTCCCAATGCCACGGGCAGGCGCATCTTCTGCTCTTCCTGGAACCGCTTGGAGGCTATTACCGAATGCATGGACACCACTTGCGGCTTCTCGTTGGGCACTTCTATACCTACTGTTCCTTTGCCGGGCATCGGGGCAATGATACGTATGCCGATGGCTGACAACGAAAGCATAATGTCGTTTTCGAGCGCCTGAATCTTGGCGATGCGCACGCCTGCTTGGGGTACTACTTCGTATAGCGTTACCGTCGGACCTACCGTGGCATGTATGCGCACTATTTCTATTCCGTAGTTGCGGAGCGTATTGACGATGCGGTCGGCATTGGCTTGCTGCTCTGCGGGATCCACAATAGGTGCCGTTTCGTTGTCGTAGGTCTTGAGCAGGTCAAGAGTGGGGTACTTGTAGGTGGACAAGTCCAAATGCGGGTCATAATCAGGAAGTTGTTCCACTATCTCTACATCCTCCGAGTGGATATCCAACATGTCTTTTCCATCCTTCTTGTCTTCGCCATCCTCATTTTCATCCTTATCCTGACTTTCATTATTCTTTATATCTGTATCGTCCTCATCATTGGTGACAGGGGCAATCTCCACGTTTAGTCTGCCGTTTTCGTTTTTGTTTTTTTGTGTTGTATCCTCCTTGCCGGTAGGGGTCAGCGTGATGACTATACTTCCGTCTACTGTCGTTTTGGGTTCTTCGACCGGGTCTTGTTCTTCCGGTAGATGGATTGTCGGGTCGTCCTGATTCGGGTCGTCCTTCGATTCTGGTTTTGTGGTCAGCCGCTCCCACAAGCGTTGGACGGCAGGCACAAAGTTCCGATTGCTCAACACAAGGAATACAATCAGTAAACCGATTAACGCCAATCCCGTTCCGAGACCATAAATATAGGACAATGAGACAACTGCTATTTTCTTACCGAATGCCCCTCCGAGTCGGAAAAACAGTTCCACGCCTGCCATCTGTTGCAGGTAAGCCAGCGTTATGGCTCCCCAAGTCAGCCAGAAAAGGCTGCACAGCAACATCCTCATAGTGCTTGTGCGATTAGGAATATGCAACAGACGAAGCGAAAAATATACCAACAGAACAATAATGCTTACGCTTGGCAGTCCGAACAGGTCGTCAATGAGCCAATCTGACAGCATCGCCCCTGGAAGACCTAAAACGTTCTGTATCTGTTGCCTTGATTGCAGGCGTGCTTCGCGCGGCTGGTCAATGAGCGACTGGTCGTTGGCACCGGTAAAGAAGAAACTGATACAGGCTATCGCTGCAAAGAGCGACAAGAGAGCCAGCACGATTCCGCATACTTGTTGCGTTCGTTCATTGAGTAGGAAACTTTTGGTTCGTTGGAAGAACGTTTTTCCTTCTAACGGCGTGACAGGAACGTTCGGTTGTTTTCTTTTTTGCTCTGATTCAGAGACATTTGACTCGACTCGGTTGGTTTTCCTCGGCATAATGTTTAATTATATAGTGCAGCATGTTTAGAGTGGTGCTGACAAGTTTAATTTTCAAGCGCACAAAGGTAGCGTATTTTTTCGTAAAAAACAAATAAATATGGCAAGTTATCAACTTTTTTGTAGTATTTTCGATAAGTATATATAACTTTGCCGCGAATTTTATGTGCAATTAGTATTTGTGACATCGGTTAAAAGGGTTAGTTTGAACAATGACTCCCGAAGAAGTTCTACATACCTATTTCACGTATCCTGCATTCCGTCCCTTGCAGGAGGACATCATCCGCTCCGTACTCAAGG
>CADAAF010000052.1 GCA_902785805.1 uncultured Bacteroidales bacterium | reverse complement strand
CACCCTCTTCTCTCTCTCACACTCCCACAAACCCTCACTCACTCCCACACTCCCACAAACCCTTACCTCTCTCTCCCACAAACCAGCACCCACTCAAACCTCACTCCCGCAAACCCTTACCTCTCTCTCCCACAAACCCGCACCTACTCAAACCTCACTCCCTCAAACCACACCCCGACACTCCATCACCTTCTTTCTATACAAATACGCATACTAAAGATTGTGATATTATTATGTTGTTATTATGCGATTATTATGTTATTATTATGTTATTATTATGTTATTATTATGTTATTATTATGTTATTATTATGATTTCATTAAGTTTTTATACAGACTTTATACAAATTTTATTATGTCCGTAAGCAAACCACACAATACCTCAACCAAACATCTCCTCATAGACAAGCGAGGCTGCCCGTTCTGGACAGCCTCGCATATTTATCTGTACGGATAATGCTTTGATTATTTCAATAATTCACCCTCATAATTAGCAGCCAACTCACTTACTGCGTTGGTATTGGGATCGGTGTACTCAAGGATGAAACTGATTTGCATCGTCTTGTTGTCTTCATCAACCGTGCCTAACATACTAACGAAGCGGGCATCTTTGAACTCTATCTCTTCTCCGCCTGCCTGTACATACGGGGTAAGTTCGTTAACAGAGAGATTATATACATTGCCTGACTTTTGGAGGTGCAAACCTTTGGCTTTCGCTGTTATTTCCGGCATTACGTCTGCATACGAGAACGCGTAGAAAGTGATATCAGCAGTCATAGTGTTCATATCTACGTCCACGCCCACCATTCGGTCATCTATCTCGAAATTATCGGCTGTGAACAGACCGCTTGCCAAGAAGTCGTTGTCATACAATGCATTCTCCACGGGTTCATCTACCTCGTCGGGGTCAATCATTGAGCCTATGAACGAAGCGGGATAACGGTGTTGAACGGCTGTCTTCGGGTCAACATATACGAAATCAAGGTTAACCGTAATCAGTTTCTCGTCGTTGTTAATCATACCTTCCACTTTTTCGAACGTGCAAGCGGGGAAATAGATGCTCTGCGAACCGGTTTCTAAAGAAGGAACAACGGTCTCGGCTGCCAACTCATAACCCTTTGACACATTCTTTACATTCAGACCTTGAGCCTCAAGAGTAACGAAGCTGTTGCCGTTATCTAACGACAATGTAGCCAGATACATAACGGCTTTCATTTCGTCCTTGTCGATTGCGATACGGATCTTGTTGTCGGGGATAATCTTGCCATCCACCATCAGCACGCCCTTGGCTCCGTATTCTTCCTCGTAGTCAACCACTTTCTTGGCGTCTTCTGGAATAGCGTTGTCTTTGTCCTTCTTGTCAAGCAGCAATTGGCCGTTGAACTCTGTCGGGATTTCCATCGTCTGATTGAAAGGCGTGGTGTATTTCAGCGTCAACGTGATTACCATCGTCTTGGCTTCCACGTCTATCTTGCCTTTCACGTCCATCAGAGGGCAGGCTTGGAAAAGGATTTCCTTATCAGCCGACTTGATAATCGGAATAACCTCATTGATAGTGAAATCGCAGGTAGTCTTGGTGTTCTCTAACTTCAGACCTTTGGCGATGATGTTCATCATGTTCTTCCCGTCCAACGAGAAGTTGTAGAACGTCATATCGGCAACGTGTTTGTCTAAATCCACGTCCACTGCCACCGTGCGGTTAGGCAGGGTAAACACATCCGATTTGAACTCACCTACAGCAACATACGTATTGTCATCGCTGATGATGTTCGGGTTGTTACCGTTGTTTTTCATCTCTCCGCAAGACGCGAAGAACAACGTCACGATACTCAGAATGAGTAACGACAAAATAGTTTGTTTCTTCATAGATTTAAGTGTTTATTTTGGTTTACATCTGTTATTAAAACGCGGCAAAAGTACGGATTATTGTCCACATGAACAACTTATTTGCACTTTTTTTTCACAAATTCAGCACATCCATACCGAAAGCGGCGGTGAATGCGTCCTCTTTTTGCAGCCTTTCGGGAGTATCTAACCTTGCCGGCTGAGCGTGTCCGGTCTGCTTGGAGAGTAGCAGCACGCGGTCTGCCGAACGCAGCGACAAGTCCAGCTCGTGTGTCGATATCAGTACCGTCTTCTGTCGCTCATGAGCCAACTCTTGCAGCAGGTGGAAAGTCCGTATGCGGGATGGCAGGTCCAGATGTGCCGTCGGTTCGTCCAACAGGATGATAGGTGTTTGTTGGGCAATGGCTTTGGCTATCAGCACGCGCTGTTTCTCGCCGTCGCTCAATGAGTTGAACATCCTTCCCATCGTCATCGTATCCTCGTCGTCCACATCGCTCACCATACGCAACGCTTCGCTTATCAGACGCTCGTCTTCGTTGCTCAAACCGCCTAAGAATGAGGTATATGGATAGCGCCCCATTGCTATCACGTCGTGCACCGTTGTGTGTTCTACCGACGTATTTTCGGTCAGCACCAATGCCAACTGTTTCGACAGTTCGGCGGGCGACAGTCCGAACAGGTTGCAACTGCCCGCTATCGGAGGCTGAAGACCTGCCAATGTCCGCAGCAGCGTGGACTTACCGCTGCCGTTCGGTCCCAATAACGCCACTATCTCACCGGCATAGAAGGTCAGATTGAGACCTTTTTGGACGGTGCGGACATTCGGCTCGCGGCTTGACTCGCTGCCATAGCCGACCGACAAATCAACGGTAGATATACTGACGTTGGACACGGCGGGACACAGAGGTTAGTATTTCGTAAGGTATGGTGCCTAAGCGGGCGGCGAAGTCCTGCAGCGGGACATCTTCGCCGAATACGGTGGCATAATCGCCCTCGTGTGCATCCGTATCGGTCACGTCTATCATTGTCTGGTCCATACAAACGTTCCCCACCACCGGGCAGCGTCTGCCGCGAACCATCACAAAGCCGTTGTAGTTGGACAACCGCCGGTCGAACCCGTCTGCATAACCGATAGGGATGACGGCTATGCGGCGGTCGGATGTCAGTTGCGTGCGGCGTCCGTAGCCCACTGTCTCGCCCTCGCGAACGGTCTTGATGGACAGTATAGTCGTTTTCAGGGTGCAAACGTTCTTCAGGTGCAGCCGGTCAGTGGTCGTGCCTAATGTGTCTGCCACCGACAGGCCGTACAGACCTATACCCAACCGCACCATATCCATTTGGCAGTCCGTAAAACGCTCGATGCCTGCCGAATTGAGAATATGCTTGATAACGGGATAGCCTATTCCTAATTCCAACGTCGAGGCGGCGTGTTGGAAGTAGGCTATCTGTTGCCGCGTGAAGCGGTCCCATTGCGGCTCGTCGGCGGCGGCAAGGTGCGAAAAGACGCTCTGCACGCGAACCACTTTCTGATTGCGAAGCAGCTCTATCAGGCGGGGCAAATCCTCTTGATAGAAGCCCAATCGGTGCATACCCGAATCAATCTTTATATGTACGGGATAGTGCTCCAAACCTTGACGGGAGGCGGCGTCCATCACCATCTGCAGGCAGGGGAACGAATAGATATTCGGTTCCAAGTTGTTGGCAAATATCTGGTTGATGGCTGCCTCTTCGGGGTTCATAATAAGTATCGGCAGTGTGATACCTGCTCTTCGCAGTTCTTCGCCTTCGTCGGCTACGGCCACGGCAAGATAGTCCACCATTCCGCTACGTTGCAGAGCGCGGCTCACTTCCACGCTGCCCGTGCCGTAAGCAAAGGCCTTTACCATTGCCGTCATCTTCGTACTGGGGGCAAGCAGTCTCTTGTACGCTGCCACGTTGTCTATCAGCGCGTTCATATCCACTTGCATCACTGTCTCGTGCGTCTGACGGAGGATGCGTTCCGATATGGTCTGCTCGTCGTATCCTAACTGGCGCATCACGGCGGCGCAGGTACGCACGTTCTGGTGGGTCGGCTCTTCTATTACCACAGGGCAATGCGCAAACAGCCGCATCTTCTCTTCCCGCTTCTCTTCCAATGACCCGAACTCCGCATCACGCTCCTCGCCTATATAGGTAATCACGCCTATCGTGGGACGTATAATAGGTTCCAGCCGCTCCATCTCTCCTGGACGCGATATACCGGCCTCGAAGATGGCTAATTCGGGCTTGTCCTGTGTGTCGTCTAAAAGGTTTTCTTCACCTAACTGCCACACGGACAGAGGCACGCCTATCTGCGAATTGTAACTGCGCGGCGAACGGATGATGCGGTAGTCTTCACGCAACAAGTCGTACAGCCATTCTTTGACTACTGTCTTGCCGTGGCTGCCGGTGATGCCTATCACCTGACCTGTGAACTGCTGACGCTTGTAGGCGGCAAGGGCTTGCAATGCTGCCAAAGCGTTCTCACGCACAAATGCGCGCACGCCTTTCCGTTTCAGTTCGTTTATATAGTTGGCACCGTCGTCTTTCTCCGTGTGCAACGCAAAAAAGAGTGTCTGTTCAGGATGGCTGCCTAACTGCCGCGAGTCGGTCAGCAGGTAATGAATATCTGCGTTACCATCGCATTCCACGGGCGCTATTCCGTGCAGCACTGTCCGTATCTTTTCTATTTGCATAGTTGTCTTCGTGTTTCTTTTTCGCCGCAAAAGTACCGCCTTTTTGCGAATGTGCCAAACTTTCCTGCTTATTATCTCCCCTAAATCCCTATTACACTTCCCTATCTATCACGACAACGAGTCGATAACGAGTCGAAAACGACACGAAAACGAGCCATACCGCTGCCCGTCCCATACCGATAGAAAAAAACATCTTTGCATAACTCACAAAACAATATTTGTATCATTCAGAAGAAACCCTTATCTTTGCGCACTTTTTCAATCAAAGGAGGAACTAAATAGACTGCTTTATGAATACCGACCGCATACTTCCTGTTAACCGCGAGCATTTGCTGCTTATGCAAGTGCTCTGTTGGCTGGGACCGGGTATCAAAGTGTTTGTTACCGGCATAAAAGCTATGCAGCAAGTTAATGTCACTCATCCGGACAGAGTATGGTGGCTTACACTCATAGCCATTTTGGTCGCTGTCACGTTCTCGCTGATGTTCAACAATTTCATTAGGCGTTATACGGACCGCATTCTCAATTTCCCTGAAAGAAAGAAATCGCTCTTTGCCTTCTTTGATGCGCACGGGTACATTATGATAATATTCTTTATGTGTTTGGGCATTGGTTTGAAATTCGTCCCCGGTATGCCGGTGGACTTTTTCGCAGGTTTTTATCCGGGCCTTGGTACTGCGTTATCTATTGCCGGTATCCGTTATCTCGTCACTTGGTGTAAGACTATCTGAAGCGGTGGTTTGGCTCATGCCACACGTTCTAAAAACACGGGAAGAAAATCTCGCGAGAGCAGTGCCACGATAATTTATAATGAATATACCCCTATACAACGAACAAAATCAGAAAAAGTATCGGATAAGTGCAAAAAAATATACGCAACATCTTGCAGGTATATATTGGATATGCTATTTTTGCCGCGCTAAACAGAGTACGCGTTATTAACGCATAAAGCCTAACATATATAATAGGAATGAAAATAAGTCATGAAGAGTTGATTGCTGCATTGCAGCATCATTTTGGGTTTGAGACATTCAAGGGTAATCAGGAACAAATCATTATGAGTCTGATGAACGGAGAGGACACGTTTGTTCTGATGCCTACGGGGGGCGGCAAGAGTATGTGCTACCAGTTGCCCGCGTTGCTGATGGACGGTTTGGCTATCGTCATTAGTCCCCTTATTGCACTAATGAAGAACCAGGTGGACGCTATGCGTAACTTCTCGGAGGAGGACGGCGTGGCTCATTTCATCAATTCGAGCCTGTCGAAGCCGGAAATAACGGCGGTAAGAGAAGACGTGGTAAGCGGCAAAACCAAACTGCTCTACCTCGCCCCCGAGAGTCTGAACAAGGACGAGAACATTGATTTCCTACGGGAAGTTAAAATCAGTTTCTACGCCGTGGATGAAGCTCACTGTATCAGCGAATGGGGACACGATTTCCGTCCCGAATACCGCAATATCCATAGTATGACCGAGCGCATCGGTAGAGCACCCATTATGGCACTGACCGCTACTGCCACAGAGAAAGTGCAGCACGATATCCAGAAGAGCCTTGACATAATGGATGCCACCGTGTTCAAAGCCAGTTTCAACCGCCCCAACCTATACTATGAAGTGCGAAAGAAAACGGAAAACGTGGACAAAGACGTGATTCGCT
Organism: uncultured Bacteroidales bacterium; assembly: GCA_902785805.1. Lineage (GTDB taxonomy): Bacteria > Bacteroidota > Bacteroidia > Bacteroidales > Paludibacteraceae > Colicola. Next base: position 14,539 of record CADAAF010000052.1, on the reverse strand, counting down.
TCATCCGCCAGATGGAAGGCAAATCGGGTATCATCTACTGCCTCGCACGACGCGAAGTGGAAGAGTTGGCAGCCAAACTGCAGGTCAACCATATAGCCGCCCTGCCCTACCATGCCGGTATGGATGCTGCCACACGAAGTGCCAACCAGGACGCTTTCCTGATGGAAAAAGTGCAAGTCATCGTAGCTACCATCGCATTCGGTATGGGTATTGACAAACCCGATGTACGCTTCGTCCTTCACTACGATGTACCCAAGTCGCTCGAAGGATACTACCAGGAGACGGGACGCGCAGGACGAGACGGAGGAGAAGGACTTTGTATCTGCTTCTATAGCCCGAAAGACATAGAACGTATGCGTCGTTTTGCACGCGACAAACCTGTAGCCGAACAGGACATTAACAACCAGTTGCTCTTCGACTCACAAGGTTACGCCGAATCGCCTTTCTGCCGGCGCAAACTGCTGCTTAACTACTTCGGCGAAGAGTACCCGAACGACAACTGCGGCAACTGCGACAACTGCAAGAAAATCTATCGGCAGGTGGACGAAAGTGAACTGCTTGGTATTACCATTGAGACAATGCTGCAAATCAATGAGAAGTTCCGCGCCGAACATATTGTCGATTTGCTGCACGGCAACCGAACTGCCGCCATCATCTCCTACCACCACGACCAGTTGGAGAACTTCGGCATAGCATCCGACGAGACGGAACAGACCCTGTTCACCATCATCCGGCAAGCGATGATAGCTGGATATATACGCAAAGACATCGAGTCCTACGGCGACCTGAAAGTAACTGCAGAAGGAAAGAAATACGTCAAACACCCCACCCCCTTCGAGATTCCTGTCGAAATAAAGAAAGACGAGGACGAGGAGGAACCGATGGAACAAATGGAAGGTTCGGCAGCTGCAGACGACGTTTTGTTCTCCATACTTAAAGACCTGCGTAAGAAACTGAGCAAGAGGTTGAACGTTCCTCCGTTCGTCATCTTCCAAGACCCCAGTCTCGAGGCAATGGCAACCACCTACCCCATCTCGATTGAAGAGTTGCAGAACATTCCCGGAGTAGGTGCAGGAAAAGCCAAACGGTACGGCGATGAGTTCGTCAAACTGATAAAGGACTACGTGGACGAAAACGAGATTATCCGTCCCGAAGACTTGCGAGTGCGTACGGTGGCACACGACTCGGCACGCAAAATCAGTATTATTCAAGCCATCGACCGACGCGTTGCTTTGGACGACCTCGCCGAAAGCAAAGGAATGTCAATGGACGAATTACTGGAAGAAGTAGAAGCAATCGTATATAGTGGTACAAAACTAAATATCAACTACTTCATTGACGACGTGGTTGATCCTGACGAGAAAGCCGACATTATTGACTATTTCAAACACGCCGACAGCGACAACCTGCACGTAGCGATGGACAACCTCGGCTACGACGACTACGATGAACTGCACGTGCGACTCGTGCGCATACAGTTCCATAGCGACTTGGGCAACTAACGCAATGAACCGTCATATCGACATCTTAACGCTCGGCTGTTCCAAGAACCTTGTGGACACGGAGCACTTGATGGGTCATCTGCAAGCCTTGGGCTGGCACTGCCACCACGACCCTGTTACCCCAACCGCCCGAGTGGCTGTTATCAACACCTGCGGCTTCATAGGAGATGCCAAAGAAGAGAGCATACGCACTATACTGCAGTTTGTTGAGCGTAAAAACAAGGGCGAATTGGAACAACTCTACGTAATGGGTTGCTTGAGCCAACGCTATGCCGACGAACTGCCCAAAGAGTTACCCGAAGTGGACGGCTGGTTCGGTAAGTTCGACTTCGATGCCCTGTTGCGACGACTTACTCCTACTTGAAGATTTCAGAGGGCTGCAATAGGATGTGTTCGTATTGCGCTATCCCTATTATCACGGGTCGCCACGTATCCCGACCGGAAGACGAACTGTTGCAAGAAGCCGAATGGCTCGCACAGCAGGGTGTCAAGGAACTGAACGTAATAGCACAGGACCTGTCTTCCTACGGTTTGGACCTATACCACGAACACCGGCTGCCCGCCTTGGTAAAGCAGTTGGCTGCCATCGACGGCATACAGTGGATACGGCTCCACTACGCCTATCCTACCGATTTCCCATACGACCTGCTGCAAGTGATGGCAGACGAGAAGAAAGTGTGCCGCTACCTTGACATAGCCCTGCAGCACAACTCCGACCACATGCTCCAGCTGATGCGACGGCATATAACCAGCCAAGAACAGGACGCACTCATCGAACGCATACGGCGGGACGTACCGGGTATTTACCTGCGCACCACACTTATAGTAGGACACCCGGGCGAAACAGAGGAGGACTTTGCTTCTCTCAAAGAGTGGGTGCGGCAGATGCGCTTTGAGCGTATGGGGGCTTTTGCCTACTCCCACGAGGAAGGCACCTACGCTTATCGCCACTACAAGGATGATATACCCGAAGAAGTCAAGCAGGAACGGTTGCAGGAACTGATGGCTGTCCAGCAAGACATAGCCGAAGCGCAACAGCAACAACTCATCGGACAGACCCTCCCCGTCCTCATTGACCGGCAAGAAGGTGACTGGTTCATCGGACGCACCGAACACGACTCGCCCGAAGTGGACAACGAAGTACTTATTGAGAACACTTACCCGCTGAAAGTCGGACGCTTCTACCCCGTCACCATTACCCAAGCCGAAGCATTCGACCTCTACGGACAACCACAGGATACAACTCAGGGAAAGGGATTTTGACACAACATACAGACAAAAAGACATTCAAATCAGTAAAAGATTTATTTTTTAGTTGCACAAATCAGCAGAAAGCACTATCTTTGCGCGACATTTATAAACGATACATAACTCAATTGATACTATGAATACTTTTCTTAAGAACATCGGACTCATCGTAGTCTTGCTCGGAGTCCTCTGCTTGGTTATCTATCATCTGGCAGTTCCTTCTAACGCATTGTTGGTTACCGCATTGGTATTAGAGGTTGTCGGTATCTTGCTCTACATCATTTTAGGTCGCCATCTGCAATAAAACCGATAGCGTTGTATGGAGTCAGACAACGAGTCGGTTCGCTACCACCTGACAGGCATGTACCAAGACTGGTTCTTGGACTATGCCTCTTATGTCATTCTTGAACGTGCCGTTCCCGCCGTAGAAGATGGTTTGAAGCCCGTTCAGCGGCGCGTGTTGCACGCTATGAAAAGCGTGGACGACGGCAAGTACAACAAGGTGGCAAACATTGTGGGACAGACTATGCAGTATCACCCACACGGCGATGCCAGCATAGGAGATGCTCTTGTACAGTTAGGACAAAAAGACCTGCTCATTGACTGTCAGGGAAACTGGGGCAACATACTGACAGGCGACGGAGCAGCCGCACCGCGTTACATAGAAGCGCGACTGAGCAAGTTTGCTCTCGAGACGGTGTTCAACCCCAAGACCACCGAGTGGATGCTCTCCTATGACGGACGCAAGAAAGAGCCTGTACACCTGCCGGTCAAGTTCCCGCTCCTGTTGGCGCAAGGCGTGGAAGGCATAGCAGTCGGACTCAACTCCAAGATTCTGCCTCACAACTTCTGCGAAATATGTGATGCCGCGCTTCATTACCTGCGCGGAGAAGAATTCCAACTCTATCCCGACTTCCCCACCGGTGGAGAAGTGGACGTGAGCCGATACAACGATGGCGAACGGGGAGGAATGGTGCGTATCCGTTCCCATATAACCAAAGCGGACGACAACAAAGCACTCATTATCACCGAAGTCCCATACGGAACGACCACTACAAAGATGATTGAGACCATTCTCAAAGCACAAGAGAAAGGCAAAATCAAAATCCGCAAAGTGGACGATTTCACTGCCGAGCAGGCGAAGATAGTGGTGCAACTCGCCCCGGGTGCTTCGTCCGACAAGACCATTGATGCCCTCTACGCTTTCACCGATTGCGAAGTGAGCATATCGCCCAACTGCTGCGTCATAGAGAACAAGAAACCTATCTTCACCACAGTGAGCGACCTGCTCCGCAAGTCGGTGGACAACACCAGGCAACTGCTACGACGCGAATTGGAAATACAGAAAGGCGAATTGGAAGAGCAGTTCTTCTTCACCTCACTCGAGAAAATCTTTATCGAGAACCGTATTTACAAGGAGGAAGGTTACGAGCAGGCTCCCGACAAGGAGAAACTGATACACTTTGTGGATAAAGCCCTTACCCCCTTCAAGGCGCAACTGCTGCGTGAAGTCAAACGCGAAGATATAGAACGGCTGTTCGAGATTAAGATGATACGTATCACGCGGTTTGACTCCAAGAAAGCCGACGAACTGATGCGCGACCTCAAGAAACGCATTGACCGCACGCAAAAAGACCTCAATCATCTGACCGACTACACCATACGCTGGTTCGAGCACCTGCGAGACACTTACGGCGAACAACACCCGCGACTCACCGAAGTGCGCAATTTCGCCTCCATCAACGTCAAGACTGTCATCGAAGCCAACGAGAAACTCTATATCAACCGCGAAGAAGGATTCATCGGAACAGCACTCAAGAAAGATGAGTTTCTATGCAACTGCTCAAGTATTGACGATATCATCGTCTTCCACAAGGACGGCAAATACAAGATTATCCGCGTGAGCGAAAAGACGTTTATCGGCACCGACATCCTCCACGTGGATATATTTAAGAAGAACGATACGCGCACTATCTACAATATCGTCTATCGCGACGGCAAAGGCGGAGTGAACTATATCAAACGTTTCTCCGTTACCGGTGTGGCGCGTGACAAAGAATATGACCTGACACAAGGCAAACCCGGCAGCCGTATTCTCTATTTCACCGCCAATCCTAACGGAGAGGCGGAGACCGTACGCGTCCAGCTCAAACCTGCCGCGCACCTCAAGAAAATAGAATTTGCCTACGATTTTAGTACGCTCATGGTCAAGAGCCGTAGTGCACGAGGCAACCTGCTCACCAAATACGAGGTCAAAGCCGTCTCCCTCAAGCAGAAAGGACATTCGACATTAGGCGGACGCAAAGTATGGTTTGACCCCGATGTGCTGCGTCTCAACTACGACGGACAAGGCACTTACCTCGGCGAATTTAAGGACGATGACCGCATACTCGTCATTACACGTAGCGGCAACTACTACCTGAATACGTTTGACTTGACCGCCCACTTCGATGATGACATACGAGTCATTGAACGTTTCGACCCCGACAAGGTGTGGACACTCGTATTCTGGAATGCCGAACTCAATTTCTACTATGCCAAACGCTTTACCCTTGACGCGCAACTCAAGCCGCAGAACTTCCTCGGCGACAATGCAGAGAGCCGGATAGAGCTGCTCTCCGACCGCAGCGATCCGGTCGTGTTGGTCAAGTACGAGGAAGAATGGCGCGAACCGATGACACTCAATATGACGGACTTTATCGCCGTCAAGTCGCCGAGAGCCAAAGGCAAACGGCTGACTACGCTGCCTGTTACAGCCATCGAAGATATAACCCCCGAACCCGTAGAGGAGCCGGAATCCTCTGAGCCCCTTGAGAACTCTGAAGGCTCTGAAAACACAGAAACCTCCGAGCCCCCTACCCCGTCACACGTTCCACTGACCATCAGTTCTGACCTTCCCGAAGACAGCAAACCCGTGGACGGCAACCAACTCAGTCTCTTCTAAAGCAAACCGAATAACACTCACCTTTCAACCCCATACACTATGCTAAACAACAAATTGCTTGCCCTCATAATCGGAATAGGAAGTCTGCTTGCCTACGCCGGCTCAGCCTACGCACAGTGCGTCAATATGGAAGACCTTGACGACCCGGGAACAACCTGCTATGTGTATAACCACGAGTTTCATCTTCGCAACGACAGAATAGAGACCTACGATTGGAAAGAATATGCCAACGTAGTGGAGGATTACGGTTTGTCCACTACCACCAACTACACCTACGGCGTGCCCAATGTACTATGCACGCGTCAGACCATCGTCACGGAACAGGGAACCGACTACCTGCAACCGGCACTCAAGATGATTCCCGACGGACGCTCATCCAGTATACGTATCGGTAACCCCCGCAACGGCGGTAAAGGTAACCCCGTCAAACAACCGTCCGAGTTTATGAAATGGCACCCACAAGGCGAAGGCATAGCGATGGACTACAAGGTAACTGCCGACAACGCCATTATGCTCTTTGAATACGCCGCCATTCTGGACCGTACCCACCATACGAACGATGACAACGACAACGAACTGCAAGCCCACATCGACATTAAGATTACCGACCGGAACGGCAATGTCATCAATCCTTCGACAGCCGCATTCTCATGCCGGGGTAACCGCACGGTGGCATCCGATGCTGCGGAAGGATGGAAAAGTTTTACCCACGCCGGCATATCTTCTTCATGGAAAGACTGGTCCACAGTCGGTTTCGACCTCACGCAATACATCGGTCAGACTCTACGATTACGCGTTGAGAACTACGATTGCGCTGTGGACGAAAGCAACCAGACAGGTTGGAACATCTATTTCTACTACTGCGGCAAGCACTTCAGTTACATATATTTCTACGTGGACTGCGCACGCAAGGAACTGGAAGTCGAGTGTTTGGAGAACCAGCAGGCACGCCTTACTGCTCCCGAAGGCTTTACCTACCGCTGGTACAACAAGGCTAAACCTTCCACCACGTTAGGCACTTCACGCACCATCGATGTTCCCGCAGACGGCTTAACCACCTATTGCTGCCAAGTCTCGCAGAAAGAGCGTATGAAAGGCCAGTTCGTATTGGAAGCCAAACCGCTGTGCGGCAAAGAGGTGAACCTGAAAGCCGTTGTCTGCGAAAAAGACCTGCCCTATATGTTCGGCGGAAAAGCCCTTACCGAATCGGGACACTATACCCATACCGTATCCCTTACTCCGCAGATTGATAGTGTTACGAACCTCGACCTGACCGTGCAACGCGCCAAAGATATGCCCGTACAGACGGCATACTTCTGCACCGGCAGCAGCTACCCGTGGAAGGTGGGCAAACGCACCCGCACACTCACTAAAGGCGGCACTTACCGCGATACCGTCCGCTACGCCTCTGGCTGCGACAGTGCCCGCTATACGCTTATCTTGAACGAGCAGGACAAAATCTATTACGAAGACCACCAGCAGGTCTGCGCCGCCACACTTACAGGTGGAGCTTACGGCTTCCGATGGAACGGCAAGTGGATTAACAAAGCAGAGCAAGATGGAATCACCTATGAGACCGTATCCAAACTATCCGGCTGCGACAGTATAGTTACCCTGCGATTGGATATCCTTGACGACATCAAATCCTACGATACCCTCATCCTTACTGAAAGCGAACTGCGAAAAGGCGTCACGTGGCACGAATACTCCGTTTACTATGACGATTCATTCGGGTCGTATGCCGAAGCCGAAGAAAAATACAACAAATACTTCGACAAAAAGTCTTCCTCTTTAGGCTGCAAGGAATACGTTTACCTGCGCCTGTTCATCATCAAGGAGGTGACCGAAGATGTGTCAGTCTGCCAAACGGAATTGCCCGTCACTTGGAGAGGATTCACCATAGCAGACGAAACAGACAATGGCAAAGTCTTTGTCGATGAGGACAACCGCGTGCGCTATACGCTCAATCTGATGGTGCACCCTGTCTATGACATAACCCTCAAAGACACCATTTGTGACGGAGACATATTAACATTTGGTGACACGACACTCACCACCACAGGCGTTTATACGCGCACGTTCAAGTCGCAATACGGCTGTGACTCAACTGTCACCGTCAATCTGAAAGTGCAGACGGCTAAAACAGCCCGAACCGAGCGCATCAATATATGCGAGGGACAGCCCGCCTTCAACTGGGAAGGACACGGACCCGAGTTCCAAAACCTCTCCGAAGCGGGTGCCTACTTTGATACAGCCCGCTATACCACAGGCTGCGACAGTATCTATTACACCCTGCGTATCACGCGAGGCGACTCCACTATCGGACACCTTGACAAGTATATTTGCGATGGCGATTCCGTCAACTTCTTCGGCGAATGGAAATATAAGTCAGGCACTTACAGGGGAGTTACCGAGAACTCTATACAGTGCGACAGTATCGTCTATATGCACCTGCATGTGGTCGAGCTGCAAACCGTTATTACTGATACCGTCGTCTGCGATGCCGCTTCCATCCAATGGAGAGGCAGAACGATTAAGACAAACGGCCAATTCACCGACACTCTCAAAAGCGAACTCAAATGTGACAGCATAGCCTACGTTCTCAATGTCCGCTTCCTTACCTCTTCAAAAGCATCCATTGACACTACGCTTTGCTTCGGCGAGTCTGTTACCTTGGGCGACACCGTCCTTGCTACAGAAGGTACTTACACACGCACTTTGACCAATGCTGCCGGATGCGACTCGGTAGTGACCATGCAACTGCATATCCTGCCCGAACCGCAAACCATCAACGCCTTTATCTGCGAAGGACAATCCTACAAGTTCCATGGCAAGGAATATTCTAAAACGGAACAAGTTACTTTTGTAGTGGGCAAGACCGACCATTGCGAAGCAGTGGACACCCTCAATCTAACCGTCGGCTCGGTTGTCAGCGGCGATACTTATCAGACTATTTGCAGCGGCACATCCTACACGTTTGTGGATACGCTGCTCTCCACTACAGGCGATTACGAACGGCTCATCATACGTACCGGCACAGGGCTGTGCGACTCGCTTGCACGTGTCCATCTCACTGTTCTGCCCGACATGGAACTCATTGCCACTAATGACACGCTCTACCAAGGCGACACCATCCAATGGCGCGACACCACCATCACTACCGGCGGCTATTTCACCCGTCGCGTACTCAACCAACTCGGTTGCGACAGTATTGTCTATGCACTGACTGCCACCTTCAAGGGCATCACCGTCACCGTCATTGACACCGTCTTGGATGTAGGCGAAAGTTATTTGCTCCACGACTCGCTCATTACTACGCCCGGAACATACTACGACACGCTCTATTACACCAACGGACGCGACTCTGTTTATCTCACTATCCACATTGACTTCACCCAGTTGGAAGTGGAAGGCGAGTTCCATATTGATACCGTTTGCGGCGATGATAACGCCCTGTCAATGGCATTCGTTCGCAAGCAGGGACGTCCCGTCCGCTATGACTTGCTCTTCAGCGAGGAGGCGAAGAAGCAAGGCTTTGAAGACCTGACGGCTCAACCGATGAAAGACACGGCTGTCTTCCGTTGGTCTGTACCGATGCCTGACGGACCGGATGATGAACAATGGTATGTCCGGCCCGACCACTATAAGGCGACCCTGCAACTCACTGACAAGCAGAACAAACAGACCACCTACCAAGCTTCTTTCACCGTCCTTTATCCCGCTTGGGTCATTCTGCAACGCTGGAACGATGTCTTGACTATTACCAACCGCAACTTCAACGGAGGCTACGACATCACCCACGTGCAATGGTACAGGGACGGCACACCCGTGGACGGCAGAGGCGAGCACAATTTCTTCTATTACGCAGGCGACCAAGAGCAATTGCAGATGGGCGTACCCTACCGTGCCGAAATAACGCGTGCGGACGATGGCAAGACTTTCTCTACATGCGACTACACGCCTTCCGTACAGAGGGAGGAAGTCATTTTCAAGGATCCGCTTGATGTGGCTCCGCGTTATGCAGGCAATTCGCGTCAGGTGGCTGTCACCACTCAATTGTCCGGCAGATACATCGTCTTTGACGTGAGCGGCAAGCAAGTTCTGAGCGGCAGGTTCGGTCCGGCATACGGCTCACCCGACATCATCATTCCTGCAGCCTATCCCAACGGCATCTACCTCATCCGCTTCCTGCCTGATGAGCGCAAGCAGATACACAAGAAATGGATGGTCTATTAAACCACCATCCATTTCTGTAATCTATACCTCTGTCCGGTAGTTCAAGTCCGCGCAAATCCGCTACCTTTGCGCTACCTTTACGCATTCCTTGCTAAACTTGAAGACCTCGGACATTAACAGTATGAACCCTGCATGAAGAACGCTTATCCAAACAGGAACTTCATTCGGAAATCATCATATATGAGAGTTTTAATTCATAGCAACTATTATGACAGAATCCAACCGTATAGAGTTCAAACGCGAACTGACTCGCGAACTTGACATAGAAAAAGAGGTCGTGGCGTTCCTCAACTACCGCGAGGGTGGTATTATCTACATCGGCATAGATGATTCCGGAAAACCTGTCGGCGTAAAGGATATTGATAGCGATATGCTCACTATCAAGAACCGATTAAGGGACAATATTCTCCCTTCCCCAATGGGACTCTTTGATGTGACAGTCGAGCGCATAGAAGGAGTGCCTGTCATTAGGGTGTTTGTCTCATCCGGTTCAGAGAAACCATATTACAAAAAGCAATATGGCCTCTCTCCTAAAGGATGTTTTGTCCGTATTGGTACGGCAGCGGAACCCATGACGCAAGCGCAGATAGATGACCTCTATACCCACCGAGTGCATAACTCTTTAAAGAATGTAGTATCGCCGCGCCAAGACCTTACTTTTGCTCAACTGCGAATCTATTATGCCGAGAAAGGAATGCAACTGAACGATAATTTCCTTCGTTCGTTGGATCTGCTAACGGATGATGGCAAACTCAATTATGTGGCATACCTATTGGCGGATGAAAATGGTAACTCCATGAAATTGGCTAAATATGCTGGACAAGACCGTTACGAACTTATTTCCAATAACGAATATGGCTACTGCTGCTTGCTGACTGCCACTCAAAAGGTATTGGATAAATTGGACGTAGAGAACAAGGTTTCATCTGTGATTACTCCGACTCGTCGTATTGACACTCCACAATGGGACAGGTTGGCTATTCGCGAAGCAGTTATCAATGCTATCGTGCATAATGATTACATCTACGGCGCGCCATCGAAGATTGAACTTTTCTCAAATCATTTGGAGATAACATCCATCGGACGTATTCCGCAAGGACTTTCTCGTGAGGACTTTTTCAAAGGAGTTAGTTTACCACGCAATCGTGAATTGATGCGCGTATTCCGTGATGTAGAATTGGTGGAATCTCTTGGCTCGGGTATGCAACGTATCATGCGTAAGTACACCAAAGATAACTTTGAGTTCGGAGACAACTATGTAAGAATGGTAGTACCTTACAATTGGATTGATGAGCAAGAAAATGTAACGGGTAAAGTAACGGGTAAAGTAACGGGTAAAGTGACGGGTAAAGTGACGGAAAGAGTAAAGGAAAAGACATCCGATAAAATTCTGCGCCTAATTACTGCAAATCCATCTATCACGATTGCACGAATGATGGTTGCTTTGTCCATGTCAGATAGCGGAGTTAGAAAAGTCCTCCGCAATATGCAAGCCCAAGGAACCATTCGCAGAGTTGGATCGGATAAAACCGGCCATTGGGAGATAATCATGCCGTAAGACCAAAACAAAAAACAGTCAAAATAGAAAACAACTATGACAAGCCAATCAGAATTAAAACAACGAGAGAACATGAAAAAATCGTTCCCTTTAGGGATAAGAAATAAACTTGCATATTTCAGAAAAAAGTAGTAACTTTGCAACGCATTTTGCGTGCAAAGCAAATAGAGAAACACGAAGATATATGACAAAAGAACACAAAGGAGTAATTTACATCCTTACCAATCCATCCTTCAAAGAGTACGTCAAAATCGGCTATGCGCACGATATAGAGAAACGTCTGCGCCAACTGAACCAGAGTGAGACTATTCCGTTTGCTTTCCGTGTCTATGCCATATATGAGGTTAAGAGCGAACTGACCGATATGGAGTTGCACAAACTGATTGACAACCTCAATCCGGATCTGCGTACCATTGAAACATTCGACGGAAAGAAACGAGTGAAAGAGTTCTATGCCATGTCCGCCGAGGAAGCCTATTCTATTTTGGAAAGCATCGCCAAGATTAGCGGAACAACGGAATGCCTCAAACGCCTCACGCCGGAAGGTCATGAGGTGATAGATGAAGAAATCGCCAAAGAAGTTCAGGAGAATGCTAAGCGTGGTCCCTTCCGTTTCTCTATGTGTGGCATTAAGAAAGGTGAGAAAGTAGTGTTCATTGAGGATGACTCAATCCAACCGGTAGTGATTGATGACCGTCGTATTGAATGGGATGGACAAACCACATCGCTTTCTGCATTGGCGCAGCAACTCAAAGGTTTTAACCATCCCGTGCAAGGTACACTTTGGTTCACATACAATGGAGTGAAACTGACTGACTTGCGCGAGCAGATGGAAAAATAAATTAGAAATATCAAAAAGACCCAGATACCATGCTAAAGGAAATTAAGGACATACTCAACAAGCAGTTGTTGCGTCAAAAACCAACCAGTGAGCAATTCTCCGCTTATACGGAAGCTTTGCGCAACCTGAAAGAAAGCATTAAACCTAACGAGACGGAAGAGCACAACAAGAGTTATATTGAGACATTCTTGAAGGATGCTTTTTACGGTAAGACAAATCTGGTAAATACTGCCGACAAGATAGATTGTGCAGTATATCAAACAAAAGATGCTAATAGTCCTATTGAGGTGATAATTGAGGCTAAATCCCCTACTAATCAGTCCGAATTTCCTTCAATTCACAATCTGAATTGCAAGGCAATGCAGGAACTTGTCCTGTATTTTATGCGTGAGAGGTTTAACCCAAAATCTCCAAATATCACGCTCAAACATCTCATTATTACCAACGGCTACGAATGGTTTATAATTGACGCTTCCGAATTTGAGAAGTATTTTGCCGACGATAAGAAATTTGTCAAACTATATAAAGAGTTCGACAACAACGAATTGCTATTTAGCGGCACAAAGGATTTCTATACCGAAATAGCAAAGCCTCAAATAGATAAGGTGAAGCAGAATATTGATTTTGCTTATCGTGATATTCGCACATTGAAAAGCGATACGGCAAAGTTATGGTTCTATCGTATATTGCAACCTGCTCATTTGCTGAAAGCGATGAAGTTTACCGACTCCAATAAACTCAACACTGCATTCTATAATGAATTGCTGCATATTATCGGTTTAGAGGAGCATAAGATAGATGGCAAAAGTGTCATTGAGCGGAAACCTGCTGCAAGACGCAACATCAACTCATTGTTGGAGAGCACAATCTACCAGTTGGAAGACTACGGGGGGACATCTGAGGTTGCGCAATTCGATATTGCTCTTAATCTGGTCATCACATGGATAAACCGTATACTCTTTCTTAAACTATTGGAGAGCCAACTGATTAGCTATCACAGCAACAAACGCGCGGATGAATATCGCTTTCTCGCCCCACAATTCATCAAAGATTACGATGAACTCAACGAACTCTTCTTCAAAGTGCTTGCTATTCCGATGCAAAACCGTCCATCGCAAGTTAAGGAGAAATTCCGCAACATCCCTTATCTTAATAGTTCGTTATTTGAACTGACAGAGAATGAGGAAAAGTACTTCCGTATTACAGGACTCAAATCGGGCTCTATACCTCTCTTTTCACAGACTGTTCTCAAAGATCAGAATGGTAATCATATGAAAATGGAGATGGAAACACTAGAGTATTTGTTCCGTTTCTTGGATGCTTACGATTTTGGTAGCGACCAATCAGAAGACATAACAAAAGCTGAGAATAAAACGCTAATCAACGCTTCTGTATTAGGACTAATCTTCGAGAAAATAAATGGATATAAAGATGGATCGTTCTTTACTCCTGCATTCATTACACAATACATGTGCCGCGAAGCCATCGAGCGAACCGTAATACAAAAATTCAACGAACATTTTGGCTACAACTGCACAGACTTCAAGGCACTTAAAAGTCAAGATTTTGATGATCAAGAAGCAATCGGAATATTAGATAGCATTACTATATGCGATCCTGCTGTTGGTTCTGGGCATTTTCTTGTATCTGCGTTGAATTGCCTAATTGCTATTCGCCATGAATTGGGATTAATTTATGACGAAGCCGGTGCGAAATTAAAAAAGAAAGAATATTCAATAAGCATAGACAATGATGAATTGATTGTTTTGGATGAAGATGGTGAACTCTTCCATTATAATCCAAACAACACCGAGAGTCAGCGAGTCCAAAAGACACTCTTTGAACTCAAAAGGCATATCATTGAGAATAATCTGTTTGGAGCAGACATTAACCCTAATTCCGTCAATATATGTAGACTTCGTTTATGGATTGAGCTTCTCAAAAATGCATATTACAAAGATTCGCAGGAATTGGAAACTTTGCCTAATATTGACATCAATATCAAGTGTGGTGACTCTCTAAAAAATAAATATCCAATCATTGTCGGAGAATCTATAAATAATAAGGACTTACATAAATACATAACTTCGTATAAACAAGCCGTTATTGACTACAAGCAGACGAGTGATAAAATACAAAAATTCAACGAACATTTTGGCTACAACTGCACAGACTTCAAGGCACTTAAAAGTCAAGATTTTGATGATCAA
>CADAAF010000051.1:9268-22294 GCA_902785805.1 uncultured Bacteroidales bacterium | reverse complement strand
TCTCAGAAAACGTGCATTTTGGGGCATTTTCCTTGACCAAATGGAAAAGATGGGCACGAAAAGGGGTAGAAATACCGAAAAAAGGGGTAAATACCATATCTTGACGACCACTGTCCGGATGCCGGACGGTGGTATTGTCATCTTCGGGGAGAAAAAGGGGAATGAAAAGGATTAAAAGCGGTGTTATGCTTAAGAAAGTCGGATGCTGTCGGGATGACGGCATCACGCTTGGGTAAGGGCATTTCTATCTTGCCGGATGTGTCAAAGTCGATAGAAGGGACTATATTGAACTTACCTAATGCCTCGCGGACAGTAGCCAACAAGATAGGAAAAATCAGCTGTTCGTCTGCAAACTTTATTTCCGTCTTGGTAGGATGGATATTGACATCGATTGCTTCGGGTGCAATATCAAAATAGATGAAATAAGAAGGGTTGTTGTCGTTGTGAAGCAACCCTTGGTATGCCGTCATCACAGCCTTATGGAAATATGAATGGCGCATAAAACGCCTATTGACGAAGAAGTACTGCTGCGGGTTGCGACTTGCGCTTTCCGGTGTACCTACGAAACCGTGAATATTGACCAATTCGTTGCAGGAAAGTATGTCCACCAGTTGCTTAGAGTAGAGATTGCGGGTGCTCTTACCGAAGACCGCTTCGATGCGCTGCTTGTCGGTTCCCGCTTTCAAATCACAAAGAATTTCGTCATTATGCGTCAGCGTGAAACGCACATCGGGATTGACCAAGACGATGCGGTAGAACTCCTGCATAATGTTTCGCATTTCTGTTTGGTCGGTCTTTAGGAACCGTCTTCTTGCGGGGACGTTGAAGAAGAGGTTTTTGACGCGCATATTTGTACCTTTGGCACATTGAACAGGTTCTTGCCTAATGATTTGTGACCCGCTTATTTCGACCAATGTACCTAATTCGTCTTCCTCTCGACGTGTTTGCATTTCGACGTTTGCGACGGCACATATACTTGCCAAGGCTTCACCCCTAAATCCCATAGTGCGCAATGCAAAGAGGTCTGCCGCGTTGCTTATTTTGGATGTAGCGTGCCTCTCGAATGCCATACGTGCGTCCGTTTCGCTCATTCCTTGTCCGTTGTCCACCACTTGAAGCAGCGTTCTGCCAGCATCCCGCACAATGATTTGCACGAACGTAGCACCAGCATCCAGCGAGTTCTCCACCAATTCTTTGAGACAACTGGCGGGGCGCTGAATTACTTCGCCGGCGGCTATTTGGTTGGCGACGCTGTCAGGTAAGAGACGAACGATGTCCATAGGGATTTACAGGACAAAATAGTAAACGAGGAAGGCTATGAGTAGCAGTGCTATCCAAAAGGTGAGGCGGGACTTGTTTTTAGCTTCTCGCTCGCTTTTACGGCGTTCATATTCGTCCCGCATAGAGTGATTATGGAGGCGCGCAAGCTTCTCCTTGCGCGCCTCTTTCTCTTCGTCATAGTAAATGGGGCGGTAGTCCCATTCACGCGGTTTATTTACTTTCGGAAAAAGTATGGACATTCTATTTATTTGACGATAGCGAGGAATTGTTCGTCAGCTGCATATTTAGCAAATTCGATGTCCGCACGTGCTCTTTGTTTGAGCGCGGGGTTCTGTGCGATAGCACTCTTGAGGTTGCTGTAAACAGCTTCACGATCATTTGTGCGTGCACCTACGATAGCACTAAGGTAAGCAGTTGTAGCGTTGGGGTTTTCAACAGCGGCAAGAGCCTTGCGTGCACCTGCATAATCCTCATTGAGAATCATCTGTGTAGCGGCGTTGTTGGTATTTGCACCCGAGTAGGATTTCTTAGCCTTAGCATAGTCGCCCTTCATAGTGTAGAGCGTACCCATAGCCGCCTGAAGGTCACCTTGTGTGCCAACGGCTTTACCGAGACGTTCTTCAGCTTTCTTGAGGTCGTTGTCAGCGAGTGCCATAACACCTGCGTTGTAGTTTACGTCAGGATCATTGGGTGCCAACGAGAGAGCCTTAGCATAGTTGCGACGAGCCTCGTCCATATTGCCTTGAGCATAATAAATCATACCCATATTGTTGTATGCACGATAGTCGTTGTACTGGTCTGCCACTTTCTGATAGATAGCCATTTTCTCGTTGGTGTTTTTGGTGAGAGTAGCGGCATAGAGCATTTCCTCGACATTGAGTTTGGAAGGATCGTTAGCAGCCAAGCGGGCGATTTCCTCGTCAGATTTACCGATGATGTCGGTAGTGAGGACGATGCGGCTACGACGGAGAGCGGGCAGAACGTCAGTTGCCAAAGTCTTGTAAACAGCGGCAAGGTTCTTGATTTGTGCTTCTCTTTCTTCGGGGTCGCTATACATGCTGAGTACGCGGAGAACCATCTCTTTGTCTTCCACATTGCTCTTTTCTACAGCCTCTTTGAAACCTTCCCAGTCTTCGGGAGTGATGTCAGACTTGATGTCGGATTTGATACGGCTCTTGCGCAGGATGCGCTCCAAGTAGCGTTGCGAGTTCTTTTCGCGGTTGTTGGCGAGTGAGGTGTTGAGGTCAAGACCACCGTCGGGGCTGGCGTACGCCAAAACTTCGAGGTTGTTGATGGCTTTGTTTTCAGCTTTGGCAGCTTCGGTGATAGCGTCTTTGAGGGCTTTCATTTCTTTGCTGTTGAGCTGTGAGTCACGGAGGTTAGCCTGTTGGATGAGGAACATGATGTCAGCCTCTTGTGTCTCTTGGATGATGCGTTGGAACTTGTCAGGCGTAACTTGTGCGCGAACCTCTTTGGGATTGACCAGTTTAGCGGTTGTTACCACACCGTCAGCAATTTTTACATCGGGTATTTCGACGATTTTTTTGCCTTTGCGAGCCTCAAAGCGCAGATAAAGTTCGGATTGCGCCATTTCGGGAACGAAATCGAAAGAGGCGTTCTGGCTGTAAGTACCGCCGTTGCGATAGTTGACCATTTTGCCGTTTTCTTTCACTTTTTCGCCGATGTAGGTAACAGGCTCACCGAGTACTTCTTTTCCGTTGAATTTGAGGACGGGAGTAACGACGAGAACGGCGTTCTTGGCGAATTTCTTACGTGGGAAAGTACCCGTAATGTGTGCGTTAACTTTGTTGCCAACTACAGTCAGCGGATTGGGATTAACGCTGATTTGCTCCGGCTGAACGGGAGCACCGCACGATGTCAGCAAGATGGCTGCCATCAGCGAGAGAAATAGGAAACTTTTTTTCATTCTTTATTTGTTTTATTTTGAGTTATTGCTTTATCGCACATAATCGACCGCAAAAGTACTACCAAATAAATACGTGTGCAAATTTTTTTCTGTTTTTTAGCAAAAAAAACGGTTCTGTCTCATTTTTGTAATGTTATCCGAACAATTGTATCAAAGGACAGATTGCAAAATATTATACCTTTCAAAAATGGGCGTTCCTGTTCATTCGTCGTTCATTTCCCGTTCATTGCCTGTTCAAAAAGTCCCTTCAAGCCTTTATTTATCGGATACGAGGGCGCTTTTAATTTGCGAAGTACGCTTGTATTTTAGAACATCCATGACAATCCAATTTCGCCGTTGATACCTTGCGACTGATAGCCGTAGTAGATGTCGTTGAAGCGGTGCAAGTAGTTGTTGAGTTGTCCGTAGAACGACAGCCAGCGGTTCATGTTGTAACGTACACCCAAGCGCAAATCAATGGTCGGCTTCAGTTCAGCCACTTTGTCATCGGTTAGCAGGACTTTGCGTTTTCCGAAGGCTATATTGTCCGAATAGACAGTCCACTTAGAGTTGATATTCACATCAATACGGAAGTGCGCATCCCATGCCGGTCGGTCGTAGGGTTGCTTTTGGGTATGCTCTTTGATTAAATAAGGAGGAAAGCTTTCCACATCAAAATCAACCATAGTCCAATGGTAGTAGTTACCCGCCAAGAGGAAATGAACGATGTCCTGATAATGGTAGGTTATTTCGGCACCAGCTTTCCAACGGCGGTAGTCGCTATAGAAATAGTCAATATAAGGATAGAAATCATGGTCTTTGATAGCAGGAGCGCAGAGGGTTGTCTGGTTGTTCATACGAGCGAATCCGCCGTACAAGTCCAGCATCAGTCCGCTTGTAGGTTTGATTTTGAATCCAATCGATGCGTCAATAGGCGTATAGGCTGCCACGTGGTGACTTGTTATACCAAGAAGAGGATTGCGATAGGCGTTCGCCATCATGAAGTCTTGTTCCGTACCGTAGCCAAATTCTCCTTTTGCTTTGCCGTAAACGGCTAACCAAGAGGGGATAATGCGATATTCGACCTCCACATTGGGCGAGGGTGCAAAACTCAAATCGTTGTTTGCCGACAACAACTTTCCTTTGCCGATGTTCATGTCGATATTTACGCCTGCGTGGACATTCCAATTGTCGGCATTGTAACCGTAGTACGGCTCAAAACGGATGCAATGGCGTGGGTTATACTGCGATTCGTCCAAATTGGTTTTCTCGTTGACAGCCATAAAAGCGTTTCGTCCTCTTATGTTGAAAGCGACTGTATGCGCCTCTTCCTGCCATCCCAACCAGAGATGTGAGCGTACGATGTTTTCTGTCACTACATTAGGTATGATGAAAGCGGTATAGCCGGCATCTACGCGTATTTGGAACGTGCTCTCAAATGAGGAATGGAAACCGAGGTCGCTATTGATGGTCCACAGGTTCTGTCTATCCGCTTCGGTCAGTTGGCTGAACCGACTAATAGACAGTTGCTTGTCGCCTGTAAAATACCTTCCGTAGCGTGTGTAGAAGACATTGTTACCATCCACTTGGAAATAGATTTTTCCTGCCTCCAAAGAAGCCTGCAAGTTCAATCCCAAGGTGCTTTCGGACAGGGTTTTCACCCCCCATTGTCCTTCGTGCGTGCCGAAAAGTTTGAGTTGCAGCCATTGCTTATGGTTAATTTGGTATTCAAAGTCAGCGAACGACAGCGGATAACCTCCACCTAATGTCAGATGTCCGTTGCGTTGTTTGCTGTGTGTAAAGCGAATGGGCGACACGCCTAACGGCTTGACATTGAAGGATGCGTCCAACGGTTTAGAGTAGTCGCTGAATTGCAGTTCGACAGGCTCTATTTTTGTTTCTACTTGTTGTAGCGGCGTGTTGAGTTTGCCAGCATGCCGAATGACCGGCTGGAACTCGCGCTCAACCACCACATTACGCTCTATCGTATCCTGTTGTGCTGTGGCCGACAAGGGTAAGATAGTGCCTAAAATTCCGATTATAAATGCTTTTTTCATTGCGTTTACTCCTCTTCGTTATCGTTATTATCAGCATCAGGGATGTTTGTATCTACTGATGTTTCGTTGTCTTCCTGTTTCTGGATAGCATCCAGTCGTTCGATGATAGTTTGTTGTATATCATCGTTATAAGCTTTGTAGTTGGTTTGAAGCGACAGCAAGTATTGTTTGGCTTGGAACAAGTCGCCTCGGCTCACGTTGATGTCGGAGAGCAGGATGAGACTCTTCGCCAGCCAGTACTGGTGTTGTGTCTTTTTGCCCGCGAATGCCATAATCTCGTTCTCGGACTTGTCCAAGTCGTTCAACCTGTAGTAACAATCGGCAAGCAGGTAGGCGGATTCGGCACCGGTAACCACTCGGACGTTTTGGCTCAAGATAGCAAAATCGGCTGCGGCTTTTCCGTAGTCGCCCTGGGCGTAATACACCTGCCCGCGATTGTAAAGAGCCTCGTCGCGCACGTTGTCATTCAACCCTGTTTTTTCTAACATGCGATTGGCAACTTCTATTGTGTTCTTCGAGTCTTTTAGGAAATAAGAGCAACGTAATTCGCCTAAGTCGGCAGTGTTTTTCTTTTCCTGTTCGGAGGTCAGTTCGCGTAGTTTGACGAAGTATTTGCGCGCCTGTTCATACGATTTTTTCTCATACAGCAGTTCAGCCAGACGTGTGCACGACTCTTCCATATACGGGTTACCCGGAGTGTCCATCAGGGTGGTGTATAGTTCAATCGCCTCATTGGGTTTGCCTAAGCGGTAATAGCTGTCAGCAGCCTGGTAGGTTGCCATAGTGCAGTATCTGCCGCCGCTGCAAAAACGACTGATATATGTGGTCATACCTGCTGCGGCTTCTTTGTAGTGTCCTAACATATACTGCAATTCGGCAGTCACGTATGTGAGTGAGTCTTCTTCGGCAGAAGCACCGGATTTCATTCTTCCTGTCTGCTTGGCATAAGCCAGGTACTCGGTTATATTGTTTGTTTCCACGTAGATTTGTTCCAGTCCGTCCATAGCTGCGTAGGCTTCTTCGCTACCGGCATACTGTTCGATAGTGGCTTTGAATCCCGCGATGGCTTCGTCATACTGTTTGGCATCCCGATAGACCATGGCGCGTTCCAAAGAGGCTTTGCGCGCATAACTGCTGTTCGGGTAGTCGCTAATCAGTCGCGTATAGGCATTGACGGCCTTGCTTTCGTTGCCGTCTTGCAGGTTGGCACGGGCTATCTCGTAGAGAGCGTCATCCGCATAGTCAGACTTGGGGTAGGTGGCAACCAGTTGCTCCATCGTGGCAGACTTATCCTGATAGCGGCGGAGCAGACCTTGTGCATAACCAATCTGGAACATTGCGTAGTCAGCCCCTGTGCCTTTCTGATTGGCCACAATCTGGTATGCTGCGATAGCGTCCTTAAATCCTCTATGGTTGAAGCAGCAGTCGCCGATGCGGTTCATGGCGTCCGCATACGTGTTCTGTTTCTTGTCGGCTGTTTTGACGAACCGGCGGAACGCCACTTCCGCCTCCGAGTATTGCTTCAGGCTGAACAGCGCATAGCCCATCAGGTAATCCGCATGAGCCAGATTGCCCGAACGGTTGCCGGGAGTGGAGCGGAATGTTTTGAGGTCGTTGTAACAATCCTCGTATTGGTGCAGCCGGTAGCGTGCTTCGGCACGGTAGTAGTAGGCGTCTGTCTTGTAGGAAGACCATGTCTGTTCGTTCTGTATGACCTCGGTCATCCATTTCTCCGTATCTTGCATCTTGCCCTGCAAGAAAGCGTCCACGCCTATCTGGTAGCGCAAGTACTGTTTGATTTGTGCCGTCTTGGAGGTCTGTTTGGGTATGGCGTTCACGGCTTCCAATGCTGCGCGGTAGTTCTTCGAGTTCATATACACGTCCGCTAACAGTTGATATACCTCTGTGGCGTGTTCCGTTTTCGGATATTCGTTCAGGAAGTTGTTGAATGCTGTTACGCTCTCTCCTAATGCAGTGTTTTTCTGATAGGTGGTCAGTGCGTAGTTGTACATTGCCTCTTCGCGTGTCTTGTTGTTCAGGCGGAAGTTCATTGCAGCCGAATAGGCTAACTGGGCACTTTCCCATTGACCGGTTTTGACGTAGGCGTGACCCAAGTGCAGACACGTACTCTCGGAGATAGTATCTTTCTCCTGTTTGACCTGCTTCAAGGAACGGATGGCATCGTCATAGCGTTTCTGCTTGTAGTATGCTATACCCATCAGGTACAGGTCGTTGCGCATCAGTTTCTTTTTCTTCTTGTTCATTATGGAGGCATACTTCTCCAGCTGTTCAGCCGCTTTGCCGTACTGACCTTTGTTGTAGTACATTTCGCCGACTATGCGGTAGATTTCTGCATTATTGGCGTTGTTCGCGTCGTTCTCTAACAGTTCTTTTGCACGTTCCCAAACCTCATCATACTTGCCTTGTGTGTAGTAAATCTGCACGATATAGTAGGGTACAATTGAGCCGTATTGCTCTGTCTTTTCTAATGCGAGGAAGTCGGGCAGAGCCTCTTTGTATTGACCGTTCTTATACATGCAGTAAGCATAGTAGTATCTGCCTTGCAGCGTATAGGGGTTGTTGCTTTCTTTGAGTACTTTGAAGCATGATATGGCAGCATCTGCGTCGCCGCTTTGCATAAAGGCGTAGCCGCGATAGAAGAAGAACATCGGCTGGTCGTATCGGCCTAATTGCTTCCAATCGACATTACGAAAATTGCGCAGGGCTTGTTTGTACTGTTTCTTTTCGGTGTGTATCACGCCCAACATCATCTGTGCGTCATCGTAGTAGGTGGTGTAGGGGTATGCCGCCAGGTATTTCTCCAAGTCCGCTTTCAGTTCGTTGTCGCGTGACGGGAAACGTTTGCGGAGGGCGAAAAACTCGTCCTCCATCGGGCTGCTCATCACGCTCACGGCACTCAGCAGGCAAAGTATGAAAAGGCTGATTCGTTTCTTCATCGTCTGTTCGTTTTTTTGGTATGTATGGCACGCTGGCGACGGCGGTTAACGGTTTGAATGACGGCAAACAGTACGATTGCCAATACGATAACCACGATAATAATCACCATTGTGCTGCTCAGATTGTCACCTTTGACGCGGTTCCACATGGCCAGCATTGCTTCTGTCTGGTCGCCGCAGTCGTGCATCAGGGCGCAGCGTTCGATCACGGCTCTGTCGGCATAGAGGACGGGATTGGCGTGAACGGCAACTGCGCTGTCGCCGAAGTAGTAGCTCAGGTCCACGGTCTCCTCGTAGGTCTCTTCGTCGTTCGCCCATTCCAGTACTTCCGGCGAAGCGATAACGCTCACGTAACCTATTTCTTCCATATTCAGTATGGCATTCTCGGGCATGCACAAGTAGTTGATGAAGTAGCTGGCAGCCTTTGTGTTCTTGGCATACTTCGGGATAACCCAGCCGTCGAACCATACGTTGGAACCTTCTTCGGGAACTAAATAGTTGAGTGTCACGCCTACTTCAGCCGCCTCGTCAATAGCCCATTGGGCATCGCCTGACCACGAGAGGTTCATCCATGTCTTGCCTTTGGTCATTTCTTCTTTGCCGAAGTCCACTTCCCAGCCGGCAATGTTGTCTTTCATATCCGTCAGGAACTTCTCCACGCGGGCTATGCGCTCATCGGTCACGTTGCCTACGAGGTCTTCGCGGGTCACTTCGCCGCGCGCAATCTCCTCGCGATATACGTAGAGAACCACTACCGAATAGACGTCGCGGAAAGCGTCTTTCATGAACACTCTGCCTGCAAACTTCGGATTGAGCAAGCCGCCTAACGAGCGGATGTCGTCGGCGTTCACATAGGTCGGATTATACAGGATACCTGTTGTACCGCCCATATAGCCTACGGCATAGTCGGCTACGTTAATGTCCGACCCCTTGGGTGCCATCTGCTGGAAGATGTTCTGTGCGAACGGCGATACCAACTTCGTATAGTCGGGCAGGTCGCCGTAGTTCTTGTCAATCTTGAGCAGCAGGTTGTTGCGGAGCATACGCTCGATGATGTATTCCGAGGGGCATACCACGTCGTAGTCTTCTTTGCCTATCTCAATCTCCGTGAGCATCGACTCGTTGATGTCGAACGTCTGGTAAATAACCTGCACTTCCTCGCCTGTCTGTTCTTTATACCAGGCTGGGAACTTGTCCAATACGTTCGTCATATCGATATAATCCGCCCAGTTGTAAATCTTCAGCGTATGCTCGCGGTCCGCTGCAAAGGATGTGAATACAAACAGGATGGCTACAAGAATGGATGATAGTTTTTTCATTTTCTCGTTAAGTTTTTAAGGTTATTATGGTTAGTTGTTTTTATTTCTTTGTCTGTATGCTCGCACATTGCTGATAACGAGCAGTATCAGTATGGTCAGAAAAATGAGGGAGAACAGCGGACGCAGCTCCGGTGTCAGTCCGCCTTTGCGTGCATCGGCGTAGATGAACGTGGACAGGGTCTCCAGTCCGCCGCTGCCTTTCGTGAAGAAGGTTACGCCGAAGTCGTCGATACTCAGGGTCAGCGACAGGATAAAGCCGCTCATCATTCCAGGACGCAGCTCCGGCAGCAGCACTTTGCGCAGTGCCTGCATAGGCGTAGCACCCAGGTCCAATGCCGCCTCGTAGATGTTCGGGTTCATCTTCTGCAAGCGGGGCATGACGCTCAGTACAACGTAAGGCGTGCAGAACACCACGTGCGCGATAATCACCGTTCCTAAACCGCGCGTCAAACCTATTGAAGCAAACAGCAGGAACAAACTGATACCGGTCAGTATGTCGGGGTTAATCATTGGAATAGAGTTCAATACCGACACCACGCGGCGTGCTTTCTGCTGCATGTGGAAGATGCCGATGGCGGCTAACGTGCCTAACAGCGTGGACAGAACGGCTGCGCAGACAGCCACTAATCCCGTGTAAAACATTGCCCTGTACAGGTTCGGATCCACACGCACTTGCGCATCGTAGTCATAACCCGTCAGCAGGTTCTCATACAGACCGAACGTGAAGCCTGTCCAGTTGCCGAATACCTTGCTCTTCGTGAAAGAGAAGATGATAATCAGCAGAATAGGGGCGTACAGCACCACTAATAGCAGCCATAGATACACTTGACCTGCCATGCGGGACCACAGACCGCGCTTCTCGATGGAAGATATATTCGCTTTCATACCAAACCTCCTTTCTGACTGCCTGCTTCCGTCTCATTCTGACCGAAGAACGAGGTGGCGCCTATGATTACCAGCATAATCAGCGACAATGCGGCACCGTAGTTCCACATCAGGATGCCGCCCTCGCCGAAACTGCGCTGAATAAGCGAACCGAACAGCGTTATCTTGTTGTGTGTCAGCAATTCCGATATGGCAAACGTGCTCACTGTCGGCATAAACACCATCACGATACCTGAATAGATACCCGGCATTGACAGCGGCAGCACCACTTTCACAAACGTCTGAAAACGTGTCGCTCCCAAGTCCTTCGCGGCCTCCAACAGGCTCACGTCCATCTTCTGAAGCGTGTTATAGATGGGGTAAATCATGAACGGCAGGAAGTCGTAACTCAGACCGAACAGCAGCGCACCTTCGCCCAACGGCAGGTTGAACATGTGGAACAGCTCCACAGTCGCTATCGTGCGCAGAAGAAAGTTTATCCACATCGGCAGGATGAACAACAGTGCCATTACCGCAGGAGTGCGGAACGAGCGCATGGCCATCACGTAGGCTGCAGGGTAGCCTAACAGCAGGCATATAATAGTCGTTATCAGGGCTATAGAGATGGAGTAGATGAACGTGTTGACTGCCTCGCTCTTGCTGAAAAACAGCATAAAGTTACGCAGTGTAAAGTGTCCTTCCAGGTCCGTAAATGCGTAGATTCCTATCAGCACCAGCGGCAGAACAACCAACAGCACGAGGAACACGATGTACGGCCATGCCCAATTCTTCCTTTTCTGAAATATCTTCATTGCTGCCTAATTTTCTGCTTTCTCAAGAAAGATACTTTCTTTCGGGATAACTATTCCCACGCGGTCGCCGTCGTCCCAGATGTCGTTGGTATCCACGTACATATCGTATCCCTCATCCGTGCGGATGGTCAGGTGGTAGTGGTTGCCTTTGTACAGGATGAAATGCACTTCTCCTGACAGAACGCCTTCGCTCTCATGGTCTTGAAGGTCTATATCGAGGAACGGTACGCGCACCCGAACCTTGTCGCCCGCATGGAAGGGAGCTAACTGTTCCTCGCTCACTTCCCAGTCGGCTTCTAAGAAGCTGACCTTGCCGTTCTTGGTCACTTCCCCGTCGAAGTAGTTGTACAGGTTGTGCTCTTTGTGCATAATCTGTATGTCTTCCGGCTTGACTAACATTCCCACTTCGGTGCCCGGCACAAACTCGTGGTAGTCTTGTACCATGAACTCGTACCCGTTGTCCGTCTTGATGGTCATCTCGTAGTGCACGCCCTTGAAGATGCAGCTGTCCACCACGCCGTACCATTTCGTGAAGTTGCCTTTCGGAACGCGGTCGTCGGGGTCAACGTCTTCGGGTTGTGTGATGCCGTCCCCCTTGCGCCATATATAGATGTCTTCGGGGCGGACAACGACATCAACGGCGGTGTTCTCGCCGAAGCCCTCGTCTATGCAGTCGAACTCCTTGTCGCAGAAGCGGACGCGTCGGTCGCGTATCATGGTGCCGCTCAGTATATTACTCTCGCCGATAAAGTCTGCCACAAAGCAGTTCTGCGGCTCGTTGTATATGTCGGTCGGGGTACCTATCTGTTGTATCTTGCCCTCGCGCATCACTACGATACGGTCGCTCAGAGTCAGTGCCTCTTCCTGGTCGTGCGTAACGTAGATAAAGGTGATACCCAACTTCTTGTGCATCTCTTTCAGCTCCAACTGCATGTCCTTGCGCATCTTCAGGTCCAATGCTGCCAATGGCTCGTCCAGCAGTAGCACTTCCGGCTCGTTGATGATGGCGCGGGCTATCGCAACGCGCTGTTGCTGACCGCCTGACAGCGAATCCACGTCGCGGAACTCGTAGTCAGACATAGCCACCATCTTCAGCGCACGTTTAACCCTGCGCTCCACTTCCGTCTTCTCCACGCCCTTCAGCTTCAGACCGAAGGCAACGTTCTCATACACATTCAAATGGGGGAACAAGGCATACTTCTGGAACACCGTATTCACCGGTCGCAAGTGAGGTGGCATCTCTGTCACATCCTCGCCGTTCAAAAGTATGTCGCCCGAACTGGCTACCTGAAAACCTGCTATACATCGTAGCAAGGTCGTCTTGCCGCAACCGGACGGACCCAAAATGGTTACAAACTCGCCCTTCCGCACGTTCAAACTCACGTCTCGAAGGGCATACTGACCGTCTTCAAACTGTTTGAAGACATGGTTCACTTCAATAATGTAATCCGACTTCATCTCTTCATTCAATACAGAACCTACCTACGCATATACTCGCCTCCAAACAAGCGAAATGCCACTCTCCGAACAAGCACACACTCAGTAAGCCCTGAATTTAATTGACTTCACGCGGGACCGTCTCCCGCAAAGAGGTTAATTACTATTGCAAAAGAGGCTAAAATGCAATAACAGCCGCAAAAGTACTGCTTCTGCAATGATTATGCAACATCTTCTGCATTTTTTATTTTCCGCACCCCTCTCTCATCCGTCTCTCACCCTTCTCTCACCCGTCTCTCATCCCTCCATCACCCGTCTCTCACCCCTCCCGCACTCATCCCGCACCCCTCTCTCGCCCATCCATCACCCCTCACTCACCCCTCCCGCACCCCT
>CADAAF010000051.1:2691-9258 GCA_902785805.1 uncultured Bacteroidales bacterium | reverse complement strand
GCACCCGTCTCTCACCCATCCCGCACTCGTCTCTCGCCCCTCCAACGCCCCTCTCTCACTCTTATCCTCCGCCTTTCATCCCATTTCACCCCCTTACTTTTTCCCTTGTTTTCAGCATATACCATCGGGATATTAGCGGGTGATTAGCGGGTGATTAGCGGGTGATTATTGGGTTACTAAGCAACTCACACTGGTACCACACCGTACTCACACAACAATCACGCAGTAACGATACGCCGCCTCGCACAAAATTTTACAATTCTTTCTGCAACTTTCTGCAAAACGTTATATCTTTGCGCGGTCAAATATCCAAAAATAATACTGCACCCGATATATGTTCAACGAGAGAGACACACAAGGCCCGGCAAGACGCCGTGGAAGTATCGAAGTAGTTTGCGGAAGTATGTTCTCCGGAAAGACGGAGGAGCTTATCCGGCGCATGAAGCGTGCGCAGTTTGCCAAACAGAAAGTGGAAATCTTCAAACCCGCTATTGATGTCCGTTACAGTGAGCAGGATGTGGTCAGTCACGACCATAACGCCATTCCTTCCACGCCCGTCGATTCCAGTCAGAACATTCTCCTTTTGGCGGACGATATAGATGTGGTCGGTATTGACGAGGCGCAGTTCTTTGATATGGGCATAGTGGATGTCTGCACCCAGTTGGCGGAGCGCGGTATCCGTGTCATTTGTGCCGGATTGGATATGGACTATAAGGGAGTTCCGTTCGGACCTATGCCTGCCTTGATGGCGGTGGCGGAAGACGTTTATAAGACGCACGCTATATGCGTACAGTGCGGAGACCTTGCTTGGGTCAGCCACAGACTTGTGCAGAACGATAAAAGGGTTCTACTTGGAGAAACGGAGTCTTATGAACCGCTCTGCCGCAACTGTTACAGGCGTTCCATGCAAGCGGAGCAGAAAGCGTAGAATGACAGAAAAGGCGTTATGCCTCACGGCGTATACGGGCGCCGAGTGCATTCAGACGTTCGTCTATATGCTCATACCCTCTGTCTATCTGGTCTATATGGTCGATACGCGACACTCCGTCCGCTGACATGGCGGCTATCAGCATGGCTATTCCCGCACGGATATCAGGCGAAGACATATTGTTCGGTCTAAGCCGCATTTGTTGGTCGTGTCCTATTACTACGGCTCTGTGAGGGTCGCGCAGGATAATCTGCGCACCCATATCTATCAGTTTGTCCACAAAGAACAACCGGCTCTCGAACATCTTCTGATGGATCAGTACACTTCCTTTGGCTTGTGTGGCTACTACAAGTATGACACTCAGCAAATCAGGTGTTAGACCGGGCCAGGGGGCATCGGCTATGTTCAGTATGCTTCCGTCTATGAACGATTCCACGCGGTAATGCGATTGGGCGGGGATATATAGGTCGTCGCCGCGTTGCTCTATATGGATGCCTAAGCGTTGGAATGTGGCGGGAATAATGCCGAGATTGGGTATAGATACGTTCTTGATAGTAATCTCCGACCCGGTAATAGCAGCCATACCGATGAAAGAACCCACTTCTATCATGTCAGGTAGCAGTGTATGACGCGTACCGTGTAGTTGTTCTACGCCAGTGATAGTTAGAAGGTTACTGCCTATACCTGTAATCTGTGCTCCCATACGGCACAGCATGCGGCACAACTGTTGGATATACGGTTCGCATGCGGCGTTGTATATAGTGGTCGTACCTTTGGCTAACACTGCCGCCATAATGATATTCGCTGTTCCTGTCACGGACGCTTCCTCAAGGAGCATATAGGTACCGTTCAGCCCGTTAGGAGCGGTAAACACGTAGGCTTGCAGGTCAGGATGATAGGAGTATTCGGCACCAAGTGCAAGGATACCTTGGAAGTGTGTGTCTAACCGTCTTCTGCCTATCTTGTCGCCTCCCGGTTTGGAGTATGTCACATTCCCTAATCGTGCTAACAGCGGACCTATTAGCATTACCGAACCGCGCAAACGGTTGCAGCTCGTAAGGAAGTCTTTGCTCGCAAGGTAGTCGGTATCAATATGCTCGGCTTGCAATGTGCATTGTCTGCCTTCCTGCTTGACGCTCACGCCCATTGCCGCTAACAAGGCTATCAGGTTATTGACATCCAGTATGTCGGGCAGATTGTCTATCACTACTTGTTCGCGAGTAAGAAGAGCCGCGCAAAGTATTTGTAGTGCTTCGTTTTTAGCCCCTGCGGGACTGATACTGCCTTGCAGACGGTGACCGCCTTCTACAATGAATCTTGCCATAATTAGATGTAAATAACTTCTCGTTGCAGGTTAATACCGAATTGTTCTTCCACTCTGTCTTGTATCATCTTTGCCAATCTCATCACGTCCTCGGGAGTGGCGTTATGGCGGTTGATGATTACAAGAGGTTGTTTCTCATATACAGCAGCGCCGCCCATAGACAGACTCTTGCCGCCCGCTTGCTCTATCAGCCATGCAGCAGGAATCTTGTATCCGTCTGCCTGTGTGTATGAAGGCATGGACGCATACTTCGTGCGGAGATGCTCGTAGGTGGCTTTATCCACTATCGGATTCTTGAAGAACGACCCTGCCGACCCTGTTTGACCTACTTCCGGCAACTTGCTCTGCCGGATGGCTATCACGGCGTTGCGGATAGCGGATGCCGACGGAGCAGCAGGCAACACGTCGCGCAATTGACCGTAGTCAAGCTTATAGACTGCTTTCTTCGACAGACGGAAAGTAACGTTCAGTACCACGTACTTGCCTGCCTGCTCGCCCTTAAAAACGCTGTCCCTGTAACCGAACTTGCAGTCCTGATTGTTCAGTGTATGAATCTCGCCGGTGGCTGTTTCGAGAACGTCCACCTGACTGATGACGTCTTTGGCTTCCACACCGTATGCACCCACGTTCTGAACGGCTGATGCACCTACCTCACCGGGTATATGGCTCAGGTTCTCCATTCCGTACAGGTTCATATCGCATAACTGGGCGATAAGGTCGTCCATTACTAAACCGCTCTGTGCCTCTATATAGACCTCGTCGGATGTCTCGCGTACTGCTTTCGCACGTGCCATGGAAGAGTGGAGTACTATCCCGTCATAATCCTTGGTGAACAGCAGATTGCTCCCCTGACCGATAAAGCATTTTTGCACGTCGGCATACTGACTGAGCAGTTCCTTGAGTTCGTCTGCCGACCCGTACTCAGCCCAATAGCGAGCACGAACGTCCATACCGAACGTGTTATGCCGCTGCAGGGATATGTTCTCTTCTATTTGCATAAATCAGGTGGTCGGCTCGAGGTCTGCTGCGTGGTATTGTTTGAGTCCTTCTATCGGGTCTTGCAGTATCTGTCCGAGGTGCAGATGGTAGTCGTTAAGTACTTGGTTGAGTATGTCTTTGTAGTAGTAGGCTATTGACCCGACAAACCCGACGGGCATTTGGCTCTTTTCTTCTTCGTTCTGGTAGTATTGGAGCAGTATGCGTGTCACGAACGTATTGAAATGCCTGTATAGCAGCTCTTGGATAGCGGGATGTTCTTTGTGTTCGTAGCAGAAGTGGCTGAACGAGGCGAGGAAACGGTTGGGAAGTGGCTGTCTGTAAACCCGTTCTATTATATCTGCCTGCGTCAGTTGGTATTGTGCGAAGAATATATCTTGCAGTTCTTTGGGGAGTTGGTTCTTCAGTATGTCCGACACCAACTGCCTTCCTAACACTGCTCCGCTCCCTTCGTCTCCGAGGATAAAGCCTAACGCGGGCACTTGTCTCACTATGCCGTTGCCATCGTACAGCGCACTGTTGCTGCCCGTGCCTAATATGCACGCTATTCCTTGTTCGTGCTGAAGCAGACCGCGTGCCGCACCTAACATATCCGACTGTACATCCACGCGGAAGTTACCGGACATAGCCAACCCGCTGTGCATAAGCGCGTCGGACACCACCTTGCTCTTCTCAGGCGTGCAACCTGCTCCGTAGAAGAAGATGCGGGTTACTGTGCCTGCCCATAGTTGTTTGCTCAGCTGCGGAAGCAACTGGTACTCAAGGATGTTTTCCACCTGCTCTACGCTCAAAAAGAACGGATTGATGCCGTCGGTTGAATAGTCTTGGCTCTTACCGGAGGCCGTCATTAGGGTCCAATGGGTCTTCGTCGAGCCCGAGTCTGCTATCAGTATCATGCTGTCAGTGTTTATATTGTAGTATCGTATTCAGTCCTATTAGTACGAGGTGTTTCTCGTAGTGCATCTGCTCTTTGACGTGGTTGAGAATGAACGGAGCATTGCCGCCCGTCAGATAGACTTCTAATGTATCTCCATCTTTCTCATCGGCTTGCAGTGCGCGGATATACCCTTTCACCTCAAAGGCGACACCTCGTACCACACCTGCGGCTATCGCATCGTGTGTGTTCTTGCCTATCAGCGGAATGAACACGTTCTCATCCACTTCCACGTTCGGCAGTTTCTTGCTCAGCCGGTGGAGTGAGGTCAGTCTTACCTTGATGCCCGGGGCTATGTTGCCGCCGTGATAATGTCCGTCGCGGGTCAGCACATCGTACGTAATGGCGGAACCGGCATCTATTATCAGTATGTCTTTGCCCGGACACAACGCTGCGGCTCCCACGGCGGCTGCCAGACGGTCTAAGCCCAATGTCTGCGGTGTCTCGTAGTCGTTCACTATGGGTATAGGAGTATGGTGGTCGAACAGCACAAAACGTCGCGACAACCGGTTCAGCGCATTCACTACTGACGGCTCTATGTTCACCACCGACGACACGATGCTTTCCTCTATCGGGTACAATGAGAACAAACGCTCCACGTCCGACGAGGTGAACGTCTTGTATATAAAACTCTTGTGAAGATGACCCTCGTCAGTGAACAATGCCACTTTCACGCGCGAGTTACCTTGGTCTATACATAGGTTCATTCTGCTAACGAAGTGTATAAGAAACGTTTGATTGACTTCTTCGGAGTCTTCTCGAACTCGTGCGGGTACAGTTTGATGGTGGCTATCTGTTCGTAGTTGGCGAGTTGTTCGTTGACGGCTTTGCGGTTGGCTTCCATCTGCTCATCTACTTCTTCGCGGTTCATGCTCTCTGCGTCTATATCCTCGAAGTTCGGACATACCAGTGCCACAAGTTTGCCTTCGTGTTGGATGACTAATGATTCCAACACGAACGGCATATTGTTCAGTTTGGCTTCTATTTCTTCGGGGTAGATGTTCTGTCCCGCCGTCTTCGTCTATTATGCCCAAGTCGCCTGTCCGCAGCCACCCGTCTTTGGTGAACACTTTCTTGGTGGCGTCTTTGTTCTTGTAGTAGCCGGCCATTACGTTCTCGCCCCGCACCTCTATCTCGCCCACGCCGTTGGCGTCGGGCTTGCTGATACGGGCTTCCATCAGACCTTTCAGAGCCTGACCGCAGGACAGCGGACGGAAACTCTCGGCTGGTGTATAGGCTATCAGGGGGGCGCATTCGGTCATGCCGTAACCTACTGTCAGTGGGAACTTTATCTTGTGCAGAAACATCTCCACTTCGGGGTTCAGGGGTGCGCCGCCTATTATGACTTCGCGGAAACTGCCGCCGAACGCCTCTATCAATGTCTCGCGTATCTTCTTATATACCATCTCGTCAAGGAACGGCACGCGGAGCACCCAGCTTACAGGGCGTTTGGAAATCTGTGGCACAATCAGTTTCTTGTATATCTTCTCCAATACCAATGGCACGGACAATATGACTGTGGGCTTCACTTCCGCAAACGCTTGCAGCAGCACTTTCGGAGAAGGAGTCCTGCCTATCAGGTGTGTATGGCCTCCTGCGGCTAAGCAGGCTAACAGGTCAAAAGCGCAGCCGTAGGCGTGGGCCAATGGCAGGAATGCCACGTGGCGGCACCCGGGGAAAATCAGACCGCTCTCAAAGCCTAATTTGATGTTGCCTGCTAATGCGTTGCACGGGGTCAGAACGCCTTTGCTGAAACCGGTCGTGCCGCTCGTGTAGTTGATGGAGGCTGTCTCGCTGTTATCGCGAGGGTCGAAGTGTACGTCATCGGCGTCCATACCGTACGGATATTGCTTCTTGAACAGCTCCTCGGCTGCCTCCCACGCAAAGTCCTCCTTGCGCGCACCCGAACCTGCCAAGCGGGTGCCAAGCAGCTTGAAACCCGTCAGAGAGAACACAGCGTTAATCTCCACCATCTGCTCAAGGTCCAGACCCTCCCATATCAGGTCGCTCACAAACAGCAGCTTGGCTTCCGAGTGGTTGATGATATGGAGTGCATCGTTCGACTTGAAGTCCTGCAATATAGGCACTATGGTCGCCCCGTATAGTATCGATGCCATATACACCGACACCCAGTTCACGTTGTTCCTGCCCATCACGGCTATGCGGTCGTTCTTCTCCACACCGCACAGACGGAACAGTATGTGCAGCTTCGTTATTTGCTCCGTGAGTTGGGCATAAGTCAGGGTGTTCGATGTGCCGTAGTCGGACACCGCCTCAAGATTCCAGTTCGTTCGGAAACTCCGCTCGTAGATATGCACGAAGTTCCAATCAGGATCGGTTAGCATATGCGTAAACGGTTAGTCAACAGGCAGATTCAGTATGTCG
>CADAAF010000051.1:0-2677 GCA_902785805.1 uncultured Bacteroidales bacterium | reverse complement strand
CGCCACGGAAGGGTGCCTAAGTAGCGGTGCCAGTGAAGCTTGATTTGTGACGTGCTGCCCGACTGGATTTGCTCTGCAACGCGGTCGTCATCCACCGAGAAACGGAACTCGTTGCTCTGTATCGTCGCGCGGGTGTTCTTCGAGTTGTAGCCCGTCTGAATCATCTTACCCTCATAGGTCTTGAACACGACTCCTTCCTTCTGGACGTAGTTGATATCCCCTTCGTTAACGCCCTCGCTATATACAAAATAGAACTTGATATAAACGAATACCGAGAGACCCACTAATAGAATGATTGATATCCATAATCCTGCTTTGCCTTTTGTTGTCATATCGTATAGGTTTTATTTGGTTTGACGTATTCACTGTTTCGGCGGGCAAAGATAGAGCGTTCTTTTCAGATATGCAAAAGAAAAATGTGTCTATTTCTTTTCCCGCCCCCGTCACTCCCTTTTCCTGCCCCCGTTACTCCCTTTTTTCGCCCCGTCATCTCCCTGTCTATCCCATAGGTCACCCATAGGTCGCCCATAGGTCACCCATAGGTCGCCCATAAGTCACCCATAGGTCACCCATAAGTCACCCAAAGGTCAAATCAACTCTCACAATCCTCTCACAATCCTCTCGCGGCACTCTCACACCATGTTTGCCCGCCTTTTTTGAAAATATCTGACCGTCTGCTTGTTCATCTCCTTATTGTGCTGTACCTTTGCCGCCGCAAGGAGTTGCGCATGTTTGTGGACGATTGGGAAAATAACACAATATAGTGAAAAATAAAAACGACAAAGACAAGTTCATAACCAAACAGATGAAATACAAACTGTTAACCTTTATCTTGGCGTTTGCGACCTGCGTTGTAAACAGCTTCGCACAAAGCGTTGCAGGGGGCATAGGAGTGTTCAGTGTCAGCGAAACGTTACAGGTAATGTTCTCGCCGGGGAACTTGCAGTTCAATGCAGCCGAAGGCACGCACGAATGTGGTGACGGTACGGGCAGGCAGGGTACGTGGCGTTTTGCGGACAACCAGTGGGATTATATCGGTTCTGCCAATCTGAACATATCTTCTACGTACGATGGTTGGACGGACCTTTTCGGCTGGGGTACGGGTTACAAACCCACCGAAGTTGCCACGAGTACGGGCAAGTACTCCGTCTTTACCGACTGGGGGCTGAATGTCATCCGCTACGGCGGCACCTCATACGAGGCGGGAATGTGGCGCACACTGTCCCGTGACGAATGGGTTTATTTGGTGCACGGACGCGAAAATGCCAAAAACCTCTTCGGTATGGGGACGGTGAACGGTGTGAACGGCTTTATCCTGCTGCCTGACGACTGGGAAGTACCTGACGGTTTGACCTTCACTCCTGCCACGAAGAAGAGTATGAAATGGTATGATGATATGGGCGTTTACAGCGGTGGAAGCAACCATTATTCGGACAACACTTATACGGCGGCTGAATGGCTTGGGATGGAGGAAGCGGGAGCCGTATTTATGCCCGCAGGAGGCTATCGTACCGGCTCGCACGTGAACTTGACTTCGACGTACGGCTACTACTGGTCTTCCACGCAGAACGCAGAGACGCACGAGACCTACGATTTCAATTTCCGCTCGAGTTATTTCCGTCCGCAGGGCGTTGACACTCGCAGCAACGGCTTTGCCGTGCGGTTGGTATGGGATATTCCCTATACTTTGACTGTTCAAGCAGAAGGCAACGGTACAGTAACGGGCGGAGGAGAGTACAAGGAAGGCGAAACAGCGATTCTCAAAGCCACTCCCGATGAAGATTATGCTTTCTCGCAATGGTCGGACGGCAATACGGACAACCCGCGTCAGGTTGTTGTCACGCGCGACGTTACCTACACAGCCGTCTTTGTACCCGTACTATCCGGCATCACTCTGCAAGAGAACGGGGACAATGATTATTACACGCGGTTCGCGGAAGATTATGACGGTCAGACAGTAAAAACGGTCACTCTCAACCGCCGTTTCGTCAAGAAACGCTGGTCCACCCTGTGCCTGCCGTTTAATGTCAACAAAGCCATGCTCAGTTCGTTGAATTTCGGTTCACGTATCTATGAGTTCAAGTACGCTACCGGTGATGCCGACACGGGTGTCAGTCTGTATTTCTCCATTGCGAAGAGCATCACAGCGGGCAAGGGATATATAGTGAACGCTGACGACCGATTGGCGGCACGCACCTCTTTCACGTTCCCGGGTGTGAAGATAGATTTGTCAGCCGACAAGGGAGAGGAACTGAACTCGGTGGCAGCCTACGATAACTTGGAAGGTTGGAGTGCGGAAGGGAATATCGAGTTGGTCGGCACTTTGCGCAAGGGCATCCTTCAGGGTGCGTCCGCGGGCAATACGTATATGGGGCTTAAGGATAACATGATTTACTATCCGAATATCGCTACGGGTAGCACTATCTTGGCGTATCGCGGTATTTTCCGCAGCAAAACGGGTACGCTGAATGTCGGACGTGTCCGCATCGTTGTGGACGGAGTGGAGATAGGAGAATTGAGAATAGACAAAGGCGAAATACTGATTGACAGTTCCTCCGACCCGTCCCACAAGTCTGACCCGTCCTACGCCCAAGCCCGCAAGTACCTCCGCAACGGCGTCTTGTTTATCGACCGCAACGGCATCACCTACACCGCCCAAGGTCACCGTATAGACTAA
>CADAAF010000050.1:9260-22377 GCA_902785805.1 uncultured Bacteroidales bacterium | reverse complement strand
TTCATCCATAATACGTTCTATACCCCGTCCCCACGCCTCTATATCACCGGCGCGGAAGAAGGCGTTGGCAATATCCGGATTGGCAGGCTCACTATTGTGCTTCCCTTTCAATGTTTCCGTTGTCCAACCAATGGGCAGAACGGCGGTGTTATAAATCATCAGTTTGTCTTCATACACACTGATTTGTATCGGGTTGCCGCTTCCGTAGAACTTATGGATTACGGCGTTCATTACGGCTTCGCGCAGTGCGGAACGCGGTACGGGGAGTTCGTCAATGCGCTGGATATCCTCGTAGCGGATAATGGACTTCATATATTTTGTTGTCAATAAGTCCAATACCTGTTTTACCTGCACGAACAGACTGCCATGTATCTCATCCTGGTACAGCAAATCCGTATTTGTGTTGAAATAGCCGATTTTAACCCACGCACCCGTAACAAATGTTTCAGGGTCAGGGTGGAATAACAGGGCGGCTGCACGTTTGAGATAAGAACCTTCATACAGATGCAGTTTCTGCAGCAGATGTTCTCTTGTCCCCGCAAAATCAGCCTCTGTCATACGTTGGCTTCGCAACGCATTGGTGCGGAAGATTTGTATGGATTGTTCGTCCAAATCATCGCTTGTAAGATATGGTTGCGGCACACTGTCCCATGTCTTGCCGCGTTTTTGCAGTAGGAATTGGTTCAACGCGTTGTTTTTGAGTTCCTGAGATGTGCTTCCGCTACGCACATAGTAAGCACCTTTGTAGTTTATAGGATACGGATGCGGCTCGGTTACTATTTGCAGATAATTCTTCCCATCCTTCTGTAATACATTAACCGCAGCAACTATGCCCATTGTCATCGTTATTTTGTTCGGCAGTGTCTCTAAAAGAGTATCGGCATTGTTGATGCCACAGACGTTCCCTTTGTCGTCAATACCGACATAGAGCGTGCCGCCTTGCGCGTTGGCGAAAGCGCAAATCTCTTTCAGAAATTCGTCTTTCCACTGGGATTTATATTCGATGTTCTGGTTTTCCATACCGTATGGTTTTGGAGTGCAAAAGTACAGTTATTTCGGCATACAGCCAAAAGAAATATGCTTTTTGTGCTAATGAGGCGGTTTCAAGTATGCCAAACGCCGGAAACGGACAAGAAGAGAACGGCAGAGCCGTGTTGGATGGTATCCGACCTAATGGACGAAAGCAGGCAATCCGATGCAGGGTTGCCTGCTTTTCGTTTGCCTTGTTCAGGTATTTTTATATCAAATAGCACTTTTATGAATTGTGGTAGGAGTTTTGTATATATTTATTACAGCATCGGATATAAAAGAATGAGCGATGCCTAATATATTTTGAACAAATGGATGGATTTTTTCATATTGTTTATGTTTCCATTTGTCTCGTATGGCATAACCACGATTATGTTCTAAAAAATCTACAAATTGAACAAGAAAAAAATCGTTTAGGAATTCAATTTTATATCTTGCTCCTTTTCGTAGTTGTTTAGAATCTGCTATGATTTCATTTAATACTTCCACAATTGCATCAATATTTTCAACAGGGATATAAGTTCTGTCACCCTCCTTACAGAGGAGTTGGTTGATCCGATATTTTCTTGAATGTATATTCTTTAGAATGATTTCGCAACTATATAATGAGGTTGTTTGCTGAATTTTGAATTTGTTGTCAGGCATAAAATCGCTTTCGTATCCATATCTATATCCGCCAATGAATTGTTTGAGATTACGAAATCCATTCTCTTTATTGATTGTCTTTATTGTGTTAACGATTCTTTGACGTACTGTTTCACCTGTAAGATTAATAGGTTCGCCTATCTCTTGTAAGGTTTTATTCTTACAACCCAAACCGTAAAAATTTTGAATCATATATCGTGTTCTTTCGCTTATATGATTCAGTGCTTCATTTATCTCAACTTGCAATGACTCTATAAAAGCCAATTTGTAGTCAGGATAGTATTCACAATCCTTATTTTCAATATCTAACTCACTTAAAACATCAATCTGTTTGAAAGCCAATAAGTCGTATTGAACGGACGAACTCTTAATGGCAGATGAAATCTTGAACGCGGCATAAGTAGTGAAACTCATTTCTGATGCAGGGTTGTAATTCATTATCGCGTCAGTTAATCCTATAACGCCATCCTCAAATAAATCGTCTAATAGCATCGTGTTTTCGGTACAATAGTAACGTGCTATCACATATACGAAAGGAAGATACGCCTCTATTAAATGTTTTCGTTTTTGAATATCTCCTTTTTGAGCCGCCTTAATTAGTTGCGATGAACTTCGATTAAGTCGCGGACTCC
Organism: uncultured Bacteroidales bacterium; assembly: GCA_902785805.1. GTDB lineage: Bacteria > Bacteroidota > Bacteroidia > Bacteroidales > Paludibacteraceae > Colicola. Next base: position 20,071 of record CADAAF010000050.1, on the reverse strand, counting down.
TGATTATTTTGAAGAAAAATCGTTCTGAATATGAGCATTTGTCTGCATCATAGGGAATTGGTGGATGTTTATGCGAACTATCGGTTTGCTTTCTCCATAAATTTATAGGTAATAATTCATCTTCCTGTTCATGCATATATCAATAACTCGTTAACAGTAAAAAATATTGCAACTCCAAAACCACACTGTATATGAATACAACATACGCACGCTGTATGAATAAATACACAAGCAAACAACTATTGGGACCTTACGCCATAACTAAGTGACGACGCTGAAGCGCCGTTAAGACGCTTTCAGATGCAACCGGGTTTAGTCCACGGAAAGTAGTGCGCGCCTTTAAATCAGCAAGCGGCATGACAAGCAGCAATTTAGCGATACATTCATCTGCGAATGAGTTGCTTACCACATTCACGCCTGTGAAATCGAGAACGACCCGCTCATCCTGTTCCAGCAACGGCATCAGTTGTTCACGGACACGTTTTCCTAAAGGACGCGTGCCAAGATTCTCTCCATATTCTCTAAAACTGAATGTTACCATAATTACTCTAATTCATTGTCGTTTAAGAATGCTTCTCTGTATTCTGCGGATACATCTGTGCGGTTTGCCACCACTTCTGCGGGATTAATCTCCTTATCTGTTTGCAACAGCATATACACGATGGTTCCTTGCCAGGGTTCACTCTCTGTAGCAATCACTTCTCCGTTCTTCACTTCATTGTGTGGCTGCCGGAACGTACTTCCAATAACAACCCCGCTTTACTATTGAGCCTGAAAGTTGAATACAGACCAAATCCCATTCCCTTGCCGTCCGTAACGGTATCTTCGATGCAAATCTTCAGTGCTTCCGGCTCTGAGATATTGGCATACTTCTCGTTCTCGGCGAGCGAAGCCTGTACACCTATTCCGTCATCCGCTATTAAGAAGCCAAGTACATGATCTTTCGGGTCATATTGCGTAATAACGGTGCCGAGTTCCTTGCTGGAATGGATTAGCACGTTGTCCAATATCTCATAAAAGCAATAACTCATCGCTTCTAACACCGTAGTCTCGATGTCCAGATGTTGTGTCAAGACACTCACGACACGATGATAAACGTCGTAAATGTTTTTCTCGTCAAACACATCAATCGTGACATCATTGTCAGACGCGGGGAAGTATTGTTCTATGAGTGTTGAAAGATTCATTTCTTATGAAATTTACAACTTTCGGCAAAGGTACTGCTTTTTGCGGAGACTACAAGATGTTTTCTGCATTTTTGTGTGAACAGCAGGCGGGGTCAGGTGTTTTGCGCTTTCCTGTGGACGGAATGGACGAAACTTGGTGAATATGATTCGCTTGCAAGTGACAAAGAAAACCCGGCAGATGCCGATTGCAATGGACGGAGAAGAATGCCGACTAGCAGTCAGCACAATGGATAAAGAAACAGCCGCCAAAATTGGCGGCTTCATTCTTTTATGAAGCGCATAAATGCGCTGAGCGAAAACGCTATTAAATCAGCCCAAAAAGGCTGATACGCTCAACAAGCGGCGAATGATATTCGCTGGTAATGAACGCAGAAGGCGGCTCTGTGACCGTGTCCGAATACAATCCATTGTCGCAATTGACGAAAAAGAAGCGGCGTTTGGCAAACGACGGAAACAGACAGGAAGATAGCGGCAGAGCCGTGTCGGATAATATCCGACCTAACAGACAACGATTCCGGAGGAGACGATGGCGACATACAATTATTTGACTTCTACACCTGTAATCGTATAAGTCTTGTCACCACGGAGGATGTAGAGTTGACCGTTGAGGAGAATCTTTTGCAGAGCATCGCTATCCACGAATATTTCATCTATTGCCAGTATTTGTGTATACTGCGCTGTAACAGTTAAATCAGATTGTACGTTACTGAAGTTTTTGTCCCAACCTGTAAAGGTATAACCCTGTCGTGCGGGGTCAGCAGGAGGTGTTGTAGTAGAGCCTTCCTCTACTTCATCTGAAGAAAGAACCGTCCCATCCCAATCTACAAATTTCACGATATAATAACTACCAATAGTACGAATATTTTTAAAGTCCTCCCACCAAATCGTATTCGAGTATATCTCAATACTTTCTTTAGGGACATAAAGTGTGCAATCTGATTTTTCTATTCCAGAAGAAGCTCCTCCATTAGGTGGATTTTGTGCAAAAACATACAACCTAGTGATAGGACATTTGTAAAAAGAATTAGGACCTATATAATTTACATTATCGTGCATAGTTACAGAGGTTAAACTTTTGCAATTATAAAACACATTAGCATCTATTCTCGCAATACTATTTGGAATTGTAATTTTTGAAATAATTTCATCATCAATTACCAATGTGTATAATCCAAAACAAGCATATGCGTTCCACTTTTTATTAAACCATTGTTCAAGGGTTCCATTGAAATAAATAGTAGATATAGGACAATCTAAGAATGCTCTTTTTCCAATTTTAGTTAGGGTGTAGGGGATATTTATTGAAGTTAGTTTTTTACAGTTATAAAATACATCTTGACCAAGAGCAGTAAGACCAATAGGCAAATGTATTTTTGATAAACTTTTACAATTAAAGAAAGCCCCCTCACCAATATAAGTAACTCCATTTCCTAAACTTACAGAAACGAGATTTTCACAATTATAAAAAAGCCGATAACTAAGCGATTTTATACTATTGGGAATAACTATATTTTTTATATTTTCACATCCCTGAAATGCGGAAGCCTCGAATCCTTCAATACCCTCTTGCAAAGATATATATGCAATATATGAATGATATTCAGACCAAGGGTGCGAGGTCATTACCCCACATCCTTTAATAGTTAGAGTGCTATCTTTGGTGTTAAGAGACCAAGTTAAGTTATCACCACATGTCCCTTCTACGATAGCTGCATGAGAAAATGCTACAAAAGCCGTCCATGCGATAAATGTGAAAATCTTTTTCATGTTGAAAAAATTAATCTGTTAAATATGAGCAATAAGCTTGGAAATTCGGGGATTTTAGAAAGCCATTGATTAGAAAATTTCTATCTACGTCAAAATCGTTTATCATGGATTCATGCATAAAATTTAATACTATTGCAACATTCGCCGATAAAGGTTCGTATAAATCTTTATCTTCCGTGTCGAAAACTAAATTACTCATACTCAATCCATGTACGAAATGTGATAAGTAGGCACAAAGATCAGAGTATAGTTTTTTTTGTTCGGTAGGGAACAAGGCTTGTATTTGAGTCCAGCTATATGCATTTTTATGATTTATTTCTTCGATATTAATGTATTTCCAATTACAATCTTTAATGAATGTATCAATGGCTTGTTGATGCGATTTGTATATACTTAAACTCTTTATATTTCTAACACATACATCTTGATCACGCATTATGTTGTTCTTCGTAAATGACAGTTGATCTGAAAGTTCTTGGTATTCTTGTGGTGTTATCTTTTCTGTTATATGTAGCGAGCGTCTTTTTAATATCTCTAATTTTTGAGAGGTGCCATCTAATATGTACAAGTAATGTCTTAATAGCATTTCATCATTTGTTTCAGAATGATAAATAAGATGATATGCGGAAACACTATCAATTAGGGTTCGGACGATAGTACATGCTGTTGCATAATCGTGACATTCTTCAACCACCATTATATATGTGCTAACAACATGCATCAGCTTGTCTATGATAAAAGTTTTATACTCAGGTGGGTTGTTAATATCATTGGTCGGGTATTTGAGTTTTAACCTTCCCACTTCATATCCATACAATAGCAAGAAAGCTTTTATCGTATTCATGCTTGAATAACCAAATCTCTTTAGTTCAGGGATTATTATTTTAGACATTTTACAGCGTTTTGAATCCATTAAAAAAAAGTATGATAGTTCTGCTTGTAAACTTGGACTCCCCCATAGTGTCCATTATATGCAGAAAGCCCATGTCATAAACGTATGCGTGTTGCTTTATTCTTGGAAAGATGGTTCTCAATGTTGTAGTATGAACGAATTCTCAAATAAAGCAAACGCTTATTATAAATATGTCATCGCGCAACGCCTTGCGCTTACTCCGGTTTAACGTCGGTAAGCGACGGCTGCTATTAACCTCGCAGCCGAGGTTATATCGTTTGGTACAAAGACACCGGGCCTTCGTGCCAGCGTTTGGTGCTTTCCTGCTCCAATTGCTTGTACATGGCAGAAGAATACACGCGGCGGATGGCTTCAATCGTACTTATATGCTCGTCCGCGCTCAGCATGTCCGCTACCCAACTTACTTTGAACGGCAAGAGCAGATACAGATTGTCTTGTGTTATTTTTTGTACATGCTCCAAACTGCCGTGATAGACTCTCATTGTTTTCTTTTATTGATAAATTCGTCAATATCCTCCAAAATCCACTGCGCGCTTTGTGTGCAACGGCTCGTAGCCTGCTTCCAGATACTCCAAGACACCATAACGGTCAAGGATGCGCATTGACTGCTCCCCTGTCAGATGGTGCCGCTGCTTGTATTGCTCGATACAAAAAGCAAGGAATAATGATATTTCGTTACTGCGCGTGGGCATGCTTCTACAACTTTCGGCAAAGGTACTGCTTTTTGCGGAGATTACAAGATGTTTTCTGTTTTTTGGTGTGAGAAGCGGTTGTTTCAAAGATTTTGTTCGGTTCACCTCATACGGGGGAGTATGATTCCTCAAAAGGGATGGTTGGATTTGACACACGCCCCCTTGCCCCCTCTAACTTAGAGGGGGAGTTCTTCGTCTCATACGGAACTATGGAGACATCAATAGAGCCGATAATCCAATGAGGTATAGGGCTTTGCATTTGCTTTCTCACTTATTCTTAGTCAGTTGTGCTATGACAAAGCCCCGCAAGGTCTTGTATTGCTTTTGAGTCTTGGGTTGGTTGTTGAATTGCTCAAGCCAGTAAGAGCGGCGTTGCGGGTCGGTGATTTCGATACCGGCTCGGGTTACAGCCTGGTGGAAGTTGTTGTTGAGGTCGTGCTGATGAGCAGTTATCTTCTTCGGGTCTTTGTGCCTTGGGTAGTGGGACACAACCGTCTCGCCAAGCCGCTTGGCGTAATAGATTTCGCTGTCGCTCTGCAAACGTCCGTGAATGCCACTGAAGGGTATTTCCAAATCTGCTTTTGCCATCGTAGTTTTCTTTTCGTGCTATCGGGATAAGGGTATATCGTACTATCGAAACAGTGGTTGCTTCGGTCTGTGTCCTGTCGGTATTGACATCTGTTTTTGCGTCCTTTTGCCGTGTTGTTAGGCTTGTAGATACGGCATGGAAAGCAAATAGACCTCACTAACTATGAAGGTCGTTTTGCCCGAACAGTTGGAATCTGCAATGTCTTGCCCGCCGTTATCGCAACTTGGCACCGAACTGATCCTCGAAGGTCTTTTGCAGGCGGGACATGATGTTCTCAATCTGTTTGTCTTTGAGCGTATTGTCCTTGTCTTGGAGGATGAACGACAGAGCATAACTCTTCTTTCCAGCCTCCAAGTTCTTGCCCTCATATACATCGAAGAGGTTCACCTCGTGGAGCAGTTTCTTTTCAGCCTGGAAAGCAGCCTTTTCAAGGTCGGCGAAACATACGTCCTTGTCCAACAGCAAAGCCAAGTCGCGTTTGACGGACGGGTACTTGGGCAGGTCCTCGATGACGGGTTTGTACTGTTTGTTCATCGTCATCAGGTTCTGCCAATAGAGGTCGGCGTAATAGACAGGCTGTTCGATGTCGAACTCACGCAGCAACTGACGGCTGACAGCAGCCATATAGCCGAGCGAGAGACCTTGCCGAGTCTTGATAACCAGTCCGTCGGCAAAACAATCGACGATACCGCAGCACTTGTCGCCATCAGGGTCAATCGCCGGTTCGAGTACCAAAGTCATCGGGTCAATGCCCAAACGCAAAAGGATATTATTGACGTAAGCGTGCAACTGATAGAAAGAGGTTTGTTCGCTCTTGCTGACCCACGACTGCGCCGACTTATTACCTGTCAACCAAAGGGCAAGGTGCAGGTTCTCCGAATAAGCCTGTATCGGCTCGTCCTTCACGGCGGCAGGATTATAGAAGTAGCAGTTGCCGAACTCGTAGAGCCGCAAGTCACTCATCTTGCGGTTGATATTGCGTTGGATAGACTCCAGTCCTCCGAAGAGCAGTGTCTGACGCATTACGCCCAAATCACTCGAAAGCGGGTTCTTCACTTTCACGCAACTATCCAGCCACGTACCGCGCTCATAGTAACTTACTTTGGTGAGCGAGTTGTTCAGTATCTCGTGGAAGCCCTGTGCAGTCAGTTGTTCGCTCAAGCGGCGTTTCAGCCCTTCCGAATCCGGGTGCGTGCTATAACTGAGCGAGGTGTTCACTTTCTCCGGGAAAGCCACGTTGTTGTAACCGTAGATGCGCAGTATGTCTTCCGCCACGTCACATTCGCGCTGAACGTCCACGCGGTATCGGGGTACTTCGAGGTGGTAGTCTGCGCCGTTCTTGGTGAAGCGTATCTCTAATACTGTAAGAATCTTCTCTATGGTCTCTGCTCCTAACTGTTTGCCAATCAAGTTCTCCACGCGTGTGATGTTCATATCCACCTGCCATAGCGGGAAGGGTTTCTCCTCCTTGTTCGCTTTGCCTTCCACTACGTCAGCTATCTCCATTGCCACTTCACCTCCTGCGACCTCCTGAATGAGCAGTGCGGCGCGTTTGAGGACGTACATTGTGAAGTTGGGATCGCAGCCTCGTTCGTAACGGAACGATGCGTCGGTGCTTAAGCCGTGACGGCGAGCCGTCTTGCGAATGGTTACGGGATTGAAGTAGGCACTCTCCAAGAAGATGTTGCGGGTTGTTTCGCTTACGCCGGTATCTTTGCCGCCGAACACGCCTGCTATGCACATCTCTCTTTCTTCGTCGCAAATCATTAGGTCTTGGCTGCTTAACTTGCGTTCTATGCCGTCCAAGGTGACGAACGGTGTGCCTTCTTTGGCTTTGCGTACCACTATGTGTTGTCCGCCAATCTTGTCGGCGTCAAAGGCGTGAAGTGCCTGCCCTAATTCCATCAGGACGAAATTGGTTACGTCCACCACGTTGTTGATGCTTCTCAGTCCGATGGCTTGCAGTCTGTCTTGCAGCCATTTGGGTGACTCTTTGATGGTTACGCCGCTAATGCTCACACCCGTGTAGCGCGGGCAAGCCGCTGTGTCTTCCACGGTAACTTGGATAGGCAGGTTGTGGTTTTGAACGCTGAACGCACTCACGTCCGGCAGACGGAGAGCAGGACATGGGAAGGACAGTTCGTCTTCGTGTGCTTTGTAGTAAGCATAGAGGTCACGAGCCACTCCGTAATGCGAGGCACCATCGTTGCGATTGGGCGTTATGTCCACCTCGATGAGCGTATCGTCCTCAATGTGGAAATAGTCGCGGGCATCCATACCTACGGGTGTGTCTGCGGGTAACACCATTATGCCGTCGTGGCTTGTGCCGACGCCTAATTCGTCCTCTGCGCAAATCATTCCTAACGACTCTTCGCCACGCAGTTTGCCACGTTTGATAGTGAACGACTCATCGCCTTGATATAGAACGGTGCCGATAGTGGCTACCAGCACTTTCTGACCGGCTGCCACATTGGGTGCGCCGCACACAATCTGCGTCAACTGACCATCTCCCAAGTCCACTTGGCAGATATGCAGGTGGTCGCTGTTGGGATGAGCTTCACAAGTCATCACTTGACCTACTTTCACGCCTTTCAGTCCGCCGCGAATGGTCTCTACTGTTTCTACTGTGCCAACTTCCAAACCGATGTCGGTGAGGATACGGGCTACTGTTTGTGCGTCATCGGGTGTCTCAATGTACTGACGCAACCAATTGTAAGATATATTCATATGAGTATGTATTTATTATCTATTTATTCAATGCTATTTGATATGCTTTTTGGTAATACGTGTAGAAATGCTCCCACGTAGATTTTTTTGACAGGTTCGCAGCCGCTTTACGTACAGCCTTTACCGAATCTTCATCAAAGGAAAGGAACGTGCGAATGGTGTGAACGATTTGTTTTACCACATCTTCGCTGTTGCTGTCCGTGCGATGAATCACGGTAACGGGTGAAAACATCTGCTTATGATTAGTCAGAGTATGCTCAGCCCATACGCCGTAACCAGCCAATGAAGTGGTAACGGTGGGAATATGGTAGGCAACGGACTCCATCGGCGTATAACCCCACGGCTCGTAGTAACTCGGGAAAAGGGTTATGTCCATACCGATGAGCAGTTGGTAGTAACTGAATCCTTTCAGGATGTCTTGGCAATAGGCATCTGTGCACTGACTCACATCGCCGTAGTCCTCTTTGCCCGTTATGGGGAAGTAAAAAGGCAGGAAGATGACGGTAACGTTTCCTTTGGTGAAACTCGGCAGGTTGAGGTATGGCACCATTACAAAGGCTACAATGGGGCGGTCTGCAGGCTTTTCTGCCAAACGCTCCATTGAATGCAAAAAGATATCAATCCCTTTGTTCTTCCACTCCTGTCTGCCGGAAATGGCGATAAACAATGGTTGGATACTGCTTTCCAATATCTTTTCAGCCTCATGTTTGTTGGTGCGGGCAAGAAAACGCAAATAGATGGTTTTTAGTATTGTTTGTGCTGCTTTGCGTTGATGGTCGAAGTCGCTTTTAGTCGGTATTATATTGAGGTCAAATCCGTTAGGCGTGACTATATCCGGCTTCTTGTCAAGCAGTTGTTCACATTCGCGGGCCGTCAGGTCGCTCACAGTGGTAAAGCAGTGACTGTAATGCGCAGCCTGTTTCTCCACCGAGTGCTTGCTGACCATATTCAGTTCTTGTGCCATTTGGTCGCCGTTATAGCCTGTAAAATAGTCGTATAGGGGTTTGCCATTGCCTGCAATAGAGCGTCCTATACCCGTTGCGTGGGTGGTAAACAACGTCCGTATAGCGGGGCAGAAAGCGCGCAGATAGAACACGGTAAAGCCTGTTTGCCACTCGTTGGTGTGGGCGACAAATGATTTTGGCAACTTGTTGTCTTTCTGCGTAGAGAGAAAGTCGTAGAGCGATTGCATTGTTTGTCCGACGGCGTAGCCGAACAGGCACGAGTCATCGTAATCGCCGTATGCAGCATGGCTCTGTACCCCAAAATGCTCCCAAGCCCAAGCATAGAGACTGTCTTTTTGACTCCGAAGGTGGCTGTAGTCCACCAGTATGGCAATCGGGCTGCCGCTGATGGTCCACCTGCCTATCCGTACAGCAGGCATATTATTTTGGTTTGCCAAGTGCTCACGCCATTTGCGAAGCAGACGACGGTCTTCTTTGAATGTGAGGTCGGAATGTTCCTTCAAATCCGGTCCGAAGAAGAATACTTGGTCTTTGAGTAGGGATTGCATAAGTCCGGCGCGGGTAGAAAGTACCGTGTAAATACCGCCCACGCGGTTGCATACTTCCCAAGAGGTTTCAAATATATAGTCAGGCATAGTAATAAGGATATTCAAATATGGTAGTTACTCTTTCATTATCAGTCCCGTCACATTCGTCAGGTTGTTGATTTGGATGGCAGTTTCTTTGCTTTGGTTGTTAGATGAATAGATAAGAGGCATAGCGAAAACGCCTTGTGCTGTGGTGTAAAAGAGGCGTTGGTGAGTAGAGTCAAGCAGGATGGTGCCGATGGAGTCGGGTGTGAGTTGCACCTCGTTGCTACCGTTCATATTGCTTACATACAACCCGTTATGACTCCCTGTATAGCGTTTGTTTTCTATAGGGTCGGTGGCTTGCAGCACAATGTCGGTTTGGTCCAAGGCTTGACTGCCTTCTTCGGTTGTGTACGTGCGTGAACCTTCTACTATGTTAAGAGGGCTAACGTTGTCGTAATATGGCAGATAGACAAGTTGGTAATAGTCGTCATCCGTAGTGCGGAACAGCAATGACCATGTCTTGTTATCATAGACTGTCACGGTACGTTCGGCACGATACATTATCCCATCTTTTGTTACGTCCAAACCTACTTGTATAGTGGTGGGACAATCGTCACTTTTACGCCGGAAATGCCTGAATTGCACTACGATACTATCTTCGTCCAGACTACCGCTTATGAGATAGGTGTGGGAGTCCAAGTGCCATTGGTACTTCACCTCGTGTGCAAACGGATTCCATATTTGTGCTTTGAGTGTAACATTCTTGTAGCGGTAGATAGTCGCAGAGTCTATGCCTATGGCAACCACGCTGTCCGTGACGGTTATGGCATGACTGCAAGTCTTTTTGCTGCGTTTTTCGCTCAATGTGACGATGTACGTGCCTGCTTTGCTGTAGGTATGAGAACTGCTTTTGGTATTGGCAGTGTGGTTGTCTCCAAAATCCCATGTATAGTCTTCTCCGTTTTGCGAGAGGTTGGTGAACGTTACTTTTTCACCCGTTTTGGGTTCGGAAGGCGAGTAGGAAAAATCGATGCTTACCTTATGGCAACCGGCAAGTGCCAGCCCGATTAGAAAGAGATATAAATGTTTGATATTCATTTTTATTAGAATGTAAAAGACATACTATTTCTATACCAAGTCATTTGGCGTTTGGCATAGTTACGGGTATGTTGTTTGATTTTGTCAATAGCTTCTTGTCGTGTGCAGCGTCCTTCTATGTAGTCAATCATTTCGTTGTAACCTACTGTTCGGAGACTGTTTGGTAATGGCAACCCTTGTTCTATGAAAGGAAGGTAGGCGCATCGTGTCTCTTCTTCCAATCCGTTGGCAATCATTTGTTCGACGCGCATATTGATACGGCGGTAGAGTTCTTCGCGTGGGCGTACCAAGCGCACTATAT
>CADAAF010000050.1:0-9246 GCA_902785805.1 uncultured Bacteroidales bacterium | reverse complement strand
CGCACTATATGTGTTCTCCACGGGCGTTGTATGGCGGCACGGGTACGCAGGGCGGAGTAGGGGATACGAGCCGTTCGGGTTATTTCAATGCAATGCATCAGCCGTTGCGGGTTTTGCCGGTCCACTTCGTTCCAATAGACGGGATCAATTCGTTGTACCTCTTCCTGCAACCATTGCAAGCCGTTGGTCTTGTATTCGTTTTGTACCGCTGTTCGAATGTCAGGTGGTATAGACGGCAGGTTATCTAATCCTTGTAGCACGGCGTTCATATAGAGCATACTTCCGCCGGTAAGAATAGCGAAGGGACGGTCTCCTGAATGGTTGTGCATCAACTCTTTGAGCAGTTTGACGGCATCGCGTTCATACTGTCCAGCGTTGTAATCGTCTGTAAGCGAATGTGTGCCTACAAAGTAGTGCTTGGCTTGTGCAAGTTCGTCTTGTGTTGGTGCTGCCGTGCCGACAGGCAGTTCGCGATAAATCTGACGCGAATCGCAATTGACAATGGGGCATCCCCATTCTTTGGCACGACGGAGCGCATAGTCGGTCTTTCCTACGCCGGTCGGACCTATTATAACGGACAACCAATCAGAACATTGACCCATCGTCAAAACTCAAGTCTTGGAATCCCTCTGCATCTATATCGCTCGCTTCGTACTCGGAATCCCCGTAGAAATCTTCGTCCAAACCCAAGTCAGTTCCGCTTTTCTTAAGTTGCGCGTCAAAATCCTGCTCTGTTTGAAGTTGCTTTGGGGCTTTTCCTTGTTTTTGTTTGAGGATAACTCCCTCTTGATGACCTGCTTTCATATCGGTCAGACGACCGAAGAAATAGCGTTCAAACATCGGGTCGAAGATATAGATGAGGCGGTCACCTTTTTCGTGGAGCAAGTCCTCCAAGCGTGTGGCTTCCATCGTCATATTGTCGTACTCGAAGTTCTTGTCCATTTCGATGAGCGTTACTTCCTGCTCTTTCTCCCAGCGGTCGTTGCACATGAAGAACGAGGTCATCTGGTCATCGCTGTACTTGGCGGCTGCTAAAATGGCTTTATGCAAGTCCAAAAAACTGTTGCTGCTGTCCGCAGCAAAAACGAGGCGGAAATTCTCAACTTCCTCGCTCGAAAACGTGAGTGTGTAAATCATTTGTTTGTATTCGATTGTAACGCTCGCAAAAATACGGCAACTATTTGACACAGACAAACATTTTCCGCTACTAACTGCTATTTTTGCTATTTAGTGACAAAAAGTGTATCTTTATGCTTGATAATCAAAAAATCGGCGTACCTTTGTCAGCGTAAAGCCGAAATAATATTCTATGAATCTGATTGTGATTGCCGAAGAAGGCGAAAGAAAACTGATTGAGAAGTACATTCCTGACTGCACGTGGGAAGTGCGCGTAACTGGTGTGGGAGCCGTTAATATCATTCGCTCGTTGCGTGATTTACCGCGCGAAACACGCATCTTGAACATCGGCTATGCCGGCAGTGCCAATTTTGAAATCGGAACGTTGGTGGAGGTTACAGAGGCTCGTCTCAATCACCCTAATTGCAAGTATGACGAACCCGTTCTGCCCATTTCGCCTTGCGACTTGAGCGAAGGTGAACACGCACAAAGTTCCGCATCCCTCTTCCCTATTGCCGACCGCCGCGCCGTATGTTATACCAACAGCGACTTCGTCTTACAGTCTGACTACAAGGATTGTGTCTTTGATATGGAACTAGCTTATATTGCTGCCCTCGGTTTTGAGCGTGTATCGGCTCTCAAAGTAGTCAGCGATAACCTGTCCCTGCATACTTACCACCAACTCACGCAAGGGGTTGAGTAACTTCCTGCCATCCCAATTGACGTTTCTCGGTGACAACAATCATCAACCCCATATATAAGCATTTGCGTAATTGGATAAGCCGGATGCCGGAAAACTTTGCCGAACAAGGTGAAGTTATCTATGATTCGCGCAATCAAATACGGTTTATTACTGCGCCGGACGGCTCTGAGTTATGTGTCAAGCGCTTCCACGCTCCTGCTTTCTTTAATAGAATCATATATTCTTATTTTCGACCGCCGAAAGCTAAGCGAGCATTTGAGAACGTTCAAATATTAACCGACAAATGTGTAAAAACGCCGGAAGCTGTCGCGTATATCCTTTGTGGTAATAAGTTGTTGAAAGAGTCATATCTGATTACCAAGAAGAGTACTTTGAAGCGTAATTTTTATGAGTTCGGGGATGGCAATATTAAAGGGAAAGAAGCTATACTTAAGGCTTTTGCACGGTTCACAGCATTTGCTCACGAAGCACAAGTCTATCACTTGGACTACTCACCCGGAAATATACTTTTTGACCAAGTAAACGGGAAATGGCAGTTTGAGATGATTGATATTAATAGAATTGAGACGCATTTGAATGTAGGAATTAGAAAAGGTTGTTCCAATTTTGCGCGGCTTTGGGGAACGGAAGAGTTGCATCGGATAATAGCAACCGAATATGCTTATGCACGCGGTTTCAATCCATCCATGTGTGTAGAGATTGCTTTACACGCTCGTGAGCGTTTTTGGCGTAAACGTCCCCATGCTTTTTTTGTATATGATTAAGGTTGAAAATGACTATTGATACCCAACATATTATCGTCTTAATTCCTATCTATAAGGCTCATTTAACGCCGGATGAAGAACTTTCTGTGTCGCAATGTGAACGAATTTTAAGTCGTTATACGATAAGGTTTGTCTGTCCGAAATCCATTCACTGTGTAGTCGGATTTGAACATATTTCTGTGGAGTCTTTTGATGATGAGTACTTTCAGAACATTATTGGTTATAACCGACTGATGATGAGTGAACTTTTTTACAAGCGCTTTGCTAAATATACGTATATGTTAATTTACCAACCGGATGCCTTTGTGTTTCGTGACGAATTGTTGGATTGGGCAGAGCGTGGTTACTCTTATATAGGTGCTCCTTGGGTACTCAAAGCAAAATACCGCACGGTATTAGGGCATTTCATTCTTCACCTTCGAGGGCTAAAACAAACTCTTAAAGGAGTACCATTCCGTCCGCTTCTGTTGGGCGACAAGATAGGAAACGGCGGTTTTTCGCTGCGCAGAACGGAGGATTTTTTACGTGTATGTCGTGAGGAGTCAAGGACGATTAAGGAGTACTTGGAGAAAAGTATCCAATGGTCAGAGTATAATGAAGATGCGTTTTGGGCAACGCGTTCGTCATTCTGCTATCCAACAGTAAAAGAGGCATTGAAATTTGCTTTTGATCTCTATCCCGAAGAGTGCCTGCGGCAGACAGGTCGCGCTTTACCTTTTGGTTGTCATGGTTGGAGCAAAGCGGGTGTTAGCCATTTTTGGCGTCCTGTAATTGAGCGGCAATACGGCATTAAACCGTTACGGGTATATTTTGATTATCAGGCTTTTATTCATCAGACTTTTGGCGGTGTGTCGCGGTATTTCGCCGAGATTATTTCCCGTTTGAATCAATATGGTGTAGTACCGATAGTAGGAGTTAAATACTCTAACAACACGCATTTGCATGCATTGGGTGTTGAGACGCAGCCGATTGGCAACAGGAAGGCTGCCAAATGGTTAAATCGATTTATTTGCCGAAGTCAGATTCGAGAGGGAGGATTTGATTTGATACATGCAACCTATTTTGACCCGTATGTTTTATCTGCTAATAAATTTAATAAACCTCTGATAATCACTATTCATGATATGATAGATGAGATTATGGGAGAAGGACATTCCACACCTCGGAGAAAAGCATTGCTATCAAAACTATGTACGCACATTATTGCTGTTTCCAATCACACCAAGCAAGATGTAATGCGTATTTTGGGCATTGCTGAATACAAAATAAGTGTGGTTTACCATGGCAATAGTATTGTGCCTAAAGTGCCTGCGCAGTTGCCAGAATTGCCACGGAGATATATTTTGTATGTTGGCGGACGGCAGCGGTTGTATAAGAATTTTATGTTGTTTTGTCGAGCTATGCGACCTGTTGTAGAGACAGAAGGTGTAAAAATCCTTTGTATTGGGACTCCTTTTACTGCCAATGAGCAGGACCATATTCGGTCATTAGGATTAGCTAATGATATTGTTTCTCTATTTGCGGAGGAAGACCAATTATATGCAATCTACCATAATGCCCTTTGTTTTATCTATCCGTCGTGTTACGAGGGGTTTGGTTTGCCGATTTTGGAAGCGTGGTCAAGTGCCTGTCCGCTGATTTTATCCCGTAGTTCGTGTTTTCCTGAGATAGCAGGAGATGCCGCTGCCTATTTTGAGGAGAACAATGCCGATGATTTGACAGCACAGACATTGCGAGTCATGCACAATGCTGAATTGCGCAACGAATTGATAACTAAAGGGGAAGAACGATTGCAGCAGTATTCTTGGGATAAAGCTGCTGCCGAAACAGCCCGTATTTATCACGAAATATATAGTCGTTATGTGTAATCCGAAAATTTCCGTCATAACTGTTTGTCGCAATGCATTGCCGGCCTTGCAGCGAACAGTTACGAGCGTTAGAGAACAAATATTCTCGGGATATGAGTACATAATAGTTGACGGTGATTCTACTGACGGGACATTCGAATGGCTGCAAATGCAGGATGGCATTTCGTGGATTTCCGAACCCGATTTAGGAATTTACGATGCTATGAACAAAGGTGTACAAATGGCTAAAGGCGAATGGATTATTTTCTTAAACGCAGGAGATACGTTTTATGCTTCGGATGTGTTAGCGAAAGTTGTTCCGTACCTCCGGGACGGATATGGTTTGGTGTATGGCGATATTAGTAAAGAATATAGGGGGCGAGAATCAGTCAAACTCGCCGAAGAACCACATAACGCTCATCGTATGTTGTGTTGCCATCAGGCACTATTTACCCGTACAGAGTTGCTGCGTGCAACTCCATTTGATATCAGTCATCCTTTTTCTGCAGATTTCAAGTTTGTCAAACAAATGTATCTTCGCCGCATTGCGATGAAGCATATTCCGATTGTCGTATCTCGGTTTGATACACATGGGGTTAGCAGCCTAAAGCGCAATGAAGGATTGGAAGACAATATACGGGTTATTCGCGAAGTGGACACTCGTCATCAAGACCGCTTTATATTCATATTCAGATTACGTTTTACGATTCTATGGAACAGACTGCGACATCTCCTTTGACAATAGCCTATGATGCTAAGCGCGCCTATCTGAATTATCGCGGGTTGGGTAGTTATTGTCGTAATCTGTTAGCGCAGATGGCTCGATATTACGGTGAGAACCGTTATCTGCTCTGCACACCGCAGGATAAGGGATTGTATCCGTGGTTGAATGAGAAGCCTTTTGAACGCGTATTGCCGAATGGTTTATGGTCATTAGCACCCTCTTTATGGCGGAGCTTAGGCATATCGGGTGCTTTGATAGACCAGCATATAGATATCTATCACGGCTTAAGTCAGGAATTACCGGAAGGCATCTCGCGATTGGGGTGCAAAACCGTGGTCACTATGCACGATGCTATATTCCTTAGGTATCCTCATTTATATAGTGCTACATACCGCCGTTTGTTTATCCGTCGCAATGAATCGGCTTGTAAACGGGCAGACTTGATTATTGCCATCTCGCAGCAGACTAAACGCGATTATATGGATTTTTTCGGTGTGGAAGAGAAATGTATCCGTGTAGTCTATCAAGGATGCAATGAACTCTATTGGAAAGATGTAACAGCAGACGTAATGAGTTATGTGCGTAATACATACGTTTTGCCGCGAAACTATGTGTTGTGCGTTGGAGCATTGGAGGAACGTAAGAATCAGATACGTATAATCGAGGCGATGGCATCCAGGTATATAGATATGCCTCTCGTGTTGGTCGGACGCGGCAATTCGGATTATCATAAGCGTTTGAGCGAATGCGCCAAGCGATATGGTGTGCCTTTACTAATCCTATCGAACGTCAACTCATCCGATCTGCCTGCTATCTATAGGATGGCATCAGTCTTTGTATATCCTTCACTATTTGAAGGATTCGGTATTCCTATTTTGGAAGCGGCGAGAAGTGCAACACCCATAGTAACCAGCAGCGGTACGTGCTTTGAAGAGATAGCAGGAGAGGGGGCTTTGTACGTTCCGCCGACCCAAGCCGAGGCATTAGGTGAAGCCATCCTTATGACACTTCAAGATAGTGGGGCAACCTGCAAACGTGTGCAGGCTGCCTTGCGGAATACGGAAAAATTCCGCACAGAGAGTAGAGCACGGGAAATGTTGCAAGCATATCAATCAGTCCTATGATGAATGAAAAAAATACAGCAGTTGTGGTTGTCTGGTACGAACCGCGTGAGCAACACACAGCCTATATACACGGATACGCACCTGCTGTCCGAAGTGTGTATATAGTAGATAATTCCGAGCAAGACAACAAAGTACTCGCAGAGGGTATTGCGAATGCTGTCTATCTTTCGAATGGAGGCAACCGAGGTATTGCTGCGGCGTTGAATACCGGTTATGAGCGAGCGATTGCGGATGGGGCTGAATGGATTATTTCTTTTGATCAAGACAGTTGTATCAGTACCTCCCTATTGAAGGAGTTCTTACGGATATGTGAAGCGTGTCCGATACCGGGTGTAGGTATTTTTGCTCCTTATCCGAATTACGGAAACGATGCTCCGAACAAAGATATAGTGTATGAGAAACGGAATACGGTTATCACCTCCGGAATGCTGATGCATAAAGATACTTATCTTCAGACGGGAAGGTTTAGAGATGAGTTCTTCATTGACTTGGTGGACGATGACTATTGTCTGCGTGTGAAGCGTCAAGGGAAAGAAATCGTTCTTGTACACGCCATTGAGATGAAGCATAGTTTGGGAAACGGATTTGTGACCACCCCGATTCTGCATCATCGATTTATTGAACATAGTGCATTGCGGCACTATTATATCGTGCGCAACACGTTGGTGCTTATCCGTGATTATCCTGAGCAGCAGGCGTATTATCGTCGGCAACTATCCAAACGAATCAAGCGTCTGCTCCTCTATGACCGGAATGACAAATGGAGTAAAATACGAATGTGTATTCGGGCATATGCCGATTACAGACATAGGAAAATGAACCCGTTAGACGAATAGAATTATGTGGAAAAACGTACTACATACCGCGAATATATTTGCTTTGCTGTGGATTCTCGTCATCAATCTTTTTCATGTTGCTATGCCGAGATGGCTTATTTTCGGTGGGCTGTACCTATTCGGGGTTACCTGGTTGATAGAGTTTTTCGCGGAAAAAAGATGGCGCGCTGTGAGACCGAGCAAAAAATGGCTGCATTACGTGCTACTGATTGTTTTCTTCTGTTGGGGATTTCTCTATTACCCGTGGGACGGGAGCGTCTATTTTCACCATCATACGGAGCAACGGCTGCCATTGTTGGCAATAGGTTTGATAGGTTTGATAGGTCTGAACGACCGCTACTCGCGCGCCAAACTGATAAATGCTATGGTCATTACAACGGTGTGCTCTATCTTGTTTTTATTCTTCAAAACAGGATGGCATAACGTATTCTTTTCGCCCGATCGCATCCTTTTGGTGTCCGAAAACAGGATTCGGTATATCTCATCGCACATGGTTTTTAATTTCTTTCTTAACAGCACCTTAATTGGTATGTGGTATCTTTTGTTTCATGCCGACCGCAAGCCTAAGGTTTGGCAAATGGTGCTTTATGCGCTCAATACCTTGCTGATTTTCTGTGCGCTGCTGCTATCTGATGGGCGGTCGGGATTCTTTATGGGATTGGCACTTATCGGAATTATGGTCGTGATGGAAATAAGCCGTTGGAATAAATGGGTCGGAACAGGTGTAGCAGTCTGTGTTATAGCACTTATCTTTGCTTTGTGTGCATCGCACCCGCGTATCAGCACGGAGAAGTTAAGAGGTGATTTGCGTTACGCTTATTGGAAATCCGCTTTTGAGTTGATTGAGGAAAAACCGCTTTTCGGCTACGGCATCAGCAATGCGCAGGAAGAGTTTGACAAGGTGAATATGAAGTACGTGAACGAGCAGAACCGCTATTACTGGACGGTACTTCATCACCATTATGTAGATAGCCATAACCAGTTTATCCAAAGCACGTTGGAGTTTGGTATTATCGGTCTGTTGCTTACTTTGGCAATTTACCTGTCGCCTCTCTATATCTGTTGGGGGAAGCGGGAATGGCGGTTGGCACTCTTCTTTACACTCATCAGTATCGGTCAGTCGCTCTTCGATATGTTCCTTACCGGTCAGTTTAATATGCTTTACGGCATTCTGTTTCTGATGACTATGAAAATCAAGGATGACTATTCCTCTCCAAACCCACATGTAGCGCAAGCAGCAAGCCGCGTGGGGTACAAAGGCTAAGAGGGGAACGTGTGGAGAGGTTTGATCCGTTAGTTCCATCGTAATAGAAACAGGACTCATTAAGTTCGGTTGCGAAATCCAATATATTATAGCAAACAGCCTGTACGGAGAACGGTACACCCTTGACATTTCCTCGGTATTTGAGCCGCAGGTCGAAATTGAAGAACGAATCTGTCCGTTGCCCGAAATTACCGTCCACTACATTGATACCGCGTGAGTACCCGTTAAAGACTATCAGTTGGGACTCTCCTGTTGGATTTTTGTCAAGGCGTGTACAGTAGTGCGTGAACGGTATGCCGTCGCGGAACTTGCCACAGAGACTCAATTGCCAATTCTCTGTTATATTTACGCCTAATTGCAGACGGGCGATGTAGGCTCTGTCTTGATTTAGACGCCCGAGCGAGCGGATTCCATCGTCAATCTGACCGGCATTGGAAGCGACCAACACTCGATTAGGATTAGCCAGCGACTCCGTGAGTACATTGATATCCTCAATTTGCATACCGTTACCGACTGCCGATGGACCTGAAAGGCATTCGCTCTGCCAACTGACAGAGACATAGACCTTGCGACCGTTGTACGCATACTTGATGATATTGGATACAAAGACTGGTGAATCCCAAATGCCCGTACCGGTTTTAGGAGCTACAACAACATCATAGTAACGCTCTTGAGGTTTCATTCTCCATACACCGTCTGTAGCGTCAAAACTCCCTGCAGACTCCGTGGAGAGTGCCACCGACCAAGTGTTATAATATTTCTTGAACGAGGATAAAATACTGATTTCGTGCCGACTCTTGCCGAAAGTGAAGACGATGGGCACATCCACCGCTACGTACTGGGGGTGCCATAATCCCTTTCCCCAGCG
>CADAAF010000049.1 GCA_902785805.1 uncultured Bacteroidales bacterium | reverse complement strand
GCAGCCATTCAAGAATATCTTAAAGATAATCCTAATACGCGTATTACACCTAATGCCAAACTACTTAACCGTTCTGGGGTCGAACGCGAAATAGATGTCTTTGTACAAACAAAAGTACAAGGTCTGGAAATAGGAATAGCCTTTGAATGTAAGGATTATTCGAACAAAGTTAGTGTTGAAAAGGTTGATGCATTCGCGCAAAAGTGTAGAGAGTTACCGCAGATAAATAAGAAAGTAATGGTTTCATCCTCTGGCTTTACGA
Organism: uncultured Bacteroidales bacterium; assembly: GCA_902785805.1. Classification (GTDB taxonomy): domain Bacteria; phylum Bacteroidota; class Bacteroidia; order Bacteroidales; family Paludibacteraceae; genus Colicola. The sequence goes on along the minus strand of CADAAF010000049.1, from coordinate 12,988 downwards.
ATGGAGTAAGAAAAGAGGCACAAGGGCAAGGAATAGAATTATATCAATTAGATGCTGTTCCATACGAGGATATTTTCTCTCCTTATGACATATATTTCAACATGCTCAAATTGGACAATACATGTGTGTATGGAATAGATGTAGAGGCTGAAATTAATTTGGCAGATGATAGTATCTATGATTACGCAGACGACAAAGCAGTTGATATATCAAACTATGTATATGATATACTTCAAGCACACCTACCACAATGGGCATCATCAATAGAGAAATTTTTAGCAGAAAAGCAAGTTCGCTCATATAATATGCGGTTTGCAGTAAATACTGAAAATGCATTGTATGTTATAGATGTAAATGGGGGAAGACATAGTGTAAGACACCTGTTGATAGAATCAGATGTTATATTATCAACACAACTTCAACCCATAAAGCATCAGCAAGTTATGACTAATATAACGAGTGGAGAACATATAGTATGTACATCCGAATACGAACAAGATAATTTTGATAATTTAGTAATCATTGATGGTAATGATGATATGTCATATAGTGCATATCTAAAAGATTCAGAAGGAAATTTGTGCAAAACATACCTGATGAAACATTACAAGTGACCCAATCAAAAGAATCAATTTTTATAGCACGATATTATAACACTAATACCATATATGTATTTCACTTGTCCATATTGTAAGTCTGACTTGCGAATCAATAAACCAGTAAGCCAAATTATTAGGGGAAAATGTCCGCATTGCGGTCATTCCTTAGAGTTTGATACTCTTTGGGATGGCATCCAAGATGAAGAGTACATATCGGCACAAAGAAAGTCCATTAAGGCTAAAAGTAGCGGTGCCAAGCATTTTAAAGGAAACAAAAAAGTTTTCGCTGTAATAGCAATATTGCTTGTTGTAATAGGTCTTTTTGCTGTCCTAATCAAAGGCACATCAAATAAGCAGACTATTAATAATTTTACCGTAAGTCAAACTAATACTTCAAGCACTTCTTTAGCGAACGCAGACAAACTACAACAATGGAATAAATTCCGGTCGTATTACCCCTACAATTTTCAAACCATTGCTGCTAAACATTATTCAGATGACAGCCATGTTGTTATTATAAGTGAACCAGCAGATTGCATTCCAATTAATAAACTAACTGATTTTTTCAAGGAATATGATGTCAATGTAACCGCCGATTGCTACCAAACAAAAATGGGATACGATGGTTGGTTAAAAGACTATGTATTCGCGGTAAACAATATAGAAAGAGGGAAATTCGATATTTTTATTGAAGCTTTGTCAAAAAAGATATTCAGAACGGAGTACAAGGCATATTATTTGGATTTGTCAACTCTGCCTAATAAGGTTTATTATTCTTCACAAGACTTGAATTATTCTATTTCAGCAGCAGAGTTAAAAGCATGGATTATTGATGGCGAAGAAAAATTCTATGATAAGGATGAAAGTTCTTTGTATGCTATTTCTAAACTCCTCAAATCTGGCAACGAGGGTGTCTATTTTAGCGAGACACCTGGATTCGTACTTTGGCTTATGGGCAACAACTACGAAGCTGATAAATTTATGGTAAGTGCCAGAAAATTTGCTCTTGAGTCGGATTTAATCTTGGGCGCTATTGATTGTAAAGACAATAATCATATTGCTATAATAGGAAGAGAACGCAGCATTCCAATATATGAATTACCTCCCTTACAGGCAGAAATTATGCTCATGCTTGCGTCCACACGCAAAGTTGAGTTATGCCAAAGTTATGAACGAGGACATGCTATAGCAGGAAAATTACCTGGTGGAAAAGACTTTGCGCCTATATTGCTAAGTCCCGAATTATGGCATACTGAATATGGAAGCTTGCTCAATATTACAGACCAGATGCTAAAGTCATGGTCTGAGAATGGTGATGTAGATTATGAGGCATTTAATTATCCAAAGCCAAATCATTGGGCATTTAAAAAAGGAGTATATACAGACCTAAATACTCAAAACAGCCTAACTTACAACTGGAACACATCAGGAGCTGGATATTATCTAAATCCAACTACAGATTGTCCATATAGGATATACGCCGTGAATAGAACGGGTTCGCTTCCTGTTAGTTATATTCCACAAGGTGTGACTGATGTAAGACCAAATGATAAAGTATTTTTGGCAGAGGAAAAGGCATATGACTTTTTCTCGCACCTAAATAATCCAGAACTGGTACGAGTTGTCCAATATGCTTCTTTTTACCAGATTATGCAATATTATAAGCCCCGAATTTATGGTACTTATTCGATTCTATCAACTTATGAACCATCCGAAACAACCCTTAACGCAAATAAACGAAAAATCGTTGAGAATTTAAAGACTGCGGATATCTCCAAGCAACGCATAATGAATTATTATGATAGGTACTATCGGGATAAATATGGATATCAGTACAGCCGTCTACCGCAAAGTTCTCGAAATGAGATTTGTAATACAAGTGCTGCTCCAGATTACACAAAACTACTTAATGCCCAACGTTTCTATAATTCATTGTCTCAGTCATCATCTTTGAAGAATACTGATGCTTTGGATGGAGATGAATTACAGTTGTTTAATCAGATATATTCTGTAGTTCCGCTATCGAAAGCAAAAGAAGAATATATAAGCGAAAACCAAGGATTGCACTCAAGTTGGATTAAATGTCCCACTATTGTGTTGTCATGGAGTTTGAAAGATTCGACTTCATGGGTCGGCGGTCATAATCTTAATTCTCAAATTACACCAATTTTCTTTGATGATGCAATACGCTCGGGCGATTATAAAGTTACCGAGAATATTAATGGTCAAAAAGAGATTCGCATTAATCCTAATGACATAGGCAATGTATCTCCGTCACTTTTGCGACAAGTAAATAGGACTAATATCACAGGAAACCAGCATTTCAGGTCGAGACCTATAGTTGTGAGACGTAGGAATGATGTCATGAGAGCTACGCAGCACCGCTCAGCCCGTGGATTTAATATGGTAGATCATGTATACAAATAAAAAAATAATATATGGTAACGAGAAATTACTATAGTGAGATGAAGGAACTCAGCAATATGTTACTGACATTTGCTGAGGATAATGACATTCAGCTCATGCTAAGTTTTGTTCCAAAGTTTGTTGAACTTCAAAAATACTTAGCGGATAATCATGATGCATTAGTTAATGACGAGGATTATGCAAAAACTAATTCTCAGTTGGCAACACTCATCACATACGTAGCCGAGAAAATTGAAAGGCATACGGAACAAACGTATCCCAAAGATAGCATCGAGTATAAAAAGAACATGTATCTTGCATACGATGCTGCGTCAAAAGCGGATTTGCGGTATCTGGATAAAAATGATGCGTATTATCGTCAATACTTTATAGATAGAATCAAATGCAAGGCACTCGATTTATATGAAAAGGAATTATCGTTAGTCGTAGACGCTCCCGAAAATGTGACTGCCGGTTCTTTCTTTAATATCACTTATTCATATAATCAGGAGGGGAAAAATTTCAAATTGGAGGAATCTCCTTATGTGCGGAAGTATACAGGTCCTCTTACATCAAGTTCTTATTCTCCTACATATCATATAAGTTATAAGTATTCTTGTGTTTGTCATAAAGAAGGAGTTTACGACTTACCAAAGGCCACAATACAAATTAATGGAGAAACGATTCCTTTTCCCACTAAGCAAATAACGGCATTACCAAAAACCTCATCTGCTCCTAAAACTAATAATACTACTCCAACGACATTACTGAGCGATAAAAAGGATGCATCAAATGTTTCTGAAGTCCAGTTCCAAGAAGTCGAACTACATAAGTGCGGCCATCGGTACGATGATAATGTTCATAAGGTATGTCCTATATGTGGAGAGCCAAATCCTAATTATGACAAGGAAAAGAAAGAAAAGGAGGTACAACAATTTAAAAGTGAGATTTTATCAAAACTAGCAGCGTTCCAGATGGCTGACGAGGAAAAAATCAAAAAGGGCAATGAGACGATTACCCCTGACAAGTATCCAATATGGAAAGAGCCGGGGATATTTTGGTCAATTGCTGCAGCTATTGCTGTAATCATATTTATTGTCCTTTTGACTATGATACCTGACGCTAAGCATTTACGCGGAGGTAGAGAGGATTTCTTTATCGGAGGGTGGATGTATTTTGGCGGCACTTTAGCTATTTATATTGGAAAATTGCTACAGGGTTATATCAATAGCAGACCATTTAATTTGCCTCCCGCCAATGGCGCCTCTCCTGGTAGTTTGGGTACTACCAACAATATAGGCACAACAATGCTGGGTGGTTTTAGATGGGTTGGCGGATCGTGCGTGTCATATGAATTTGTTTGTTTCTTTATAGCTCTATTTCCGATAGGTTGTTATCGATGTAAAGTAGGAAAAACGCAGAAAAGTGGTTACAAGACCATGTCTACTTCATATCGATTTTATGGTTCAGAAAAAATGAATGGTTTAGAAGTCTTACAAATTTATTTGGCCTCATGGGGTTGGCTACCATTTTTATTTGGACTTTTGGCGATGATAATTGCTATGTTTGATTAATATTTCATTCATTTGCAGAGATTTTATCCTGCATCAATCTTCCAACGCGACACCACAAGTGCCGCGTTTTTTTATCCCTCTTTCACTCCATCACACTTTCACACATCTTTTTATCTTCTTATCTTTTGGAACGATTGTTTCATTATTTTTCTTTCCCCCATAAGGTGCTCGTTTCACTCGCGATCTTTGACTTATTGAGCTTTTCCCCCTTTAATAAGGAGTGCGCCATGCGCACGGCTGGTCTATGTGCTCCGCACAATTCTTTTTGAGCCCTAAAGGGCAACGATTATTGCTTATACGCTCGTTGTTGACCATGAGTTATGACTTCTTAGCCCCATAAAGGGGCACGATTATTACGGCAAAGGTTGGTTCTGGAAATACAAAGGCTATGTGTCCGGCTACCAACCCTCTTTGTCGCAGTTGTCCAATATTACGCAACAGATCGACAAGTACCAAATGAGGCGAGGTAACCCCAACCTGAAATCTGTCATGTATGTATCGAACGAAATGGAATTATCGTGGCAGTCCAAGCATGTCAATCTCAACCTTTGGGCAAACTATAGCTACGACCACAAGCCTATTATGGAAGAGACCTTTGAGGAAATCATAGATGGGTCGCCTTATGCCATCCGCATGTATGACAATCAGCGCGGCTATCATAAACTGAATGTCTCGCCGAGTGTGCAAGTTAAACTGCTTGATAACAAACTGATGTTCAATGTCACGCCATTTGTCAAATACATGGTCAGTTAGGGCAGCAACTACCACCATGAGCATATCAATAACACCGAAAAAACTGCCTTCGGTCGGATTCAACATAGCAATACTGACAAATAAAACGGAAACTCTTGTGAGATTCCGACAAGTTAACTACTATGGTATTGAACTACTGAAAATGGGACAGAGTTCGCCGAACACAAAATCATCAGCACAATGCTGAAAACTGACATATACTTTGCAGACCCGTATTGCGCTTGGCAGAAAGGGAACATTGAACATACAAACAAACTTATTAGACAATATATTCCTAAAAGAATTGATTTTGAAACTATGGATAACTATTCCATTATGCAAATACAATACAAGATCAACCGAATACCAAGAGAAAAAGTAAATCTTATGACACCGAATGAATGCTTCTTCAAACATTTCTACTAATTTCGCACTTTGATGTTGAATCTGCCGAATAGCAGAATATGAACGATTATTTGCATACTTACAAGAAGATGCGTACCTTTGCGCACCTTTTTGACATTTTATACACTTGTTATTCCTTTTACTATGACCTTAAAAGAGTTATTTGAAAAACTCCACTTCAAGTCCTATTCGGGTCTTTGGATACTGATTGTGGCAGCGGCAGCATTAGAGTCGATAGCCTGCATACAGTATTTCTACAGCCGTGCCGCCATCAAGGAGGAGGCGGTCTATCACGCCAAAGCCGAATTGCGGGCAGCCGAATTAGAGATTAACGTAGCCGCCACCGAGATGGAGGCTGCCGCCAAGATGTTGAGCAAGATGGCAGAGCACTCGTTGGATAATCCCGACCAGATGTATGCGTGTACACAGTTGCTTCTCAATACGTTAGAGAACGTAGAGGGAGCAGGTATCGCCTTCGTGCCCGACTATTATGCGCAGAAAGGCCGTTGGTATGAGGTCTATAGCAAGCGTCATGGCAAGGACTCCATCACCACCTCGCAGATAGGCGGAGCCGACCACGACTACACGCAATCGGAATGGTTCAACAACGGCTTGACCATACCGAAGACCGTCTGGTCCAATCCTTATACAGACAACGAAGGCGCACATGCCATCGTAGTTACCTGCTCTTATCCCGTCCATAACAAAGAGGGGGAGATAGTGGGCGTGGTATGCGTGGATGTTTCGCTCCAACGCCTGCAATACATATCCGACTACCTGCAAGTCTTTCCCGAAAGCTACTACTCTATCCGCTCCGCTACAGGACTGGATATCGTAACGCCCCCTGACACCATTCCGGGACGCAAATATATGGTCTTTGAGGAAGAGATTGATGCTACGGGATGGCAGTTGTCCATCATCATACCCGAAGAAATCCTGTATGTCGAGTTGCGCCGTGTCGGCTTGTTAGTGACCATACTGATGATTCTGGGTATGGCTTTGGTAGTCTTCATTATGTATCATACGACCAAGAGTTTTCTCAAACTCTTCGAGGTCAACAACCAGAAAGAGCGTATGGCAGGCGAACTGCAGATAGCGCGCACTATTCAGAGTGCGATGCTGCCGAAGGTGTTCCCGCCGTTTGCCGACCGACCCGACCTCAATATCTACGGTATGGTTCATCCCGCCAAGGAGATTGGCGGCGACCTGTACGACTTCTATGTGCGCCAGGACAAACTCTTCTTCTGCGTAGGCGACGTAAGCGGCAAGGGCGTTCCCGCCTCGTTGGTGATGGCTATGATCCGTTCCCTGTTCCGCAGCGTGTCCGCCCATGAACTGAAAGCGGAGCGGATTATGCAACTGATGAACGACCCGCTCACCGAGCAGAACGAGCAGGATATGTTTGTTACTTTCTTTGTCGGCGTATTAGACTTGGAAACGGGCGAGCTGAACTACTGCAACGGCGGTCATAACGCGCCTATACTGATGCAGAGAAACGGAATGAAAGAGTTGGATGTCCTGCCCAACCTGCCGATAGGCATCGTCAGCGGCTTCAAGTACACCGGTCAGAATACACGCATTCAGCGCGGCGACACGCTCTTCCTCTTTACCGACGGTCTGACCGAGGCGGAAAACGCCGCCCACGACCAGTTCGGCGAACAGCGTATGATGCAAACCCTTGCCGAGACGGAAGGCTTGCAGCCCCGCGAGATGATTGAGACGATGCAGGCACGCGTGGCAAGTTTTGTCGGCAACGCACCGCAGAGCGATGACCTGACTATGCTCGCCGTCCGCTTCCAAGTATCCGCCATCGTCATGCGCAACGACATACAGCAGATCCCTACCCTTGCAGAATGGGTGGACGGTTTAGGCATACCTGACAGCCTGAATATGCCAATCAATCTTGCCTTGGAAGAGATTGTGAGCAACGTGATGCTCTATGCCTATCCCGACCGGACGGACGGCAAGGTGTTCGTGGAGTACAACGAGACAGAGGACGAGAAGGGCAAACGCCTCATCTTCACCGTATCCGACACGGGTATTGCGTTCGACCCCACCAAGAAAGCCGATGCGGACATCACCCTCTCCGCCGAAGAGCGAGAGATAGGCGGCTTGGGTATCCACCTCGTGCGCCGTCTGATGGATGAGATACGCTACGAGCGCGTGGACGGCAAGAACATCCTCATCCTGATAAAAAGGCTGACAGACAGCACCCAATCGAAAAATCAAGATAATCAAGAATTAACGAACTAAAAAACAATATTACCTATGGTAACAACTATTGAGCAGGAAGGCAATAACCTCATAGCCCGACTGAGCGGTCGCCTTGACACAGCCGCAGCCGTTCAGACCGCACAGGATGTCAAACCGCTTATGGAGGCAGAAGACAAAGTTATCATCTTGGACTGCACCAACTTGGACTACATATCCTCTTCGGGACTTCGTATCTTTTTATCCATCCGCAAGGAGGCTGCCACTCACCGAAGCAAGGTCATTGTGCGCTCCATCAACAACGACATCCGTCAAGTGTTTATGATGACAGGTTTTATCAGTCTGTTTGAAATACAGTAACGGCTATGCTTGACCTGCACTGTGAGATGATACTGGAGGAGTACCGCGAGGCGTTGCCCGAATTGGAACGGCTGGAAGCCGCCGTTTCCGAAATGCTTCACAACACATTGGGAGAGAGCGGATTGGTGGTAACCGCCATCGCAACCCGTATCAAGACCGAGGAGTCATTAGCGGGCAAATTAGAGCGCAAGGGACAGAAATACACCTCGTTAGAGGACATCACCGACTTGGTGGGCGCGCGCGTCATCACCTTCTACACCGATGACGTGGACCGGATTGCCTCCATCGCGGAGAAACTCTTTGAAATCGACTGGGCGAACTCGGTGGACAAACGCCGGTTGCACCAGTTGGACAGTTTCGGCTACAACTCGCTGCACTATATATGCCGCCTGCCCGGGTTCGCATACCGCTTTGAAGTGCAACTGCGCACCACCCTGCAACACGCATGGGCTTCCATTAACCACGACAGCGGCTACAAGTCCGACATCGACATCCCGCGCGAATACATGCGCCGTATGAACCGCCTCGCCGGTATGTTAGAGATGGCAGACGATGAGTTCAGCCGTATCCGCGCCGAACTGACCGACTACCGCCGCCGCGTACAGAAATTAGTGCAGAACGGCAAATTAGACGACGTATCATTGGACGGCGACACGTTCCGCAGTTACCTCCAAGCCAAACCGCTTGACCGGCTTAACCGGCGTATCGCCGCCATCAACCAGGCGGAGATACAGGACGCACCGTTAGAAGGCTACCTGCGCGTCTTCCGGGCTCTCAACTGCAAGACGCTCGGCGACGTGAACCGACTGATTAACAAATACGAAGAAGATGCCTATCTCCTTGCACGGCACCAATTGGGCAACACCGACATCGATATTCTCTCCTCCGCCATCGGACTACAGAACATCTGCATCGTGTGCATCCTCTCAACCGGCGGCGGCAAGATTGGCTTGGAGCGTTTGTTTGAAGCCCTCAACGGCACCAACCCGCAAAACGCCGCCCTCGCCGAAATGACCTACGAGAAAGCCTCTTCCCTTCCTTTTATGAAATAAAAACACCTTCCTATGAAACCCACCCGCATTGACCTGAACGACTACGTCCGTACCGGCGAAGGAGCCAACGGAGCAAGTTTCAACCACAAGACCGACCCGACCGTTATGCTCAAGCTGTACTTCCGCAACGGCGAGGGCGCGGTTCGCGAATTGGAATTAGCGCAGAAAGTCTATCAGATAGGTATTCCCACTCCCGAACCGGGCGACCTCGTAACGGACGGCGAGCGCATCGGCATCCGCTTCCGCCGGTTGGCGGACAAGAAGTCGTATTCACGCGCCTGCGGCGACAACCCCGAACAAACAGAAGAGTTGGCGCGCGAGTTTGCCCGATTGTGCAAAAAACTCCACACCACGCACGTGGACACTACGATGTTCGAGAGCGTAAAAAAACGTCTCTATAACCTATTGGATGCCAACCCGTTTTTCACAGATGAGCAAAAAAGCAAAATACGTGATTTCATAGCCGCAGCACCGGAAACAGATACCGCCATCCACGGCGACTTGCAGTTCAGCAACGGCATCTTTGTGGTCAAAGACGGCGTGCGCGTTCCGTATTTCATTGACCTCGGCGACTTCTGCTACGGCTACCCGATGTTCGACATAGGAATGGTTTATCTGACTTGCTGCTTAAACGATGAGGCATGGATTCAGGAGATGTTTCACATGAGCAAAGCCACGGCGATACGCTTCTGGAACGCATTTGCAGAGGAGTATTTCCTCGCCGACGACTGCCCCGTTGCAGGTTACGGTCCGGGAACGGATATGGAAAAGATTCTGCACGATGTGAAAATCTATGCCGGTCTGAAAACGCTTATCATTGAGCGCGATACAGGGCGCGAAATGCCGCAGTTCCGCGAGCCGCTCATCGGAACGGTCTATTAACCGCATCACATCTCTTAACCCGTAATTCATTCTTCTTTATGGCAAATAAGTATATGGACACCGACCTGTTGGATCGCGCTATCGTCTTTGCGGTTCGCGCCCACCATAACAGCGAACGTCGCGGTAAGGGCTTCCCGTATATAGTGCATCCGATGGAGGCGGTGGAGATAGTGGCGACCATTACGCCCGACCAAGAACTGCTTGCCGCAGCGGCGTTGCATGATACCGTGGAAGATACGGACGTGACGGTGGACCAACTGCGGCAAGAATTCGGCGACCGCATCGCAAACCTTGTTCACGCCGAGAGCGACCAACAGATGGAAGGTATTCCCGAGGAGGAGAGTTGGCACGCACGCAAACAGGCGGCTATAGACCGTCTTGCCGCCGCCACGCACGATGCCAAAATAGTGGCAATGGGCGACAAACTGAGCAATATGCGCGCCATCTACCGCGACTATATCACCCAAGGGGATGAACTCTGGAAGATTTTCCACGTCAAAGACAAGGCTTCTCACGAATGGCATTATCGCGGGTTGGCAAAATCGCTCAGCGAACTTAGCGATACATTTGCCTACCAAGAGTTTATATCCCTAATAGACAAGGTATTTGCTCCGACTGATTGATGAAGTTGATATGATGAAACGAATCCTATTCCTATTATTAGTTTGTCTGACGGCTTGTACGGGTCGTAAGGCTGTAGAACCGCATTCGGAGGCTGAACTGGCAGGGCTGACCGTAGCGTGCCGCAACGGCAGCCACTATCAGACGATGTTGGAGCAGCGCGATGATATTCGTCTGTTCCTGACCAATAACGACCCGGATGCGCTGTTGGCAGTACGTCAAGGTCGTGCGGACGTATTTGTTACCGACGAGATGCTGCTCGGCGAGGCGGAAATGGCGCGCTGGGGCGTAAAAAAAGTTTTTCGCGGAGAAGACAGTTACCCTATCTGCTTCGGTATCCGTAAGGGGAACGATGAACTGCGTCGCAGCCTGAATGCTTTTCTTGCCGCCACACCGGTTGAAGCCATCGTGTCGCACTATACGCACGGAACAGCCGCCGTACCTGAACCGCCCTACGAGGTCAATCCGAAAGCCAAGCCGCTACGGTTCGTGTTCACCACGAATATGGCTCCTGTCAGCTATATGGACGAGGAAGGCAAATGGGTAGGTATAGACATTGACCTTATCCGCCGTTTCGCCCATCGGTTAGGCAGACCGTTGGAACTGCATACGCAGGCTCTCTCTTCTGCCTTGGTAGCCCTCCAGTCGGGGCAATGCGACCTTATCGCATCCTACCTCGAATTGACGGAAGAGAGACAACAGATTATTGATTTCTCGCTGCCCTACTACGATGTCTATCCGGGTTTCTTCGTTTTGGATTCAGGAGCCAATGAAAGTGCCACAATGAGGGAACGCGTAGCGATGAACTTGAAGACGGAGAACCGCTGGATGATGATAGGACACGGTCTGTTAGAGACCATACTCATCACGCTGTTTTCTATTCTGTTAGGTTCGGCGTTAGGTTGTCTTTTCTGTCGGGCAAAGGGCAGCAAGCGTGAGTGGGTGCGCAACTTGACTACGCTCTACAGCGGCTTTATAGGCTCGATGCCGACGTTGGTGCTGCTGCTTATTCTCTACTACGTAGTCTTTGCCCGCACGGGCATACCCGCTACCATCGTGGCTATCATCACGTTTGCTATGTGCTTCGCTTCCACGTCCGGCAACTTGTTCTACTCGTCCGTATCGTCCGTGCCGAAAGGTCAGGTGGAAGCGGGATTGAGTTTGGGCTTTACGCGAATGCAGACGTTCCGTTATATCGTCCTGCCGCAAGCTATGAAGAAAGGTCTGCCTGCTTTTGCGGGCGACTGCGTGGGACTGCTCAAAGGAACGTCAATAGTCGGATATATATCCATTCATGACCTGACGCACGTAAGCGACCTGATTCGCGCACGCACGTTTGACGCAATCATTCCGCTGTTAGTCGCCACCGTCATCTATTTCTTCCTCGCTTGGGCATTGCGTAAAGGCATCGGACTGCTGATGCCCAAAGATTTATCCACTCCCTCAAAATCGTAAACTATGGCTATGATACGCGTAGAACATATCAATAAGACTTTTCGTCAGCCGGACGGCAGTTTGCTGACCGTTCTTCATGACGTGAATTGCGAGATTCACAAGGGCGAGGTCATCAGTATCATCGGTCCTTCGGGTTCGGGCAAGAGTACGTTCCTGCATACGCTCAATATGCTCGAACCACCCACATCGGGCAAGGTCTATGTGAACGGCGAAGACATCACCGCACCGGATTATCCGTTAGCCAAGTTGCGTCATAAGATGGGGATGGTGTTTCAGAATTTCAATCTGTTTGACCACATGACGGTGCTGGAAAACATCACCTTTGCGCCTGTCAAGTTGCTTCATCTCTCGCAGTCGCGTGCCGAGCAGGAGGCTATGGAACTGCTCAAGCGCGTGGGTATGGTGCATAAAGCGGATGTGTATCCCGCTACGTTGTCGGGCGGTCAGAAGCAGCGTGTAGCGATAGCGCGCGCATTAGCCATGCACCCCGATGTGATGCTGCTTGACGAGCCGACCTCCTCGCTCGACCCCACGATGGTGGGCGAGGTACTTGCCGTTATGCGCGGGTTAGCACAAGACGGGATGACTATGCTTTTGGTGACGCACCAACTGCGCTTTGCACGAGATGTCAGTTCGCGCATCATCTTTATGAAAGACGGAGGTATCTATGAGGACGGTACGCCCGAGCAGA
>CADAAF010000048.1 GCA_902785805.1 uncultured Bacteroidales bacterium | reverse complement strand
AATTCCATATTCCACTTCGCCGCTTTGTAACTCTGTTCCATCGTAATTATTAAAGGTAAGCATGCCGTATTTTACATCTTGCACAAGGCGGACACCCCGCCCCCTATAGCGATAATCCCATGTATCTGTTTTTACATATTTTTCCGCAAATGTTATATATTTTGCCTTATCATAATCATCCGCTGTAGAAGACCAATAATCACACATCAATGTAAATCTATCCAATCTAGTCCCTTCTCGATAACCAGTAGTCGGTAGAAAGATAGCACCGACTTCTTCAAGTTGAAGCCATTGTTCAATGGAATATTCATTGCTTGTCCAATTGTCAGGACATGCAATAAAACTTATCCCTGTTGTGGTATAATTGTCTGGTAATAAAATATAACCATGAATATTATTAACAGTTGCCTGACCTCTAAGATTATTTGCATTGGGTCGTGAATTGAGCAGCCAACACCACTCTTCATGAGTCAATATTCTCCATAAATTTGGTTGGTTTGCTCCATTTGAAATAGCATTATATATTCCCCAATCAGCATTGGCATATATGCCTACTATACTATTTGAGTAACTTCCACCTGGGTAGTAGTCACTATATTTTGCACTTGTTGAATATGGTTGATATGCATTCGCTCCGCTATTCCATCCACTTGTTCCCCATCCAAATAAATCTATCCATCCGTTATATGTAGATGAAATCAACGCATTGTTACATTTTGTATCATTTTCATAGACAGTACCTTGTGTTGCGTCACCTACGTAGTCCCATTGGTGCTCCGCAAAACGCCACGTGCCTTGTTTGGTCGTACCGTCCGAGCATTGGTGCGTACCCGCTGCGGCATTGTATTGCAAATTACCTCGAGAGAAATGCACTCGCTTGTTTTCAGAAACAGAAAATACACCTAATAAGGCACCATCATAATTCGGTGGAGTGACATCTTTTTGCCAATTGGCATAAAGTTGTAAATCGGCAGTACCAATCCAATTGTAACCATCCCAATAATCCCCAGTGACACAAAGTCCTGTAGCGTCATAAACCTGTGTTCCGCCATTGGGTGCGGTGTACCATCCAATAAAAGAATATCCTTCACGGGTAGGACAATCATCCAACATCTTACTAAAGTAAGTTTTGCCAGATGTTACTACAACAGAACCGATAGTATGGTCTTCACTCAATGTAGTCGTGTGCCCACTTGGTGTTTCCCCCATATTGCCGTTGGTTGGAATGATGCCTCCATTGGCATCAAAAGTGATGGTATAATCTATAGGAGATATATCACTCACTAATCGCACGCTTAACCCGCAATAAAGGTAATTCGTACCGCTAAAAGGAACTTTATTACTATAAAAACTTATTGCATAAGATCTTTGAGTGGAAGTGGTACTTGTGGTAGATGTATGATAAACACCTCTTTGTCCCTTTCCTGCTGATGTCCATGTAGATCGCCATTCTGTATTTACGCGCCATCCGGCCGCAGGCAAGAATACTGCACCTGCGTCTGACATCTTCTTCCATTGATCAGTATTGTACGTATTAGTACTATACGAACCTGCCTGGGGAGTAAAATGTAGTCCATTCGGTAATATCCAATCATCCGGCAAGATAATCGCGCCTGGTACTGAATTTATAGTTCCTACAGATAGTAAATTAGCAGCATTGACACGGCTCTTAAAAATGTAATTCCATTCAGAACAGGTTAATGTACGCCAGAGATTCGCTTTGTTTCCTCCATTACTAATTGCGTTATACACCCCCCAATCGGCATTGGAATATGAGCTGGACAAATCTTTGTAAAGGTATTGAGATTCACCCGTATTAGTAGATGTTGGTAGATAACAAGACGCGCCACTTTTCCAACCGCTTGTAGCATACCCAAAAAGGTCAATCCATCCACTATAGGAGGAAGAAATCTTTGTGTTACCCGAACCAATCATATCATATTGGTTAGGTGCAAAACGCCACTTTTTTGTACTCGCTTGGTATTGCAGATTTCCTTGTGAGAAATGCACTTGCTTGGTTGCTGAAACAGAGAACACACCCGACAGCATGCCCTCGTAATCAGCATAAACAGGCTGTGGCAGAATTCCTATTCCTACAACCAGTGCAAGAAGAAAAATAAATAATTTTGTTTTCATAGTTTTGTTTTTTGATTATTATGATGTTATTATACTTCTAAGCTTTATATTATCCGCATTATATTTAGGGTTATGTCGGTACTCGTTTTTTGGGGTGACCGTCTTGCCGTTGTCTGTTGTGTGACAAAACCGCTGCAAAGAAACGGCATTTGTATGGACTGTATGAAGTTCTTGTTACTTCTTTTTTGGGATGATGTATATGCGACAAAAAAAGTAGCGTGAACTTTCGTTCGCTTCATTTGATTACTTGAGGTCTTCGACTTACCTTATCTATTCAAAATCTACGCAAAAGCCCACGCCGTAGGCGCGAGCGTCGAGAAGCTTTTGCTTGAATAGATAATTACTTAAAAAGTGTCGAAGTTTCCAAGTAATCAAGTTAGGCTTATAACGCTTTATGGTGGCGCAACACTTTGCGCCCTATGTCTTTATATGTGTTCTATTTACCGCTTTTTTACGCCGGCGGTTGGAGCGCTCCTGTTTAACGTCGGGAGAGGACGGTTAGTATCACGGCGACAAAAGTACAGCACTAAAAGGAGATATGCAAGAGAGAGGGGGAATTTTTTTTGCCGATTGGCAATCGGCGGAAAACGAAGAAGAAAGGACTTTTACCGACGGCTCTGAGGAGCCGTAAGGTTTAACGTTAGGGAGAGTACGGGTATTATGGTTTCTTTATGAACTTAACGATACAATCAATACAGATGGGTTTGCCGGATTGCGGGTCAATGAAGACGTTAGCTGGGTGCATATCTTCGAGGTACAAACGCTCGCCGATATAGTTCACGCCATTTCCATCACGGTTGTCATGAAAACCTTTTGACGCGGCTAACTCATCTATCTCTTCTTTTGTCGCAAGACGTTCGCACGGCACATAAGGTTGCGTAAGAACTACTCTAAACAAACCATCCGAATCACGCGTGAAACCAATTACTTTCATCTGCGTTTCCGGGAACAGCGTATTGTGCAGCACGATGGCTTCAAGCGCCTTGCCCAATGTTGCATAGATAGATGTGCGCTCTTTGATGACGGATAGATCTCCGGCGCGATAATACACTTTCGCTTCAGCTTGTTGCGCAATCTTGGGACCAAAAGTAGATGTTATCCATTTCTCGGAGTTGGGAATCCATAACTTTTTGGCTTCTGCCCATTGCTGCAAGACTTCTTCTTGCTTGGCGTCTATTTCCCAGTTTGTTGGCTTTGCCTTTTTGCATTTAAGAGAAAAGCGACCTGGTTCAAAGCTTGCTCCCGCGTAACAGCAGACGGCATACGCCCCAATGAGCGGCGCACCTCCTGTGCAGAGTCCTGCATGCTCTTGCAAATCAAATCGATGAATGTTTGCTCGTCCATAAAGTATATCGTTTACATAGTTATCAATCAATTGGAGCGTGTGCTCCGAAAAGCCGTTGTAAGTAATAGAGGTGTTGATTTGCTCTTGACGTGTCGGCCACATATCCTCAGTCAAATCTAATCGGTCTGCCGAATCCCACTCTGCCTTTCCGTTGAGCACCGTGTTTACTACATCTATTATCTCGTCGTCTGTCCATCCAAGACCTGAACGACGGAACTCCTCCATCAATTCCGGAGCCCAACGCGGATCAATAAGCTCTGTCCAGCCTCTGTCCTCCAGATAATTGAGGGCAACAGATATTGCGGTAGGATATTGTTCGTTCATGTCTTTGCAATTTCAGGCGACAAAGATACTGCATCTTCAAGAGATATACAAGGATTAGAGAAGAAAAGATTCGTAGCGGGTAGGGTGAAGGTATGTTCAAATGGTATTTGAACGGAATATAAACGCTCGCCGCAAAGGGAGGAGACAAACGCCGCGCTGACGCACGGCGCACGTGACAAAGAAAAAAAAGTATGGCGACATAAGGACAAAAGTATGGCGACAATGGAGTGCCTGTGATCCTTCGGTGTGGGCTGCTTAATATATCGAGTATGTATCGTATATGTATCGTGTATGTATCGTATATGTATCGTATATCTATCGTGTTTCTATCGTAGGTGATTGCTGATAGGGCACTGATTTGAACCTGAGACTATCCGAATAATAGCCGTATATTATCCGAATAATATCTGTATAATAGCCGAATATTATCCTAAGACTATCCGAATAATATCCGAATAATAGCCGAATATTATCCTAAGACTATCCGAATGCTATCGATATATTATGCCGATAGGGGATTGGTCAACGGATGCCGGTTAGTTTGTGCATTTGCAGAGAAAGCCTCCAGTGAGGATGTGACAAGATATAGGCGATCGTTTCCCGTAGGGTGGATGTTTTGGGGGATTGGGGGGTG
This sequence comes from uncultured Bacteroidales bacterium, assembly GCA_902785805.1. Classification (GTDB taxonomy): domain Bacteria; phylum Bacteroidota; class Bacteroidia; order Bacteroidales; family Paludibacteraceae; genus Colicola. Next base: position 9,378 of record CADAAF010000048.1, on the reverse strand, counting down.
AGCGTTTCGGATTGGAGGGTGAGCATGTCGGATTGGGTGGGGGGCGTTGCGGATTGCTGCGTGCTCGTCTCAAAAGTAAGGTCGCAGGGTTGCAGGAAATAGTGCTGCGCCTTTACCCCTTGGTAGAGCCGCTCCACGTCCTGACCCCGGAAGACCACTTTCAGTTCGTCAGCCTGCGTCAGGACAACAGGAGCATCTTTGGGCGAACAGGTTATCCAGTCAATAGCGGCCGGCAACGTGCGCGTTCCGTTGGTCTCAATGGCGATATAAAACCCTGCTTCGTGCAGCGCATCTATCAAAGTGTCATCCACTTGCAGTGCCGGTTCGCCACCCGTCAGCACCAGCAAGAAACGCCCATCGGGCAATGAGGAAGGAACAAGAGACAATGCCTGCCTGACTATATCTTCGCAGGTCATCGTCTGACGCATCGAGAAGTCCGTATCGCAGAACGGACACCGCAGATTGCACCCTGCAAAGCGCACAAAAACAGCAGGTCTGCCCGTATGGAAGCCTTCGCCTTGCAGGGAATAGAAAATCTCGTGGATGCGGTATGTGTTAGTCGCGCTCATAGACGGCTATATTGCCCGGACTCTCCTGCACGCTCACTTTGTAGCAGTTGTCCACGCGGTCACATATCCAGCGCGCCATATTCTCGGCACTGGGATTGACATCCATTACCTCGTTGATGTACTTGTGGTCAAAAGCGTCCTTGACAATGCGCTTGATGATGGTAAAGTCGGTCACCATTCCGTCGCGGTTCAGCTCTTTCGCCTTGCAATAGACCTTAATTTCCCAGTTGTGCCCGTGCAGGGACTCGCACTTGCTCTCGTAACTGAGCATCAGATTGTGCGCTGCCGATATTTCAATCGTCTTTTCTACGTAAAACATTGTATGGTTTGTTTTTATGATTCGTAAATAGTGTTGTCTTCAATGCCAGCCAGTTGCAGTGCTTCGCGTCGTTCGCGGCACGTACCGCATTTGCCGCAATGGTGCTCTCCGCCGCGATAGCAACTCCATGTCTCGCTGTAGTCAATGCCTAACTGCTTGCCCTTGCGGGCGATGTCTGTTTTAGTGAGGAGCGTATAGGGTGTGAGCAGCCGTACACCGTTGTAGGTGCCTGCCTGCACGGCTTTGTCCATCGCCTCAACGAAAGCAGGTCGGCAGTCGGGATAGATACTGTGGTCGCCCGCATGATTAGCCAACATGAGGTATTGCAGCCCCTCGTTCTCGGCTATACCCGCCGCAATACTGAGCATAATGCCGTTGCGGAACGGTACGACGGTTGAGCGCATATTAAGCTCATCATAATTGCCTTCGGGTACGGCGTTATCGCCCTGCAGCAGGGACGAGCTGAAGACCTCCTTGAAGAAAGGCAGACGGATAATACGGTGCGGTATATGCAGCCGTTCGCAATGGAGCGCGGCAAAATGCAGTTCGCGGTCGTTATGGTTGCTGCCGTAATGGAACGAAACGCAAAGAGCTATACGCTCCTTGTATTCATAGAGCATCGTGGTGGAGTCCAATCCGCCCGATAGTACTAAGAGAGTGTCTTTCATAGTGTTCAGAGCGTTTCAGCCAGATTGGCAGCTATCCGTTGTTGGCGCAACTCTTGATGCTCGTTGTCCGCATAAGAGGCAAAGGGCAGGATACGTATGCCGCCACGAGGATTGAAGATACCTGACACTTCAAGGTAACGAGGCTGCATCAATGCCACAAGGTCCTTCATAATAATGTTCACGCAATCCTCGTGAAAATCCCCGTGGTTGCGGAACGAGAAGAGGTAGAGCTTGAGAGACTTAGACTCCACCATCCGCTCGTCAGGTATATACCGTATGACTATTCGTCCGAAATCCGGCTGCCCAGTCTTGGGACACAAGGATGTGAACTCGGGACAGTCCAGCGTGACAACATAGTCGTTTTCAGGGTGTTTGTTGACGAAAGTCTCCAACAGGGCAGGGTCGTAATCGTTTGCATATCGGGTATGTTGGTTGCCCAATAAGGTTATACCCTCCAGTTCATTTTCGCTACGCATAGGTCATTGTCTGTATGAAAAAGGTTAATCAAGTAGGTATGCTTTACCCATTATTTTGCGCCGCAAAGGTACTCTGAAAAAAGCAAAATACAAAATATGTACGTTTTCTTGCGGATATTTGAAAAAAAGTCCGTATTTTTGCGGGCTTGTTGAAAGTCGGTGTCTAATCAGCGAAACCAATATAGAGTATGAATACATCTTTTTTGATAATTCTCGGAATAGTGGCAATGGCCATGGTCTTGCTGTCTATCCGCGTGATACTCAAGAAGGACGGAAGGTTCTCGTCACAGCACCTTTCGCAAAGCCCCGCTATGCGCGAACGGGGAATAGGCTGCGTGCAGTCAGAGGATTGGAAAGAGAGACAAAAAGATACCAAGAAACTGAATGTCAAACAACTCTGAAACCTTAGTCCGGTCAGAGATTACATAAAAAGAAACTAAAACCTAACAACAATGAATAAAACTCAAACAATTATCAATGTAGTGTTTGGCATAGCCATAGTGGTGCTATGCGTACTTGTGTTCGCATTTCGTAGCGACAAGAAATCAGCCGGTGAAGCAGCAGTAAGCCCCGTATCGGAAGACAACCGTATGCCCATAGCGTACCTGAATGTGGACAGTCTGCTGACCCATTACACGTTTGCCCAAGAGGCACAGGAAAAACTGATGAGCAAGCAGGAAGACGCCCGTCTCAAACTCAACCAGAACGCCCGCACATTGCAAAGCGAAATGGCTGATTTCCAGAAGAAGTATGAGAACAACGCTTTTCTTAGCGCCGAACGCGCCCAGAGCGAGTACCAACGCCTGCAGAAGAAACAGGCCGACCTCGAAGAATTGGAGAACAAGTTGGCACAGGACATTATGATGGAAAACCAAAAACTCAACCTCCAGCTTGCTGACTCGCTTACCGCTTTCCTCCAAGAGTTCAACGCCGACGGACGCTACCAGATTATCTTGAGCAACAACGCCAAAGACAATATCCTGATGGCTGCCGAGATATACGATATCACGAGCGAAATAATAGACGGCATGAACGCACGCCGCAAGAAATAAACAAGCCATACGGATATGAACAAGATTAAAGTATTTTGCCTCTTGTCAATAGCCCTGTGTGCCGGTGTAACGACCCTTCGGGCGCAGGCTATCCCCGTACCTCTGACCAGTGTCCGTCTATACGATTTCATAGACGAATTGGCAACGGACGGCATCATAGAAATCAATGAGGCTACCCGTCCATATACGCGCCGTCAAGTGGCAGCTATGCTGGTCGAGGCTCAAGAGCGTGACCATTTTCTCAATTCGCGCCAGCAGAAAGACCTTGCTTTCTACCTCAATGAGTTTGCCCTCGAACGCGACACGATGCCTGAACAATACGTTCAGTGGACCAATCATCAGACGTTCAACCTCTCGCTCGCTGACCCGCAGTTCTCCTATATGACGCGTAACAAAATCTTCAAGATGCGGTTGCGTCCCATCTTGGGAATGGATGTTTACGGCTCGAAGAAAGGCGCCATCCTCAAACGCTGGTGGGGTGCCGACCTGACGATGGACATCGCTCACCACGTCAGTTTGTGGGGTTCGCTGCGTGACGTGTCGTACAACGGCAGGGTGGGGTTGAGCAACAAGTATTTTCCCACCAATGCCGACAAGCGCAACGGTGCACAACTCACCCGCCCCGGATTCCTCAATAACCTGAGCGGAGTAGAGTACAAAGAGGCAGACTACGGAGGCGACTTCTCCGACTCCAAAGGCGGAATCAGTATCTACGACTGGTGGGGAAGTATCAGTCTGAGCCGCGAGAACGTGCGCTGGGGCGATGCCTATCACGCTTCCAATATATTGAGCGGTCGCAATCCTGCCGTGCCGCAACTCAATATCCAAGTGACTCCCGTATGGTGGTTTCAGTTCGACTATTTTCATGCGTGGCTAATATCCAATGTACGCAATCCCAACGACTATTACGTGGAGAATATACTCAACACGTCCGGCACGATGGTGACCGATACGGCATATCGTCCGCGCAACAAGTATATGGCAGCAAATATGCTCACGTTTATGCCCTGCAAGTGGGTGCATTTCTCTATAGGTAACTCCATAGTTTATGCCGAGAACACCCCCCAAGCAGCCTATTTCATACCGATTGCTTTCTTCAAGTCGCTTGACCACTTGCTGACCAAAGGCATTGCTACGCAGAACCAGAACTCACAAGTGTATGCCACCATCACCGTTCGTCCCGTAGAGCATCTCAAACTCTATACCTCGCTCTATGCCGATGAGGTCAAGTGGGCGCGATTCAGTCCCTCCAATCCGGCTAACAACCCCATCTCCTACCTTGTAGGTTTCGACTGGGGCGGATGGCCGCTCAAAGGACTGTCGCTCAAGGGAGAGTTTATGCGTTCGTACATAGCATGTTATACCAACTCCATTGATGCTATCGAATATACATCCAACTCCTACCTGATGGGACACTATATGGGCGACAATGCGCAGAGTACCTATGTAGAACTTTCATACCGTCCCATTCGCGGAATGTGGGTGGCACTGTCGTTTACTGACGATATACGCTTCAACCAGTACCGCTATCTGCGCAAAGGCGTAGGGACGGCTATCGAGCAAAAACCGTTCGACAAAAAGATATTCCGAAACACCGAGTTTGCCGCCAAACTGGCATACGAAGTGCATCCGAACATGTTCCTCCGTGCCGAACTGACCTACAATAATGCCCAAGGTTATGACAACACCAATGTCTATACCATACCCGGCAAGGGGGTGACCAATCAGGAAATAGGCGAAGTGCTCCGCACGGCGCAAGGTTATCTCGATGCTTTTGCACCTGCTTACCTGCAAGGCAAGAACTTCACAGCAATGGTCGGGTTCTCCTTCGGCTTCTAAAGGATTCAAGGATTCAAGGATTCAAGGATTTAAAAATTTAAGATACAAAGATTAAAGATATGACTCTTCAAGAACGAATAGACGAACTACAAACACGTGTACAACAGATGCAAGCCAATTCTGCCGATGAGGTGGAGGCATTGCGAATTAAGTACTTGTCCAAAAAAGGCGAAGTAAATGAACTCTTTAATGAGTTCCGCACTCTCAGTAAGGAGCAGAAAGCGCAGATGGGACAGGCGATGAACGCCCTTCGCCAAGCTGCCGAAGAACGTATGGCACAGTTGCGGCAGTCGGTAGAACAGACTGTGGCACGCGCCGAAGTACGGCAGGACCTTACCCGAACGCCAGATCCCATCGAACTGGGCACGAGACATCCGCTCTCCCTTGTGCGCGAACAAATAATTGACATCTTTTCCCGTATCGGTTTCACCGTAGCAGACGGTCCCGAGATAGAGGACGACCGGCACGTGTTCGGCTTGCTCAATTTTGCGCCCGAACATCCCGCACGCGATATGCAGGATACCTTCTTTGTAGAGAAAGAAGAAGGCGAACAACGTCCTACCGACGTGCTTCTTCGAACCCACACCAGCAGCGTCCAAACGCGCGTCATGACCGAAGCCGCCGAACGCCTGCGCAACGGTCAGCAAGACAGCATTCGCGTGCTTTGCCCCGGACGTGTATATCGAAATGAAGCCATCTCCGCACGTGCACACTGCTTCTTCCACCAAGTGGAAGGACTGTACATAGCGCGCAATGTCAGCTATGCCGACCTGAGACAGACACTGCTCTATTTCGCCAAAGAGATGTTCGGCGACAAGACACAGATTCGTCTTCGTCCGTCGTATTTCCCCTTCACCGAACCCAGTGCAGAGATGGATATCTCCTGCCACATTTGCGGCGGAAAAGGCTGCGGCTTCTGCAAACAAACCGGTTGGGTAGAGATACTCGGCTGCGGAATGGTGGACCCGAACGTACTTGAAGCCTGCGGTATAGACAGTCACGAGTTCAGCGGTTACGCATTCGGTCTCGGTATAGAGCGTATCACCAATCTCAAATACCGCGTCAAAGACCTGCGTCTCTTCTCTGAGAACGACCTGCGATTCCTCAACCAATTCGTCAGTTGCTGATGAAACACGTCCGGTTCATATTAGCCCTTACGCTGCTGTTACTGACTTGTCTGTCGGTAGCGGCACAGAAGAAAAACAACAATCTTTCCGCACAAGATCGTCCGTTCCGCGCGGTCTGGATTTCCACCGTTGCCAATATAGACTGGCCTACAGGGGACGCAATAGGCAACACACTGCTGCAGCAACAGCAGATGCGCGATTTGCTGGACAGGATAGCCGCCCTCCATTTCAATACCGTCATCTTCCAAGTCCGTCCCACAGCCGATGCACTCTATCCCTCTTCCTATGAGCCGTGGAGTCACTGGCTGACGGGCAAGCAGGGAAAGAACAACGACATACCTTACGACCCGTTGCAGTTCGTATTGGACGAAGCCCATAAGCGCAAGTTGGATGTTCACGTCTGGATCAATCCCTACCGGCTGAACCTCGCGCGGACACCTGTCAGCGAACTGGCTCCCGACCACGTGTTCTATCAACATCGCGAATGGTTCTGGAAATACAACGGACAGTGGTACTTCGAGCCGGGCTTGGACGAGACACGCGAATGGCTTGCCAAAATCGTCAAAGAACTGGTCACCAACTATGATTTACAGGGTGTGCACATGGATGACTATTTCTATCCTTATCCTGACCATAAAACGCCTCTGCCCGATGCCAAGTGTTTCCGTGCCCACCCACGCGGATTCGACAATATAGAGGACTGGCGGCGCAACAACACCAATCTCATCATCTGCGAGTTGCATGACCTGATAAAGAGTATCAAGCCCGATGTGCAGTTCGGTATATCGCCGTTTGGCATCTGGCGCAACCAGTCGTCCGACCCTCGCGGCAGCGATACAAACGGACTTCAGAACTATGACGAACTGTATGCCGATGTGCGGCTTTGGATGGAGGAAGGATGGATAGACTATGTCGTTCCGCAACTCTATTGGGCAATCGGTAGCCGCGCAGCTGACCATAAGAAATTAGCCTATTGGTGGGCTAAGAACTGCTATAACACCAAGCTCTATATCGGTATGGCTCCCTACCAACTTGTGGACCGCAAGCAAGTCTCCGCTGACGAATGGCAGAAGAAACGCAAGACGGCGTGGGCCAAGCCCAACGAGATATGCCGTCAGTTGCACCTCCACGAACAGATTCCGCAGATTAAAGGGCAGGTCTTCTTCTCGGCATCCCATTTGCTCAAGAACCCGTTAGGTATTTGCGACAGCCTACGGACATATTACAACGATTCGAATCACTAAGCGACCGCCACGTGTCTTTGGCAGCCTGAGAGATAGCCGCCCTGACGGATATGCCCGATGTCTATTCGTTCCTTGAATCAAAACCAACGTATCCACTAAAACCTACTCCAACTATGAAAAAGAAATCTATTATTATCGCTTCTTTGGCAGTTGCGGCTTGTTGTGTGTCAGTGCTCGGTCTGCACATCCACCAAGCCACTTGGGCGGACAATGCGTTTACACAGGGAATGAGCAACACCCAAATCTATGTTTCGCGAGGCGACAATCCGGTGGACGTTCAACTTCAAGATGCCTATAAGCTGCTGTTTGCCGGTCAGTTCAGCGAGTCCGACCGTGTACTCAAAGACCTGACAGGCATTATCAACAAGGAAAAGCCAGAGACAGAAGAAGAGATACAAATTCTGAAAGTGCAACGCGACGAACAGCAATGGCTGCACGCACTCAGTTTGCTCGGGCAAGGCAAATACCGCAAAGCAAAAAAGCAGCTTAAACAGATTGTTAAAGAGAATGGAACGTTTGCCACTCAAGCAGAGCAACTGCTGATGCAATAAATAAGTAGAATAACAAATAAACAACATAAGAAACAAAATCTTAAAATACTTTACAACTATGAAAAAACTGATTTTATTCGGTCTCGGTATGCTTCTCTTGACAAGCACCGGTTATGCCCAGAACACCAAAGAGCAACGCAAAGAGCGTGAAGCCATCACCAAGATGTCGGACAAGGAACTGAAAGCCAAAGTGAGCCGCGATGTCAAGAAACAAGCCAAGGCGTTCAAAAAACAAGGCTGGCAAGTGAATGTGGGTGCTTTGTCACTTGAAAAACAAATTGAGAAAGCACAACGTATGCAGTACGAGTATAACGATGACAATTCGCCCAAGTACTTTATGGGTGAGATGACTGCCAAGGCTCAATCATACGCTGCCGCCAAAGCACAGGCATTGGCTTTTGCCAAGGAAGACCTTGCCGGTATGATTGCTACCGAGGTTACAGCCCTCGTGGAGAACACACGTGCCAACGAGCAGATTTCCGCTACCGATGCTGCTTCTATCGCGAAAACCGTTCAGGCAGGCAAACAACTCATCGCTCAACGACTGACCAATGTTATCCCCGTAGTGGAAGTCTATCGTATGGACGGCAAACTCTATGAAGTGCAGACACGTATCTTCTACGACCGTAACATAGCACTTCAAACTGCCAAACAGATAGTGAGACAAGAATTGGAAAAAGACGGCCAAAAACTGCATAAAGAGTTAGATGAGATCTGGGGTGTAAAATAATGCAAAAGTACATTCTCATATTGCTTATCACCTGCGCAACTATACTTCAGGCACAGACGGTGAAAACCGTCCGTGCCGAAATAGTGTATTACGTTCCCGAAACAGAGTCGCGGAAAGAGGCACTCGTTAAAGCTATTGAAGACGCACGGACAGAGGCTATGCGTAGAGCTTTCGGTGAGTCGGTCACCGCAACCAGCGGACACGTCAACGAAAAGATGACCATTTATGGGAACACCGAAGTGAATGGCAAATGGTTGGAAGATACCAAGAAACCGGTTGTCCGTTATCGTATAGACTCCATCTCCGGTGAAACTGGTATTTTCGTGAAGGTGTGGGGCAAAGCACAAGAGATCAAACGTCAGGAAATAGAACTCAAGATTGCTGCCAAACGTTGCACTGACAATGGAGAATGCTTTGTAACCACGTCATTCAAGAACGGTGATTTGCTCAATATTGACTTCATGTCCCCCAAAGCAGGTTTCCTCGCCGTCTATCTACAGGACGAAGACAACAATATATTCCGCCTGCTCCCATCGGTGCTGAATACCAAAGGCATACAGGAAATCCGTGCCTATACCAACTACGAGAGCATGTTCAATCAAATCAAAAATAACTATATCGAACTCATTACTTTTAATTCTGTGGAGTTTAACCAATTGCATTTTATATTTTCACCTAATAAGTTTACTATCCCGTTGGACGAAGAGATGGAATCAGGACTGAGATGGTTAGACTATAAGAAATACCAGGAGTGGCTCTCCAAAAACCGTACACGTGACGCTGAAATGCAAGTTCATTCCATC
>CADAAF010000047.1 GCA_902785805.1 uncultured Bacteroidales bacterium | reverse complement strand
TCTTCCAATACCGTTTCCGGAATTTCCAGTTTGCCTATTGAGTTGAAAGATTGACCATTCTGTGTTCTGCGTAAACAAGATTGCAACCATCTTAACCCCTGCTCATACATTTCCGGTATAGTGCCTTCAATATCACGGCTGTCACGATATTGTGTGCCCGCGATACTATTGCCATAGAACCACACGGCTTTGATGACAAAGACGGGGAAGAATTGCTGAGGACGACGTCCGAAAAACAAAACTCCGGCAGTAGTCAGCCTGCCTTGTTCGTCCATGATATGTAACGACTGGAGTACTTGCTCTTGGGGAATGTCAAACTCTGAAATGGGTTTATGGTACACATTCTCGAAGAACCGATCAAGTGCCAGCGTGTCAATATCTTTGTATGACGAACCATTAACACTTGCCTCATCAGGATGGTATGTACCGGATTGTTGGAAAAGACTTAAAATCTCAGCATTATCCGTTACACGGCGTTTGTCAGCACCTTGCTTTACCCATATATTGCCGGCTGGATTTTTATAGGGTTTATTCTTACCTTCTTGCACGTGAACGACGAGAACCATCTTGGCATCAATCTCAATCACCTCTGTCTGAATGTAGATGGTTGGGCGCACTTGGTCATTGGCTATGTTGCCTACTTCACGCGATAGTTCTTGAACCTGCTCGAAACTAAGACCAACTATTTCGCCCGTTTTGTCCTTCACGCCAAAGATGATAACACCACCTCTACTATTGGCAAAGGCAATCATCTCATCCGCAATTTTGGCAGAAGTAGAGAACATTTCCTTGAATTGCACAAGGCTTGTTTCTCCGTGCTTAATAATTTGTCTCAGATCTTCACTTGTCATTACTATTTTCCAAAATAGGGAGGCAAAGGTACTAAAAAAAATTGAAGTATGCAAATATTTACGGGCTTTTTTTGAAGATTTCTATTAAAAATAGCCGAATAATAAATGATTGGTGGGCTAAATTGTGTTGTTTTTAATGAAAATAGCCGAGTAATCGGATGTAATTAGTATTCTTCATGCTGTTTTTGTATAATAATGAACAAAAAACAAAAATAGTATGAATAATTACCAATTTTTAGTTTCGGTACGCACGCGTGCCAAATCTTGAGAATGATGTGATTTCTCTATATCTGCCATAATTTTTCTATTTGCTTGTTTGTTGCCTGCACGCACTTGGCGTGCAAGGGTACAAAAAATTTTGACATATACAAGTTTTAGAGGAGAAATATGCCGGAATAGGCAGATTTAGGCAAGAATAGGCAGATTTAGGGTTTTTCGGGAAATCGAGAGAGCGAGTTATCGGGGTATCGAAAGAGGGCAAGAGGGAAAGGGGGACTGGAAAATCCGGAGAGTCTGGACCGCTGGCGCTCATCCGGAAGCTCGCCGAAACAGCGGCGATGTCTGGACGGGAGGTAGTAGCTCGCGGTCACGAACTGACCGCGCACAGGACCGGTGGGGAGGGGATGCCCGCATCTGATGCGGGGCAAGGGACGAAGGGGCGGGCAATGGCATTGCCCTATAACAGCCAAGAAGATGCCGTCTGCCAGACGGCACAATACGAAGAATATAATTACTACTCGGCGGATTGTAGTTGGGCGTTATAACGTGCGCTGAGGTGGTGTAAAAGTGTTAATTACATGGGTGTTAGCAGTCTGTCCTTTCGGTGTGAAGTGCTTAGTTACTAACGTATAACTAACTAATCACTAATGAATCACTAAAGAATCACTAATGTTCATCAGCTGCTTTTCGGCTGCAAAGGTTCTGCTTTTTTCGGAGATATGCAAGAAAAATCGCGGAAAAGAAGTTCTCTGCCTGTAGGGACTGCCACGGGTTTATAAGGAGAGCCAATAGACCTGCTGTTTGGCGCGTGTCAGAGCCGTATAGGTCCAGCGCAGAAAAGAGGGGTCGTCCTGCACTTCCTCCATCTTATGTCCTGTATCAATGAAGACGGTATCCCACTGCCCGCCTTGTGCTTTATGGCAGGTGACGGCGTAGGCGAAGCGCACCTGAAGGGCCTGGTAGTAAGGCGATTGACGAATCAGTTCGTTGCGCTCCCGCTTGTTCTTCACTTCGGGATAATCTTCGGCAATCCGCTCGTAGAGCGTGCGTTGCAGCGTCAGGTTCGCCTCCGGCGTGTCGGTGGTCAGGGTGTCCAACCAGAGGGTGGCATCGAGGTCGTATTCGTAGTCAAGCAGGTGGAGCGAGGCGTCCACGAAGCGAAAGCCGTACATCTCGCGTTCGTTGCGCAGGCGCGTTACCTCCATCGTGTCGCCGTTGGCGAGAAAAGGTATGTCTTGGTAGTCGGCAGCCCAGAAGTAGTTGTTGCGGCTGATCATCAGCCGGTCGCCCGCACTTATTTTGTCTTCGCGGAAGAGGATGGAAGCGCGTATGCCTTGGTTGTAGAGGTTAGTTCGGCGGTTGCTGCGCGTGAGGATAATGGTTTCCGCCATACCTGTCTGCCGGTAGGCTTGCTCCAAGGTCTCTTGCAGGTCGGCGGGACGTAGCAGGTGAAAGTCTTTGCCTTCGGTCAGGTTGATCTGTTGCGTCTGACGGATAAGGGTAGCGTTTTTGAGGACGGTGCTGTCCAATGCCTGTCGGGCTACTTGGGTGAGCGTAGCCGTGGTGAGCGAGAGGTTGTAACCGGCTAATACCGACGGCTCCAAGGCGGGCGATGTGTCCTGTCCTACGGGAGGCAGTTGGGCGTTGTCGCCCAAGAGAAGGAGTGCGTTGCCGTTGCTCAGAGAGTTGTCCTGCGGCGTATAGACGAACCGAATCAGGTCGTCTAAAAGGCTGCCTGTGCCGAACACGCCGTTGTCGCGCGTATGGCTGATCATACCCGCCTCGTCCACGATAAAAAGCGTGTCGCGCAACTTATTGTCAGCCACGCTGAAGCGTGCGCCCATCGGGTCGGCTGACGAATTGGCGCGATAGATCCAACGGTGGATGGTGAAAGCCGGCAGTCCGGCATAGTGCGACATCACTTTGGCAGCGCGTCCCGTCGGGGCTAACAGTACGCAGTTCAAGTGCATAGCCTGCATCGCCTTGACTAATGACGCTATGACCGAGGTCTTGCCCGTACCCGCGTAGCCGCGCAGCAGAAACGCCTTGCGAGGGTCTCTTGACAGTAGAAAACGCGCCAAGGACGCAAGCAACGACTGCTGGTCTTCGTTCGGAATGAAGGGAAGAAAGGACTGTATTTGGTCAAGAATAAACTTTTCCACCTTTTTTATTTGTCTATGTCAAACGGATGCCTTACTTTTGCGGCGTTTTAGGGTAAGTCCTATACGACCAGCTCCCTCTGAATTCCCCCAGGTCTTGACCGAAGCAAGGGTAAGAGGTTGTAGCGGTGCGATATAGTCCGCTTACCCTTTTTTCGTGTCGTTTACCGTACTTTCTGACCTGTCGGCAGGTAGCGTACGCCGTCAATAAGGATGTACAACTGACCGTTAATCAGCACTTTCTCGCGTTGGTGCAAGTAGGGTACGTTCTCAGTACCTGTTTCCGTGCGTGCGTCTTCATAAACTTTCCACGCATTAGGTATGCCGTATCCCACCCGTATGTCGTGTTGCGGGTAGAGGTGGGCGGATTGGATGATTCTCTCGCGCAGTTCCATAGCGGTAAGGTGTGGTAGTGCCTGCCAGAGGCATGCTGCCATTCCCGCTACCAGAGGTGTGGCAAACGAAGTACCGTTGCCGGTTCGTACCACACGCATAGCAGGGTCAAACACGGACACGTTAGTTCCGGGAGCGGCAATCTCCGGTTTGGGTCTGTCTGCCGCAATAGGTCCGTATCCCGTGAATGACGAAGGCAGGGAGTCGGCATTGACAGCGCCTACGGTGAGTACTGAGTCGGCATCGCCGGGCACAGTGATATGCTTATAGTCTGTCTTGTTTCCCTCATTGCCTGCCGCTATGCATACCAACCGGTTGTGGCGTGCAGCCTCTGTGGCAGCCAAAGCAGCAGGGTTAGTACCGTCCAATTCCTCGAAGGTATAGGTGTCTTCCGGGTTGTCAAAGCGGCTGTATCCTAATGAGATGGAGATGATGTCCGCTCCCAATTGGTCGGCAAGCCGTATGCCGTCTGCCAGTCGTTCCACTTCGTGGCGGTTCTCTACGTCCAACTCTTCGGTACGTATCAGTATGTAGTTCGCATCGGGTGCCGTACCGGTCAGTTCGTCCGACCGGTACAGCATCGTAGAGAGGCAGAGTGACCCGTGCTGGTCATGCGGCTTGGCGGTTATGTCGTATTGACGGAGTTCGTCTTCGATAAGGTCGTAGATACCTACAATCTGTTCCTGCGGGAAGAACGCTGCCGAATCGGCTCCGTAGAATCCGCAATCAATCACGGCTATGGTCATTCCTTCGCCCTTGTATCCCGCATCGTGAAGAGGCTGGAGACCCAATATCCACGATAGAATAAACAGTAGTTTCATATTGCAGTTTTGTTATTTGACTTCTTCACCGATGACGGTATAGATTCTGTCGTTGTGCCTGATATACAGTATGCCGTCCTTGACAAATTTGGCGTTTGCGGATTGGTGTATGTCGGTTGTATCGATGCCTGTGGGTGTCTTGTTGGGTATGACGGTAATCGACCAGATGTATGCGCCAGCGTTTTCTTCAGCAGCGGTGCGTGCTATGCGTGCAGGAGCAGAACCGACAGGTGCACCGTCCAGATAGATAACCACATAGGTGTTCTGCGTTACCGAATAATTGACAGTAGCCTTACCTCTCAAAGCCTGTTCGATGGTGGACGTGATATATGCTGTACCGTATTCGGCTATCCGTATATTGAGTGTGTATCCGGGCATAGTCTGGCAGTCAATCTCTATTGTGCCTTCCCCTGCGGGCAGCTCGAAGGTGATTGTACCGGGCAGGAACGGTTTGAGTGTAGCCGTTCCGCTGAAAGCCTTGTCAAGTTTGGCATCCACCTCGGCGGCGGTGTTGGTGGAAGCCACTTCTATGCGTCCTTCCTCCTTGTTGTAGTTGTCTTTAGCATCTAAAGTAACGCCCAGCATCTTCGAGCCGTCAGGCCCGATCAGCGAGAAGTCGAATACGGTTGTCTCGTCATCGGGCAGCGGCTCAAGTTCTTCGGGCTGCACGGGCGTGAAGACGGCGGTAATATCCGTATTTCCGGTTATGGTTATCAGCCTCGGGTTGTCGGTGTTTCCGTCGGACCATTGACTGAACTCGTAGCCTTCACCGGCAGTGGCTTCGAGGGTTATCACTTCGTTATGCGTGTACGTGCCTGCGCCTGTCACTGTGCCTTCGCCTTCCACGTTTACGGTCAGGTCGTATGAGCGTATCTCGAAGACAGCGGTGAGTGTCATATTGCTTCTGATTGTTATCTGACGCCAGGCGTCTGTGCTTCCGTCGGACCATTGACTGAACCCGTAGCCTTCATCCGGTGTCGCTGTGATGGTAACCACCTCGCCTTGCTTGTATGTGCCTGCACCTGTCACCGTGCCTTCGCCTGCCGTTGTCAGGGTCAGCGTAAAGTCGGGAACAGGTATCTCCTCAAAGACGGCTGTGAGTGTAAGGTCTGCGGTCATGGTTATCTGACGAGGGTTGTCGGTATTCCCGTCCGACCATTTAACAAATTCCCAGCCATCACCAGCCTTGGCGGAGAGGGTTGCCTCCTCATCCTGCATATATCTGCCTGCACCTGTCACCGTGCCGCTACCTTCCGTTGTCAGGGTCAGAGTAAAGTCGGGTATATCCCGTATATCCTTTACCAGACGGACTGAACAGCCGAAATAACGGCCGAACGTCTTCTCAGCGTCCAGACTATAGGCGGTAAAGTACAGGTTATAGGCCCGGTAGTATATATCGTTCGTGGGCGTGGAAGTCCAGTAGTAACCGACATTATCTGTATAAACATGTTTGTTGCCGTTGTAATACCGGTAACCTCCGGCAGGGAGGAAGATGGCACCTGCTTTCTCCATCTTTTCCCACTGGGTGGTGCTATAGACATTGGTGGCGTAATACCAGTCATACCCGCCGGTTACCATACCCGGCGTGAACTTGCAGTCCGCTGGCAGTTCCCACAGATCCGGCAGAATAACTAAACCTCCTACGTCGTTCACTTTCGCCGCACCGTATTTGCTGCTTGCATCGGCGCGCTTGTTGAAGATGTAATCCCACTCGGCTGTGGTCGGTGCGCGCCACGTATTCCGAGCATCGCTGCCTATCTTGTTCTTACCCCATTCCGTATAGGACGCGTACTCGCTGCCGTTTGCATTAGCCGAAAGAGGGTCATTGCCCGTACCCCAGCCGAACAGATCCAGCCAACCACTATAGGTAATGGACCAAACATACTGGTTGCTCTGCAACATATTGTTCCACTGATTCGGGGCAAAGCGCCACTTGTTGTTGGTTGGGTTGTACTGCAGGTTACCAAGGGAGAACCGTATCTGGTCACCGTTTTCGCTGACGGTGAATCGTCTTTCAAGATGCGGTGTCATGGTGAAGTAGCCCGGATTTTTCCTGCCTCCGTCCGGAAGTGCGTACTCGTTGTTGCAATGACTCTCGTCATATTCGGAGCCATGCCCTCCGACTAACGCGGGGCAGTTGTAGAACATGTCATACGAAGTCACGCCGCTCACTTTCCAACTGTTCTCGTTCCAGATGGTGGTCAGCGAAGTGCAGTTGGCGAACATGTTGGTCATATTCGTGGCTTTACGGATGTCGAAACCGTCCACATTCAGTTCCTTCAACGATTCACATTCAAAGAACATTCTGCGGAAGTTCTTCACTTTGGAGGTGATGAGCGGTGTCACATCCACTTCCTTCAGCGAGCGGCAGCCGAGGAACATATCGTGCACATCCGTCACTTTCTCCGTTCTGAGATTCTCCAGTCCTTCGACGGACTCCATTTCCACCAGACAGGTAGATGAGGTTCCGCCGTAGAACATGCAGGCAAGGCTCTTCTTGATGAGGTGTCTGTACGATTTGTGTATCACGGCTTTCTTTATCTTCTCAGCATATCCCTCAAAGCGTATGGCATCTCCTTTCGTGGGCGTGTACATCTCCACAATCCCCTCACGCTCAAGGCACTTGTCGTCGTAGTAATAGGTCAGGGTGGCTGTCTCCTCATCGAAGACGGTGTATTGTTCTTTGATGGTGGTGAAATATCCGGGTGCGTTTACTTTGTCAGGACGTGCATAGGTTTTGTCGATATTGTCTTTGCCGTTGCATTTCGTACCGTTTTCTCCCACCAGCGATGTGCAGCCCTCGAACATCTTTTCCGACTGCTCCAGTTTGCCGCTCTCGTCCCAGTGGAATTTGCATCGTATGGTGGCGAGTTTTGAGCAGCCGGAGAACATCCATTTCATATCTGTCACATTGTCGGTATTGAAGGATGCAAGGTCAAGCGAATCAATCGACGCGCATCCGTAAAACATACCGCTCATATCCGTCACCTTCTCCGTATTGAGATACTCCATGCCGTCAATCTCTGCCGCATTGGTCAGCGGGTAGCGGACATAGTTCGATTTCTCATCATATTCGCCACCGCCAAAGAACAGGTTATGCATGGATCTGAGTTCTGCGTTCTTCATCGATTCGTCAATCTCCACCACCAGTACTTTGTCGCAATAGTCTTTGAAACGTACTGTTGTGTTGTCCTTCGGGTCATACAGTTCGGTCTGGTCTGTACGGAACAGACGCAGATTGTCGTAGTAATAGGTAAGCGTGCCGGTCTCGGCATCATAGGCGGTATAGACTTCGTTGTTGACCGTGAAATATCCCGGGGCGCTTTCGCCGTTGTCGATACATGCATAGGTCTTGCCTATGTTGTTCGTCCCGTCGCATTCCGTTCCGTTTCCGCCGACCAGAGAGGTGCAGCCTTCGAACATGCCTTCCGAATTTACAAGGACAGTACTCTTTCCCCAGTCGCTGTTGGCATAGACTGTTTTCAGGGATGTGCAGCCGGCGAACATCCTTATCATGTCCTTCACATTGGCCGTATTGAACGAGCCGAGGTCAAGGAATGCCAGTTTGCGGCAGTCCTTGAACATATAGGACATGCTTGTTGCACTGACGGTTTTGAATGAGCGGAGGTCTATGGATTCCAATGAGGAACAGCCGTTGAACATCCAAGCCATGTCGGTCACATTGCTTGTGTTGAAATTCCTGAGGTCGAGCGACTTGAGTGATGAACATCCGTCGAACATACTCATCATTACTGTCACATTGCCTGTATCGAATAAGCGCAGGTCAAGTTTCTCGAGTGATGAGCATCCCTTGAACATGGCAATCATGTTCCCCACCTCCGATGTGTCGAAGGAATTCAGATTGACGGATTTGAGTGAGGAGCATCCTTCAAACAGGCGGTACATGCTTGTCACGTCGGAAGTGTTGAAGTGTACGAGGTCGAGCGTTTCCAGCGAACTGCACCCGGCGAACATGCCTGTCATGATGGTCAGATTGGCAGGACTGAACCAGTCAAGGTCAATGGACTTGAGTGAGGCGCAGCCGTTGAACATCTCATAGGTGCTTGTCACGGGGGCGTAGTTGATGTTCTCCATCCCTTCGATTGTCTCAAGTGCGGAGAGGTGCGTCTCTTCGCTGCCGCCGTCGAACATGTGCGAGAGCGTGGTCATCGTGGCGTTTTTGAACGAGGCATCAATGACGGCCTTCTTCACCTTGTCTGCATAGCCTGTGAAACGCACAATGTCGCGCCCCGTTCCGGGGGTGTAGGCTTCTATTGTTCCGTCGTGTACGGCTTGCTGGTCGTCGTAGTAATAGGTGAGCGTGCCGGTGGCTTCGTCGAACACGGTGTAAGCCTGTGTTACGGCAGTGAAATAGCCCTTTCTTCCTCCGAAACCGTCGGGACGGGCATATTCTATATTATCATGATCTTTATCATAAGACGTTCCGCGTCCACCTTTCAACTTTTTGCACTCCCAGAACATAGCCGTGCTTTTTTCCACATTCGGGTTCTTGCTCCAGTCGTCATTACACAAAATTGTCGTTAAAGAAGTAGATTCCCAAACATAAAACATATAGGAAAAATTTTTCACCTTCGAAGTATTGAAATGCCTCAGGTCAAGCGTTTTCAGAGATTCACAACGACTGAACATCGTGGCCATATTCGTCACGTTAGCGGTATTGAACCCGCTTACATCAATTGATTCCAGAGAATAGCAGCTGGCGAACATACCGCTCATATCGGTCACATTGGCGGTATTGAACCCGCTTACATCAATTGATTTCAGAGAATAGCATTCGTTGAACATACAGATCATGTCCGTTACGTTGGCGGTATTGAACCCGCTTACATCAATTGATTTCAGCGAATAGCAGCTGGCGAACATATAGCTCATGTCCGTTACCTTGGATGTATTGAACCCGCTTACATCCAGCGATTTCAAGGATTCGCAACCGTTGAACATAGTTCTCATATCCGTCACGTTGGCGGTATTGAGGTTCGCCATGCCGGAAATCTCCTCCAATGAAACCAACCGAAAACTATGATCACCGCCCCAAAACATACTTCGTGTCGAAGTAAGCAGCGTATCCTTCATCGAGTCGTCAATTACGGCTTTTTTGACTTTTGTGCTATAGCCTTCAAAACGCGCTTTTCGGAAGGCATTCACAGGATCATAGAGTTCGACGATGTCGCCCATTGCCTTGCGACCGGCGTAAATGTTGTCGCAGTAATATGTGAGCGTGCCGGTCTGCGCGTCAAAGGATGTATATACTTCGTTCACCGACGTGAAGTAGCCTTTTTTCCCGTCCAGACCGTCCTGCACGGCACAGGTCTTGTCAATATTGGCTTCTCCGTCACATACGGTTCCTTTTCCGCCGCGCAATGAAACGCATCCGCCGAACATGCTCCCGGAGTATTCAAGGACGTCACTTGCGCTCCAGTCGCCGTTGCAGAATACGGTGGCGAGTTTCGTGCAGCCAAAGAACATACGGTTCGCGTATTTCAGTTTGGCGGTATTGAACGAAAGGAGGTTCACGGATGTCAGCGAGGAGCAATAATTGAACATGTATTCCATGCTCCGCACGTCTTCCGTATTGAGGTATTCCATACCGGATATCTCCGTCATTTCACTAAGGCTGTATCTGACCGTCGTGTTGCCGGTCGCCTCTTCGTTTCCGTAAAACATGTCCGCCATCGAGGTGAGGCGCGCGTTCTTCATGGAGGGGTCTATTTTAGCCTTTTTCACCAGTTGGTGATATTCTTTGAAGCGATTGGCGTCTGGTTCTCCGACTGGGTCATATACTTCTGCAATGCCCGGCCGTGACAGGCGTGCCCCGTCACAGTAATAGGTCAGCGTCTTTGTCTTGTCATCGAAGACGGTATAGATTTCCTGCTTCGTGAAGTAGCCGGGCCGCTTGTCCCCTTCGTCCGGCCGTGCGTAGTCCGGACCTGTCATGTTCTCTCCGTCGCAGGCAGTGCCGCAGTCCCCTGCTAAGGAAGCGCATTGTCCGAACATTCCATTTGCATCCTTCAACACCTCGCTTCCGCTCCAATCGTCATCGCAGAGAATGGTTTTCAAGGAAGAGCATTTACTGAACATATAACTCATATCCTTCACGTTGGCGATATCGAACGAGCGCAGGTCAATAGAAGGAAGAGAGGAACATCCGTAGAACATAGAGGACATATTCGTCACCTTGGCGGTATTGAACGAAGTGATGTTCAGAGAAGTCAGATTATAGCACCTGCTGAACATTCTACTCATATCCGTCACATTCCGTGTATCGACCTTCCCGAAGTCAATGGTTCTCAATGCGGAGCATCCAAGGAACATGCCACTCATATCCGTCACTTCGCCGGTGTTGAGATTTTCCAACCCTTCTATCTCCTTCATAAAGTACAATTCAATAGTATGCGACGTCCATGTCTCTGTGAAACCCGATGTAGAACAAGAGAAATAAGAATTGCCATAAAACATATATTTCGTAGAAGTGAGAGGGGCGTCTTTCATAGAGACATCAATCTTCCCTTTTCTGACATCTTCTGCATAATCCTTGAAGCGGGTGTTGTAAGGGTCATAGATTTCGGTCTTCGGGCGCGATGACCGTTGGTCGTCGTAGTAATAGGTGAGGGTACCTGTTGATTTGTCGAAGGAGGAGTAAACCTCTTTCGGTTTCGCGTATGCGCCGAGGCATAGCCATGTCAGCACAAGCAATAAGAAGAACTTGATTGTTTTCATTTTTGGTATGTTGTTAAGTGTTTATAATATACGTAGCTGAATATTGTCATTAATTGTTTCTGTCCGTATAATGCTCCGAATCCGGCACAGAGCAGAAACAAATACGCGCCAAAGGTACGGAAATGTTTTCTATTGCCAAAATAAATATGGTAAAAAAAGACGATTATTGTGTCGTGACAGCGAGCATAAAAAGACAGCTTATCCTATGGAGTGGAAACGGTTTTCAAGTTCCCGAATACGGTCTATCATGCAAGGGAGAAAGGTAATTTTTGCGGTAAATGATTGTCAGGGTAGGGTGTGGGTAGGGTGTGAGTAGGGTGTGGGTACGGTGAGGTTTCGGTGAGGTTTGCTTAGTAACCCAATAATCACCCGCTAATCACCCGCTAATCACCCGCTAATATCCCGATGGTATATGCTGAAAATATGCTGAAAAGGAGGGCGACGAATGCAGGCAAGGAGGACGATGAACGCAGGCAGGGAGGGCAACGAACGCCGCGCTGACGCACGGCGCAGGGGACAAAGAACCAAATGATAGCGGCAAGGGGAGGGCGATACGGACGTGGTGATATGGATGTGAGAGGGATGGATTATGGACGTGAAGGGGATGGATTATGGATATGAGGGGGATAAAATGCCCCACCTTGCTCCACTTTGTTGATAAGTTGTATAAATGATAAATAATGAGTATAATGCAATTTACAATAACTGCATAAAACCTGTTGAAAACGGTGTAGATAATTTTTTTGTGGGGAAAAGTGGTGGATTTTGGAAAAGTTGTATTACTTTTGCGGCGTTTTTAAGAACAAAAAGACAGTAAGCAAAGCGTGTCACAGTTCAAATTTATCCAATTAGGAGCGTTTTTATGGAATTGAGCAATACATTCATAGGTCAGGTTCAAAGCAAGACGGACGAGAAGGGCCGCATCTTTGTGCCGTCCTCCTACCGCCGCGTGCTCAAGGAGATGAGTTCTCCACGTATCATTATGCGCCGCGATACAGACAACGAGTGCCTGATATTCTACCCCGAGCCGGTGTGGAACAAGAAAGTGAACGCCCTTCGTGACGTGCTGGACGAGTGGAACGCCGAAGACCAGATGCTGCTGATGCAGTTCATGTCGGATGCGGAAATACTGGAACCCGACACGCAGGGCCGCGTACTGATAACCAAACAGAACCTGCAACTTATCGGCGCCAAACAGAACGTGCTCATAGTAGGTATGTTAGACCGCTTCGCCCTCTGGGCACCCGAGACCTACGCCCAAAAGAGTATGGGTCAGAAAGCATTGGCAGACAAGATAAGAGAGAAAATGCAAATAGCCAAACAGAACCGTGGCTGACGTATATCACATACCCGCGTTGCTCGAAGAGACGATAGAGAGCCTTCGCATACGCCCTGACGGGACGTATGTGGATGTTACATTCGGCGGCGGGGGACACAGCCGAGCCGTATTGAGCCGTTTGGGGAAGGACGGACGGCTGTATGCCTTCGACAGGGACATAGAAGCCTACGAGAACGCAAGAGGCACCGTACAGGACGCGCCTCTCACCTTCGTTCACAGCGATTTCCGCTACTTGGGACAATGGATGGACTATTACGGCGTAAGAGCGATAGACGGTCTGATAGCCGACCTCGGCGTCAGTTTTCACCATTTTGATACCGCCGAACGTGGTTTCTCGTTCCGCTTCACGGGTCCGTTGGATATGCGCATGAACCGCAACGGCGGCAAGACAGCTGCAGACCTTGTCAACGGCTATACGGAAGAAGAGATAGCGCGTGTGCTGTATATGTACGGCGAGTTGAAGCAGTCGCGCCAGTTAGCCAAGCGCATCGTGAAGAGCCGCGAACAGTCGCCCATAGAGACGACCGACGAATTGCTGCGGACCATAGCCGGTCCAACCGCAACGGCAGACAGCCTGACCCCGCCGCAGAAGAAAGAAATGACCCTCGTGTTCCAAGCACTGCGTATGGAGGTCAACGACGAGTTAGGTGCACTGCGCGAAATGCTGCAAGCCGCACTCAGTCTGCTGGCTACCGGCGGCAGAATAGCCGTACTGACCTACCACTCATTGGAAGACCGGTTGGTGAAGAACTTCCTCCGTTCGGGCAACCTCGAAGGCAATATAGAGAAAGACTTCTACGGCAATATCCATACGCCTTTCCGCCTGATAGAAAAAGGACTGACCGCCAGCGAGGAAGAAGTGGAACGCAACCCGCGAGCACGAAGCGCCAAACTGCGCGTGGCAGAAAAACTATAAACAGAGGTAAGATGAAACTGCAAGACATACTGAACGGAAATATCTTCTCCAGCCAATGGCTGAAGAAACAATACAAACTGATAGCGCTAATCTTCGGATTGGTAATGATTTATGTCTATTCGGGTTATCGCGCCGAACAGCAGCACAAGTATTTAGGCGACCTTCAGGACGAGTTGCAAGACGCCGAATATGAGCTGCTGACCCTTCAAAGCGAACTGACCGATATGACCCGCCAGTCGTCGGTAGCAGAAGAATTAGAGAGACGCGGCAGCCGTCTGCAAACCAATAAAGTGCCCGCTGTCCGTATTCAACCATAAACGCGTCAGGTTATGTCCGAACAACAAACACATATGATTCTCCGTTTCGCGGCTATATTCCTGCTTATCGTGGTGGGTTTTGTCGGTGTGATTGTGCAGATTCTGTATGTGCAAAACTCCAAGACCGAGCAGAAACGCTGGAGCACCATCGAGAAATCGACTGGATTGTCACGGCAATATCCTTGCCAGCAGCGTTCCTCAGTACTACGTCTATATGGACACCCGCGTGGAAGCCCTTCACCTCGGCGGCGATACACTGTTTACCAAATATGTGGACTCGATAGCCAGCGGTCTGAGCCGTATCCTCAAAGACAGCACGCCGCAGTACTACCGCGACCGTATGACCCGCGCATTCCACGCCAAGAAAAACAGGCAACGTGTCGTCAAAGTTACACCGCGCCGCGTCAATTACATAGAAAAGAAACAGATAGAGCAGTTGCCGCTCGTAAGACGAGGTTACTACAAGAGCGGTTTCCAATATGACAACCAGCACCTACGCAGCAAGCCCTACGGCAGTCTCGGCAGCCGTACCATAGGCAATATATACCAGGAAAGCGGCACGGGCTATGCGGGTTTAGAAAAGAGTATGGAGCAATACCTTCACGGCAAAGAAGGACGTTCCATGCGCCAGAAAATAGCCGGCCACATGGACGATGTGCCAATCGTAGAAGCCGAAGACGGCTGCGACATCATTACGACGTTGGACGCCGAACTGATGGATATATGCGAGACGGCACTCCGCAGCCGCCTCTATACCACAGAAGCGGACTGGGGATGCTGCATAATGATGGAAACACGCACGGGCGAAGTGAAAGCGATATGCAATCTGGACCGCTTGGAAGACGGACGGTATGCAGAGAAAGAGAACCACGCCGTAAGACGCGTCGAACCCGGTTCCACCTTCAAGACACTGTCGCTGATGGCCGTATTGGACGACAGCAAGATGGACCTGTACGACACCATCAAAGTAAGCAGCAAACCGTGGGAGTACTACAGCATCAAACATACCGATTCGCACCCGAAAGATACCGTCTATACACTCCGCAGTGCACTCGCCGTGTCCAGCAACATAGCATTCGCCAAGATGGTAACCGGCTCATA
>CADAAF010000046.1 GCA_902785805.1 uncultured Bacteroidales bacterium | reverse complement strand
TATAAGACGAGTTGCCCTTATAAAAACGAGTCTGTGCCATAACTACGGTACTTATTATCGTGAATAATATGATAAAAATCTTTCTCATTTGATTAATTCATAGGGTTAGTGAATAGTTAGGTGCAAAGTTTCTGATGCTACCCCTATAGTGAGCACTATCCTACGGTTATCTATCGGTTATCCTACGGTTAGGGTAGCCGACAGATAACTGAAGGATTGCTGCTTTTTATTTTTATTTCAGGGCGGAGCGGATGAGCTGTTCGTCGGCGAGATGGGGGACAGTGACACGGAGGTCGGGAGTGCGCTGCATCTCACGGAGGATAGCGTGGTTGGCACCTTCGTTACGCGCCCAACTGCGGCGGGCTATGCCGTTGTTAACGTCCCAGAAAAGCATGTTCTTAATATGACGCTCGCTGTCATCGGAGCCGTCAATGACCATACCAAAGCCGCCGTTGATGACTTCACCCCATCCTACTCCACCGCCGTTGTGGATGCTGACCCATGTGGCACCACGGAAACCATCGCCTATGACGTTCTGGATAGCCATATCGGCAGTGAAACGGCTGCCGTCGTAGATGTTGCTTGTTTCGCGGAACGGCGAGTCGGTGCCGCTGACATCGTGGTGGTCACGTCCGAGGACAATGGGTGCGGTAATCTCTCCCCGGCGAATGGCATCGTTGAAGGCAAGTGCAATCTTGGTTCTGCCTTCGCAGTCAGCATAGAGGATACGCGCCTGCGAGCCGACCACGAGGTTGTTTCTGCCCGCTTCCTCAATCCAGTGGATATTGTCGTGCATCTGTCCCTGAATCTCTTCGGGTGCGTCTTTTACTATTTCGCTCAGCACGCGGACTGCCAGTTCGTCGGATTTGCGCAGGTCTTCGGGTTTTTCGGACATACATACCCAGCGGAAGGGTCCGAAGCCGTAGTCGAAGAACATAGGTCCCATGATGTCCTGCACGTAGGAGGGATAGCGGAAAGTGCCGTCGGCGTTCATCACATCGGCTCCTGCCCGGCTTGATTCGAGGAGGAAAGCGTTGCCGTAGTCGAAGAAGTACATACCATTGGCACTCAGCCGGTTGACGGCAGCCACATGTCGGCGTAACGATGCCTGTACAGCCTCGCGGAAGCGGTCGGGTTCGTCCGCCATCATCCGCTGCGACTCCTCAAGGCTGTAGCCTACGGGGTAGTAACCGCCCGCCCACGGGTTGTGGAGCGAAGTCTGGTCGGAACCGAGGTCCACGGCAATCTGTTCGTCAGCAAGGCGTTCCCAGAGGTCCACCACATTGCCGACATAGGCAAGGCTGACAATCTCCTTGTTCTGCTGCGCATGGCGTATGCGTGAGATGAGTTCGGTGAGGTCGGTGTGCAGTTCGTCCACCCAGCCTTGTTCGTAGCGTTTCTGTGCTGCTTTGGGGTTGATTTCCGCCGTGACGCTGACCACTCCGGCAATGTTACCCGCTTTGGGCTGTGCGCCGGACATACCGCCGAGACCGGCCGTGACGAAGAGCATACCCTTACGCTCCTCTGCTGTGCCTTTCAAGCCGCGTTGGCGGAGTTGTTTGCGGGCGGCGTTCATAACGGTAATGGTGGTGCCGTGGACGATGCCTTGCGGACCGATGTACATATACGAGCCTGCGGTCATCTGTCCGTACTGCGACACGCCAAGGGCGTTGAACCGCTCCCAGTCGTCAGGTTTGGAGTAGTTGGGTATGACCATACCGTTGGTTACGACCACGCGGGGAGCGTCCTTGTGGGATGGGAAGAGCCCCATAGGCAGTCCGGAGTACATGGCGAGTGTCTGCTCGTCGGTCATGGTGGCGAGGTACTGCATGGTGAGGCGGTACTGCGCCCAGTTCTGGAAGATGGCTCCATTGCCGCCGTAGATGATGAGTTCGTGCGGGTGCTGCGCCACGCGGGGGTCAAGGTTGTTCTGAATCATCGCCATAATAGCCGCAGCCTGTTTGGAACGTGCAGGGTACTCGTCAATGGGGCGGGCGTAGATGTCGTAGGACGGGCGGTAGCGATACATATAGATGCGGCCGTAGTCCTTCAACTCCTGCGCAAACTCGGGCGCAAGAGCGGCGTGCAGCTCCTTGGGGAAGTAACGCAGTGCGTTCTTGAGGGCAAGCACTTTCTCCTCGTCGGTGAGGATGTCTTTGCGCTTGGGTGCGTGGTTGATACTCGGGTCGTAAGGTTTGACCTCCGGCAGGGTTGTTCCTATCCCTGCTAAGATTTCTTGTTGAAATGCGTTCATGGTATGTTGTGTTTTTATTTGTTATTATCGTTTTCAGGCAACTGCTTTGTTTCTGCGTCTTCTATGCGGTGGATATAATCTGAGGCTTTTTGCGACGAGATGACGCTTCTTCCCAATTGACGTTCCAGGTCCTCGCGTGCGTTCTTCGCCACTTTGCCGCCTGCTTTGGCAGCTTCCTTGCTTTCGTTCATGCCTTGCGGATTGCGCTGCCGCGAGAGTTCGGTGGTAGCGACTTCGGCAAGTGTGTTAAGCGCCAATTCAATGTTGGTCATATTGTCGCGCAGGTTCTCTTTGGTCAATCCTTTGTGGCGTTTGTATTCGCCGGTGGTCATTCCGCTCCATGCTTTCGTCAGAACATTTGTCAGAATAGCAAAATCTTTCTGTTCAGTTACTCCCGAACGTTTCCACTCATCGGTCAGTTCTTTGCGCATTTCGATGGAGCGCATGCGCTCGTTAATCCACTTGTCCGAATAGCCTTGTCTGCGGTAATCCTCGACAGCCATCTGGAAGGTCATTTCGGGGTCAATTATCTGGTCAATGCGCTGTGCTCCGACATTGGCAAGCCACTGCTTGACCGGCTCGGCTTTCTTGGAAGGGATAGATTGAATAATACGGAAGATACCTTCTAAATCAGCAGCCTGTGTTTTATATCTTTTACCATCAGCAGCTTTCATTTCAGTAGGGGTACAAATTGTACCCCACCTGCAATCTAATTCGGTATCTCGAGCACGCATTTTTTTTATATACTGTTTAGCATCAGCACTATCCGTTAGAACTTCTACTATATCTACAATAGAGAAATAGTACTTTTCTTCCTGTTCGTTCCATACGATACGAACTTTCTTGTCTTCAAATAGTTTAATTATTGATTCGTTTGCCATAACTATTTAATGAATTCGTTTTTCTATTGCGGTTTAATTTCTGTTTTGCGGTTTCATCAGGTGTTGCTCAAATCGGGCACAAAGATACGATATGGGGGAATGTCGGGTTGGGGAATAGAGGGACATTATTGGAAATGTATAGCTATTCGGTATTTTGTCTGAATTCAGGTTCTTTTATAGTACGTTGTAAATTGTTATTGTTTTTTTAACGTAAACGGGGTGCAAATATACGACAAATTTCAGAAAGCACAAAACGGATTTTGCATTTTGTGTGAAAAACGGGGTAGTTTATTTATGGGAGTCAGCAGAAAGTGCCCGAATCGTATTCGGGCGGAATAGAAGAAAATTTGCTCGCGGGATTAGCCGCGAGAGCAGAACCAACAGAACGATGGTCTCCTGCTAAACATAGATGATATTATCTTGTTTCCATCAAGGTATAGCAGAAAGGTATTGTTTTGGGGATATCTCCAGAATAATACGTGAAAGATGCTGTTTTTCTGTTAAAATTACGACGTGTTCACGGATTAGGCGCGTAAACAATCTAAATGATAATATCTTATTGTCCGT
The DNA here is from genome assembly GCA_902785805.1 of uncultured Bacteroidales bacterium. Classification (GTDB taxonomy): domain Bacteria; phylum Bacteroidota; class Bacteroidia; order Bacteroidales; family Paludibacteraceae; genus Colicola. The sequence continues at coordinate 10,292 of CADAAF010000046.1, read as the reverse complement.
TTCTGACTGTTGGATAATAAAGACATATTTGTTTAGTTACTTAATGATTCTGTGTATCTTAACAAGTATCCTAATGGAAGTTGAGGACTTGAGTTATTACGAATATAATTCTTATTTCCTACAACATACAATAACCTTCGTGCGCGAGTTACTGCGACATTAACCAAATTAGGTTCTACTCTATCAATCCACCGTATCTTACTTTGAGGAGAATTGTCTGTCACAACTAAACTATATATTATTACATCACATTCGTCTCCTTGAAATTTATGCACCGTGTCTATTTTAATTCGCTGACTTATTAAGGTATCAATATTTTGTTGATTGTAGACACGCCGAATCTCTTCTATCTGATGTTTAAAAGGCGATATTATCCCTATTGTAATACTTGGATATTGATTTGCTAATCCCATTGCTATTCGGACACATTCTATTGCTTCTGTTTCGTTTACATTTTTTGTATCATTCTTTTGTTTTCCAACTGCATCTATCCACTTTATTCCACATTCGGATATTTGAGATAAAATTTCGGGTGTACGAATCTTTAGTTCTGTCTGTAAACGTCTCTGATAGAAAAATTTATTACTATATTCTATAATGTCCGGATAACATCTGTAATGATAATTTAAAACATATGGTCTATTGTTTATTTTAGACGTTGATATTAAGTCATTGCAATAATCATAAAGCGAATAATTAACATACCTCAGAAATGGATTTTCCAATGCGGATAACCATGATTTTACGGTATTTTCTTCATCTATATTTACAGAAGTTATATGCTTTAATTGTAATGGGTCACCCACAACGACTAATTGTTTTGTTCTTTGAATAAGCGGAAGAGCAGATGCAACATCACATTGCGATGCTTCATCAATTATGACCATATCAAACAATTCTTCTTTAAGTGGGAAAGAGTTTTTAATAGATAGACTTGTTACAGAATTGAGCAAAAAGATTTGAAGGAAATTGCTAACTATGTCTGTGAACTGATTCACTTGCCCGTCTCTCCAAGGAATTTGGTCTGGAAGATATGCTTTATATCTTGTAATATTACTTATTGAGTTATCCCTTTTAAGTCTTTCAGTAACGCTAATTCTAAAAAGACCTTCTCCAATACGCTGAATAACATCTTGCGATCTATTTATATTTGATGGTGATTCTGCACTAATATGACTGATATAGTTTTGTTTATTTCTTATATTTTCTTCATTTCTATTTATTTTTTCTTGATTCGTTCTTTTATGTTCGCTATATCTATTTTCGATTTCGCACTTTTTTTGTTTATACTGAATAATTTGATTTATACACCTCTGCATGCTTGTACATAGAGACAACAATTTTTGTTCATCATCAATAGCACTAACATCTGTGCAAATAATTTGCTGTAATTGATAGGGGAATGTATTATATAATATTATAACCTGTTCTCTGTAATCATTTAGCCTAAACCATCGGAATAATAGTCTACTAAATAATGATTTGCAATTATTCAGTTTACTTAAAAAAATATTTAATTTATCATTTCTTTGTTTTAAATCTTCTTTCGGTATTGTAATAAAATCTATAACTTCTTCATATTGAGAATATAGATGGTTTAGTTGCTCTCTATGTTCAGTTTCAATTGCCGTTTTTTCTTCGTTGAGCCTTTCTTTATTCTCATTAAGTTGCACAAGATCTTGTCTTAAACTATCAATACTATCTAATTGCCGTTTAGCCTCTTTAATTATTCTGCATAGCTCTTGATATTGGGAAAATATCCTTTCGTATTGTGTTTGTGAAAAGTTGATGTTTGGCAGGCGATTGATCATTTCATTAAGATATGGTATAACTTGGCTACTTACGACATCCCTTGAACCAAATCGAAGCAAATAGTGATTACCATCAAAAGAATCATACCTATCTTTGATATTATCTACAGCTTTATTATTTTTACTTGCTACTAAGACAGATTTCCCCCTAATTAAAGCATTTGCAATTAAATTCAAAATCATTTGAGTTTTTCCTGTCCCAGGAGGTCCAGTGATAACAGAAATGCGACTATTTAGGGCTTTTTGAATAGCAGTTCGTTGTGCCGAGTCAATTTTAAATATATTTATTAGTTCTTCTTGATAGATATTATCAAATGCATTGTCAGGCAATGAACCATTAAGGAAAGATGTGAGCAAATCACTCTGCTGTAGTGTCTCTAATTTTTTTAATTCAGAATGTATTTGGCTTAATGTCGGAGTTTCCGCTGACAAAGCTAATTGTAGTTCTTGACCAAGTGTTATCTTATTACTGACAGCATCTTTTATTATTGATAGTATTTTATCAAGAGTTATAGTAGGTTCAGATAGAATAGACTCGATTGTATCTAATTTCTCATTTGTGATATTAAGTTCATTAGCAACTTCCATATCCACATAAAAATTGTTCAAAGGAACAGAAACCAACTGAGTAGTTATATCTATATCTTTTATATCATTATATTGATACACATATTGCAATAGCCGATAGGGTATATTCTCCAAGATGAATATAATTCCTATATTTAGGTTTTTTGGCCATTGAACATTCCGATTATTGGTAAATTCTTTTTCAAAATTATTATTATTCTCTATGTCAATTTGAATTTTACATACGCCACTACTATCGTCATAATTTAGCGGATATGGAAAGCCGTCATTTTTGCGATCAGATTTTAATCGTTCTAATTCAATGAGTAATCGGTAAAAATGAATATATTTAGTGGTATTATTATTAAATACGCGTGGATTATTAAGTAATTTATTTATGGGTGATAATTGAGCATTTTGAAGATTTCTATGCAAATGATACTCGACTTTTATAATTTCTGTAACTTGTTTGTTTTGAGCGTTAGATTGAAGTTTAAATACAAGCATACTAATTGTACCCCTTCCTGCCAACTGACCATTACGTTGAGCAAGTAAGTCTTGTTCTTGTATATCAAATAATCTGGCAAATTCTAAAATGCGGGAGGAACCAATATTTTGAGGTCCGACGCAAAAGAACAATTGTTCGTAATGAATACTCGTTGTAATAAGACTATGAAGATGTTCTAAACCAACGGTATCAATATCCAATATGTTTGAAAAAAAATGTACAACAAGTCCATTAGGACATTGCAAATCTTCATTCGTCACATCATTGAGATATTTATTTATCTGCCTAATGTTATGATAACCATATTGGTTTATATTTATTGTTGCACGCTGAAGCGCGATAGGTGAAGGTTCAATAAAAATAATTTTTTGTATATTGGGAGAAATGTGAAAGTTTGAAAGATAATCTAAAAAACACATTGTTGCTAATCCTTGTCCACATCCCCAATCTATGATTGTGAGAGGTCTTGAAAAAATGACCGTAGGATCTGGAATACAATTCAGTGCAATATCTATCTTTTCTTTATGCATATTTCCATATGCAAGAAGATAACGAGCCATCTCATTATCGCTTTCTAATAGTTTCACACCATGCTCTAATCCTATCCATGGCGAAATACGTTGCGATTCTTCCAAATTTTGAATAGCTACTTCCCTCAATGTATCAAAAGACGGGTGTTGTATAGATTTTATATCATTTATGTATGCCATAATTTAATTGATTATAGTTTCTGTAAGCGGGTTTTGTTTATGTTGATTATAATTTGCGATTGCCATTTCTTTGCTGGCGTTGGCGTAGCAGTATTCGCAGAGGTGGGGACAGGTGTTGTATTCTCCTATGTCTTTTGAGTTGATGCAACCGCAGAACTGGCGCTGACCTTTGTCCTGATTGTTGCCATGCGTGGCATACGTGCCGTTAGGTAGAATAATAGCGTCTTTCGGTAACGGTGCTGTCTGACCAAAGATATCCGGTACGGGTAGCGGATGTATCTGCACTTTCAAGAACTTCATCAGCGCGGCATCACTATACGCAAAGCGGATAATCAACTCATCATCTATGCAATGGTTATGCTTGACGCCCTCGAAATCGAACTTCTCACCGCAAGTAGCCAACTCATATCCCCATTTGGCATTAAGTTGCACCAAGCGTTGTGCAAAGTTGCACATCATATCGTGCGTCCAATCAATATAGGGGATATTGTTCTTTTCCAGATTGCTTTTCACTTTGCGGTAGAGCAGTATATCCGCAAAACTGAATACAAGTTTTTCTGTATATCCCTGCAGTTGGTCACCGATATGTTCTATCTTTTGCAAGAGTGATTCGATGCTGATGTCCGTAGTAAGCAAGAGCGGGTCAAAGCGCCATATCACGCGTCCTTTGCCTAACTTGTCCACCAACTGTTTGAACGTCTTGATGCGGAAGTCAAGCGGTGGCACACCTTTTTCAAGGTGCTCTTTCTCATAATCGTTAAGCGAATACTGGATATAGCATCCGATGCCTCTTTGATTGAGATAATCCAATTGCCTAATCAGCGGGTAGCGGTTTTTTGACCAGAACACAATAAAACGTGTGTTCTGGTATGAGACATAACTTTTAATACCGTTAAAGGGATTGGTCCAAGCCGAATAACCTACGTCCAGCCGATGGAAGAACCAATCGGAATAAAAAGCGGGTATATCGGTGCTGCGGCTTGCCGAGACGATAAGGGGAGCCTGTGCCTCCGCCCATTCTCCGTTTTCGCGCTGTATGTTAATTTTCTCCCATGCCATAAGTCTAATCTAACGTAAACGGGGTGCAAATATACGACTAATTACGGAAAGCACAAAACGGATTATGCATTTTGCGTGAAAAACGGGGTAGTTTATTTATGGGAGTCAGGTGTTTTGGGTGCGGAGGCCGGCGTAAATCATGGCACGGATAAAAGCGGGTAGTTGGAAATAACGTTTGGGACGATGGGTGGCAGTGTCAATCGGTGCTTGGGGGTCGGGTTGCGTGCCACGGGTGTTGGGGAGCTGGTTAAGGTAGCGGGTCTTGAAGTCTTGGTAGAGAGCAAGCGCCTCTTCGTGAGTGTAATAGTCGGGGATATGGCTCGTGAGTTTGCGCACGCGCTCCACCTCCGCTATGGATTGCCTTTCCTCGGGCGTGAGGTCCGGGTCCAGACTTGTACCCTTCACGCTTTTGGGCTGTCCGGCATTGATAATCTGTGCTGTGCGGTGGCAGGCTTCCTTCCAACGGTTCTGGTTTTTCAATTCCTCGCCTTTGGGCGGGTCTTTTTTGAAGTCACGCGGTCGTCTTACGGCATAGGCTTCCTGTTTGCCTTCAAAAATAACTTTCCAGTTGTCGTCGCGGTACTTCTTTTGACGGTTTATAACGCCGTGTTTTTCAATTGCTCCGTGGATTTCATCGAACGGAATCTGTAGTTTTACTGTTGCCATAGTTGTCAGATGTTTTATAAATACGTTGTTGTTACGTTGTGGGTATTGCGTGGGTATTGTGTGGTCAGCGGACTAACATAAGAATCACCTAAGAATCACCTAAGAATCACCTAAGATAGGTTGCTGCAAGGTCGCTACAAATGCCCTTAAATGGTGCTAAAAAGTTCTTATCACAATGCTAAACGGGATTATCTTTGGACGAGGATGTTTCTTTTAAGTCCAGCACCCGCATCTGAAGGGTTGTGCGGTTGTTATAGGTGTTCTCCTCGATTGTATAGCAGACGTCCACGGGGTTGCCGTTCTGGATGTAGGGCGCCCAGTCGCCTTTGTTGAAAGCAATGCCCTCCATTGCCAAGCGTGTGTCCGTGAGGTCAAGGTGGAGATGCACGTTGTCTTTGCCTATTTTTCTGGTATAGCGGTTGTTAATGAGGTGGCGCGTGACGAAGACGGGACGGGGGTTGTCGGGTCCGAAGGGCTCAAGGTGCTTGATGACGTTGTAGAATTGGGGGGTGATGTCCTCAAAGGATATTTCCTGCTCCACGTTGATGGTAGGCCGGAGTTGCTGCGGCTGGATAGTCCTTGCCACATAGTCTTCGAGCCTCCGTTTGAACTCTTCCAGGTGCTGAAGGGGCATTGTTACTCCTGCTGCAAAGGCATGTCCCCCGAAATGTGTGAGGAGGTCGCGGCAAGAGTCAATGGCATCGTAGATATTGTAGCCTGCCACAGAGCGTGCCGAGCCGGAGATGAACCCTTCGTCGGAAGCCGTGAGTACGATGGTCGGGCGGTAGTAGGTCTCAATCAGTCGGGAGGCGGCAATGCCCACGACGCCCTTGTTCCAAGCAGGCGAATAGACGACTGTGGTACGGCGTTGGGCGTTACACGGGTCTTCGGCAAGCATCTGCAAGGCTTCGTCCGCCACTTCTTTCTGGAAGTCCTGCCGTTCCTTGTTGTATTTGTTGATGTCCTCCGCCTTTTGTAGTGCTTCGGCCTCGTCGTCCGTGATGAGGAGTGCAACCGCTTCCGCGCCGGAGTAGATGCGTCCGCTGGCGTTGATACGGGGACCAATCTTGTACTGGAGGTCGAGCATGGTTATTTTCTGCCCCGCCATTCCCGCCACTTCGGTGAGGCACTTAATGCCCATGAGTGGTCGTTCGTTCATCTCTTTGAGCCCAAAGTAGGCGAAGATACGGTTCTCGTCGGTGATAGGCATAATGTCGGATGCAATGGACATAGCGAGGAGCTGTAGGACCGGCAAGAGTTGCCGCTCGTCCCTGCCTTCATGCCGCAGCCACGCCAGCATCAGTTTGTATCCCACTCCGCAGCCTGACAAACCTTTGTAGGGGTAGGGGCAGTCCTTTCGCTGCATATTGAGTACTGCGACGGCATCGGGAATAGTGTCGCCCGGTGTATGGTGGTCGCAGATAATGAAGTCGATATGGTTATTGTTGGCGTACTCCACTTTGTCCATCTCCTTGATGCCGCAGTCGAGCGCGATAACGAGAGAGCACTGCTGCTCAATGGCATAGTCCACGCCTTTGAAAGAGATGCCGTAGCCCTCTGTATATCGGTCGGGTATATAGTAGAGCAGGTTGTTCAGGTATGGTCGCAGTATGCGATAGACGAGCGCCACAGCGGTAGTGCCGTCCACGTCGTAGTCTCCGTAGATGAGGACACGTTCCTGATTGCGTACCGCCCGCGAGAGCCTCTCCACGGCTTTGTCCATATCGCGCATACGCATCGGGTCGTGCTGCTGCTCGAGCGAGGGGCGTATATATTCACGTGCCGCCTTGGGAGATGTGATGCCCCTGTACGCCAAGAGTTTGGCAGAAGGAAGGCTGATATTCAGTTGCTCAGCGAGTGTGGTGCAGATGGCGAGTGTCTGCGGGGCAGGGAGCCATGTTTTCCACTGTGTGTTCATAGCAGTTGGAACCGGTCGGCATCCTGCCACAGCGGCAGTGCCTGACGGAAATGATGCAGTTTGTCAATATCGAACTCAGCGATGCGTGTGCCCTGCTGATTATTAGGGAAATGCACAAGGGGATTGAGGTGGGTGTCGTAGGCAACGGAATGACCGTTATAGTGGAGTCCTATGCCGTCATCTCCGACCGGATTGGCAGCGCAGATGTAGCACTGGTTCTCCGTGGCTCTTGCGGCTATGAGCGCGTCCCAGTACTGGATACGTATTTCGGGCCAGTTGGCAGCGACAAGAATGAGGTCGTAAGGGTTGTCCATATCGTTGCGTGCCCAGACGGGGAAGCGCAGGTCGTAGCAGATGAGCAGACGCATACGCACCCCCTTGTAGTCAATAACAGTACGGTCGTTGCCCGCCGTAAAGAACTTGTCCTCGTGGCTGTGGGCATAGAGATGTGCCTTGTCCACGAACGTAGGCTGCCCGTTGGGTCGCAGGAAGAAACCTCTGTTGTAGAGCGTCTTCTGCTCCTGCTCGGAGCCGTTGAGGTGGGTGGTGGATATGTCTTCGCAGATGAACGATCCGCATACGGCAATACCCGTCAGGTCGGCAGTCTGCTGCAGGACTTGTATGGTCCGCCCGTCGATGGTCTCCGCCAGTTCGGGCCGGTCGGTGCAGAAGCCTGTTGTGAACATCTCGGGTAGAAGTGCGAGGTCGGCTTTCCCTTTAATACGTTTGATACGTCTGACTGCGGCACGGAGATTGGCTTCTTTGTCCGCCCAGATAATGGGGTATTGGAGAATGGCTACACGGAACATTGTACTTGGTTTCTATGAACTTCAGTTGCTTACTAACGCCCGCAAAGGTACAACTTTTGGAGTATATGAGAGCCGTTTTTACGAAAAAATCAGAAATATATTGTTTGTACCCTAATTTTGCAGTATCTTTGCGCGGTTTTGGATAAAAGCCAACACCAAGAGTTAAACCAATTAACAACTAAAATAACAATACTATGACAAAAGTAGGTATTAACGGCTTCGGCCGTATCGGGCGTTTTGTATTCCGCGCCGCACAGACTCGTAACGACATTGAAATCGTTGGTATTAACGACCTTTGCCCTGCCACCTATCTGGCTTATATGCTGAAGTATGACACGATGCACGGTATGTTCAACGGCACAATAGAGGCCGAAGATTTCGTAGATGCAGAAGGCAAAGTAAACGGCGGCAAACTCATCGTGAACGGCAAGACCATCCGCGTCACCGCAGAGAAGAACCCCGCTGACCTCAAATGGAACGAAGTAGGTGCCGAATACGTGGTAGAATCCACCGGTCTGTTCCTTACCAAAGAGAAAGCCCAGGCCCATATCCAAGCAGGTGCCAAGTACGTAGTTATGTCCGCTCCTTCGAAGGACGACACTCCGATGTTCGTATGCGGTGTGAACGAGAAGACATACGTTAAGGGAACACAGTTCGTAAGCAACGCTTCCTGCACCACCAACTGCCTGGCTCCTATCGCCAAGGTGCTGAATGACAACTGGGGAATTGCCGACGGATTGATGACCACCGTACACTCCACTACCGCTACCCAGAAGACCGTTGACGGTCCGAGTCTGAAGGACTGGCGCGGAGGCCGTGCTGCAGCCGGCAACATCATCCCCTCTTCCACCGGTGCCGCCAAAGCAGTAGGCAAAGTGATTCCCGAACTGAACGGCAAGCTGACGGGTATGTCCTTCCGCGTTCCTACATTGGACGTAAGCGTAGTTGACCTGACCGTTAACCTGAAGAAACCTGCCAAGTACGCTGACATCTGCGCCGCTATGAAGAAAGCATCGGAAGGCGAACTCAAAGGTATTCTCGGCTATACCGAAGAGGACGTTGTATCGTCAGATTTCCTCGGCTGCCCGCTGACTTCCATCTTCGACGCCAAAGCAGGTATTGCTCTGACAGACACCTTCGTGAAGGTTGTTTCATGGTACGATAACGAGATTGGCTACTCCAACAAAGTGCTCAACCTCATCGCCCACATGGCTCAAGTTAACGCTTGATTACCCAAGACCTGATATCTAATCCCCGCATCTGGCGGGTTGTTCTAATACTTGCGCTTTATATCGTTATACCCATAGGGATTATAGCGATATTTAAGCGCAAGCGTTGGATGCAACGTCTCGGTACGGTCATAGCGGCCTACGGAACGGGTCTGCTGATGGCTATAACGGGGCTGACACACTTTCCCGTGGATAGCATGGAGGAGATGTATCTCTCTTCGTCTCAAAATGCGCTTATGTCATTTTCAGTAGCGATTGCTATCCCGTTACTTCTCTTTAATTGCGATTTCCGTCTTTGGACACGGGCACTGCCCAAGACCATTATAGCCCTACTTTCCGGACTTGTCTCCGTGGTGTGTGCGGTGCTGCTGAGTTATTGCCTGGCGACGCTCAATATGCCGCAAACCGCTACTCCGAGCAGCGATATTCACCAGTTGGGCAAGATATGCGCCATGCTGACGGGTATGTACACCGGTGGCACACTCAATTTCAATGCGCTCGGGACTTCTCTCGGCGTCAACAAAAGCCTGATGGCGATGGTGTTAGCATTCGATATGCTCATTACCGTCATTCTCTATTTCTTCCTTTTAGGCGGAGGGTTCAAACTCTTCCGTAAGATTCTGCCATATACCGACGAGACCACCCCTGCCTTCCGATATAAGCAGCGTAAGATGGAGCCGCCGGTTACCGATGTGGAGAACTACCACGGAATGACTTCGCGCGACAATCTCCCCGGAATGCTCTTCGGATTGCTGCTGAGTGTCTCTTTTCTTGCCATCGGCTGCGCCCTATCCTACGTGTTGTGGCGCATAGGGTGGGTTGCTCCCAATCCCGAAGAACCCGACCGGCCTGTCTTCAACGAAATGGTTGTTATTCTGACCGTTACAACGCTGTCTATCATCGCCAGTTTCTCCGACCGCGTGCGTAACCTGCCCAAGACCTTCGAACTGGGAATGTTCTTCATCCTTGTGTTCAGCGTTATGCTTGCCTCGATGTTTGACTACCGTGCCGTGCA
>CADAAF010000045.1:9367-25220 GCA_902785805.1 uncultured Bacteroidales bacterium | reverse complement strand
CTTAATACCCTTCTCGAGGAAGCGTACATTGGTCACAAAGAGGTCGTCGCCTACGAGTTGGCAGCGTTTGCCGACACGTTCGGTGAGGCGTACCCAGTTGTCCCAGTCGTTCTCGTCCAAACCGTCTTCGATGGAGTCGATGGGGTACTTGTTGATAAGTTCTTCCAAGTAATCAATCTGCTCGGCGGCAGTGAGTTTCTTTCCGTTGGGGTCTTTCTTCTTACCGTCTTTGAGCTGGCGATAGTCGTAGAACCATTCGCCGTTCTCGCAGGTAGCAAACTCGGAAGCGGCGCAGTCCATAGCGATGCGGACATCCTTGCCGGGTTCGTAACCTGCGTCACGAATGGCTTGGCAGATACTGTCCAAAGCGTCTTCGATGCCGTTAAGAGCAGGAGCAAAACCTCCTTCGTCACCTACGGCTGTGCTCAAGCCGCGTTTCTTAAGGAGCTTGGCAAGGTTGTGGAATACTTCGGCACCCATACGGATAGCTTCACGCTCAGTGGGAGCACCTACGGGACGAATCATAAACTCTTGGAAAGCGATGGGTGCATCGGAGTGAGCACCACCGTTGATGATGTTCATCATCGGCACGGGCAGTACGTATGCATTGGCACCTCCGATGTAGCGATAAAGAGGCATATCCAGGTAGTTGGCAGCAGCGTGAGCTACAGCAAGACTGACACCGAGGATGGCGTTAGCACCGAGATTGGACTTGGTAGCCGTACCGTCCAATTCAATCATTTTCATATCAATGCCACGCTGGTCGAGCACTGACATACCGATGATGGCCGGTGCAATCTTCTCATTGACATTGGCAACGGCTTTGAGTGTACCTTTACCGAGATAGCGTTTCTTGTCTCCGTCACGAAGTTCAAGAGCTTCGTTTTCACCGGTTGATGCGCCTGAAGGAACACTGGCGCGTCCCATAACACCGCAATCCAAGCGGATTTCTACTTCTACAGTAGGATTGCCACGCGAATCCAAAATCTCGCGGGCATGAACATTTTCAATAATCATAGAATTGTAATAATCAAGTTTAACAAATTTTGTTTCTTTACATTCTCAGCGCGCAAAGGTACTATCTTTCTTTCATTTATCCTAAAAATATTTATGCACGCAATATGCAATTTTATGCAAACGAACTTCAATCAATCTCATATAACACTTATAATTAAGATATTACATTATACCATTCTGACCAATTAAGTTAAATTTGTCATTGTCATATTACAAAATGCCCGACTGTAAGCAAGAAATTCAATACGTCAAAGATCACTTGCAGTTTGTGTGCGGTTGGTCTACTTCCGCCCCGGCGTTCCGCAGCGCAATGTTGCGGCAACCGGCTTGCATAGGTATGAGAAAGACAGAGTAAAAAAGAAAACATCTGCAAGCACGATGTCTCTTTCTTTTGCGCAACCTTGTGCACTCGGGTTGTGCAAATGTCTGTGTATCATATATCCGGCATCTCACGACGCCATCGCCAAGTATCAGCACTCTGATTGCTTAGCGGGTGCAAAGATACTACAAAAAAAAAGCGTTTGTCAAGAGCATCTTAAGAAAAGGATATTCTTTTTTGGTGTTGACTATAGAAATAAGTCGAAAAAAATGCTGCCATCTTAAGAAAAGTACATTTTTGAAGGCGAATCTGAGGAACTTGGTGCTATAGGGTCATGAGGCGGAGAGAGCGGGCGTTCTTCCCATGGGAGAGAATTGATGCCGTAGTGTGTTCCCCGACGAGGGATGCACGAATAGGAATCGGCGATGAAAGTCCGTTCGTAAAGTTCGTGCGTATAATTGTAGTGGCAACAACCGGTACACCATATAATTGCCATCATCATTCCGGTACAATAGTTCCTTGTCTATCAACGTAAGGATAGCTCCTCTAACCGTGCTATACTTACGTAACGAAAAATTACGTCACGTAAAATCAGTCACAAAGGTACAACAACAAATTGACCTATACAAATAACTCTACATTTTTTTCGATATTAGGACAATTAAAAGCAAACTACAGCAACCATTCCCAGCAAGGAATGACCTCTATCTCGCCATGTGCATCTGTGATGGTATCTTTGGTATCATAAGTAATGATGGTACGTCGTTTGCAAGGTAGAGCGTTGATGAAAACTTTGCCCGAATTAAATTCGGGGCTAACTGACGAAGGTTTATCGGCAGAGCCGATGCCCGAATTAAATTCGGGCGGGACGAGTTTATATAGTGAGAGCCGCACTCGAAATGCGGCTCTTGCTTATTGCTACGATATGACTACTTGATTTCTGCGGCAGTTATCCCTTGCCGTACGTTTCGCAAGTCATGTATTTCGTTTCCTCCTGAGGCACAGCGCATGGGAATCCCAAAGCCACGGTGAACATAGAATAGTAATCTAACAAGAGTTGCTCGGCAATATAGACTTGCATCTTGGCATCTAAGTACGCGAACGTTTCCGCATCGCCGCTACGTACCTGCTCCAACTGCTTATCCAGTACTTCCAAGCGCTCATACAATGCACGTAATTGTCCGTCATACTCAGCCACAGCAGTGAGCCATTTCTGTGCATTCTGCTTGTTCCAAGTAGCAATAACGGCATTCTCCTGTTTGCGTCCTTGTGTCCACCACGATGGAAAAGGAATGTCCTTCCCCATGTTAGATTCTACACATGGTTCCCATGAATTCAAGCGCTCCTGCAAACCTGTCTCAATCTGAATAACCTGTTTGCACTCTGACGATGATTTCCAGCCATCGGCAATCTGCGTGTATAGGTCTTCTAATTTGTTTGTCGGCAAGCCTGCTACGTGGAAGTTCCCCTGTGATGAGGCATAGTTCACGTGTTTCATCATATCCATCATATTCTCTTTCAATACGCGTGCTTCTTCCGCTAAATCCGATATTTGTCCACCAAGTTTGCCGTACTCATTCTCTTTGGTATCTACATCCATGAACTCGCTTGAATTCGGCGCATTACCCGCCAGTTTCTTGTACAAATCAGGATGTTTTTGTGCGAGGAATGCTTCGGCTTTACGGTCGTCGCTTTGCGCTAACGTAAGGAATTGCTTGACATCCGCCTCGGGGATGTTCCATTTCTTGGAGTACGCCCCTGCTATGACATTTATGGATTGCTCAGGAGTTATCTTTTCCAAATCATAGCCGGAAGCCACAAGTGCCTGCATGATTTCCTGCTGCGAAGGCATCAGTCCTTTGGCAGAAGCCTCATTGATGAAGTTCTGCTGACGAGTTTGTTGTTGGCGTTGCTTGTTACCTGCTGCTAAGATTTTGTTCTGCAACTCCATATACCGTGATTGCGAGGAAGCACGATAATTCATAGTTCCCTGTTCCCACGCCAAAGCACCTTTGTAGGCGTACGCTTTCTTGGCTTCCGGCGATAAGAGATCATTGACCGTAGGCAACGCCGGGCGTTTGTTCAGTACATCACTTATCGAACTAATGGTCATCGGCGTAGCAGAATCCTCTGTGTCGTATACCTGGGTAACGATAGCCTGCAACTCTTCTGTGATATAATCCGTATTTTCCGAATTGTCAGCAGGTTCTACTGCCTGTTTCGGAGTTGTTTTCTCTTGCATTTTTTTCTCGATGGCTTTCTCTGCTAAGCCTCTGAGAAACTGTGCGTTCATTGGCATAGCGAGCACGATGCCAGCCAATGCCGTAAAGAGTATTTTTTTCATACGTATCAGTTTTAGTCATTCAATGCGCTGCAAGCGTCTGGGTCATTGGCCGCTGCTTTAGGCGGTTGTAGTTGTTTTTGTTATATGTTGTTGTGTATTAGTTCTCTATCAATTCCAAACCTTCCTTCCTATATGGAGGAAACTTGTTGTCATCAGAAATAAGAGGCATTTTCATCGTGATAGCCTGAGCAATGATAACATGGTCGGACGGGTCATTGTGATAGAGGTTCATCTTTCCATACGTGTACATCACATCCGGTGTCAAGGGCAAAATCTGGAAACCGAATTCATTGGTTATTGCTTTTAACATGTCCTCCTTTGTGTGCCAATATTTGCGGAGTAACGATTTATTGTTGTAGTGCACAATCAACTCGCGCAAAGATTCATTGCTGACATAAATGAGGTTATCGTAGTCACCAAGTATAGCCGCAACATCGCGACTGATTTGTTGTGGGTCAATCGCGTAATAAATAAAGATATTTGTATCAATGAGATATCTCATAAAGCCTGATGCAACGCTGTCTCAGCATATCTTTTTGCAGCATAGAAAGCCGGCGACAGCCGCTTGCCTTGGCTTGTCATCTCTTGTTCAATCGAGAGCAGATATTCAAGATTCTCTTGTCTTCTTTTCTTGGTCATAGTTATTGGTGTTATTTTCAATCTTTGCAACTTTCGGCTGCAAAGTTACTGCTTTTTTTTGATATATGCAAGTGTTTGGGCTAAAATCGCATAAAAAAGTTGATTTTTTGTGGATTTATGTACTAATCAGGCTGGTGTACTATGTGTTTTGTTGTGCTTTGATGGATTGATAGACCCTGGAGCGGATGAAGTTGTCAAGACGGAAGAAACGCTTTGGGGCGTGGGTGGTCTTGTCAATCGGAGCCTGTGGGTCGGGACGTGTGCCGCGTGTACTCCCGCCAAACTTGGCGGATACTGTTATTACGTGTGGGTACAGTGTGGGTATTGTAGAGGGACACTGTGGGTATTGTGGAGGTATTGTGTGGGTATTGTGTGGTTTGCTTACGAACATAATAATTTTGGTATAAAGTCTGTATAAAAATATAATGAAAACATAATAATCACATAATAATAACATAATAATAACATAATAAAATCATAATAATATTATAATCTCGATTGCTTGTTGCCGGCTACATACAAAAGGCACAAAGGATAGAACCTTTGCACTATAATTAGTCCTGGTTTAGAGTTTAGAGGTTTGGGGGTAGAGGATGGAAAGGGACAAAGCACAGAGACTACCAGACAGGCTGCCACTGGTAACAGCCCGCATCAATGAAAATCTGACGAGGGAAACCAGAACGGTCGAACGGATACGGCAAGGCATAGACCGTACTCCCTACCCCACGTGCAGGCGATATACTATCCAGACGGAAATCAAAATACTTGTATTCGCCATGCAAATAATGGGTGTTCACAAATACGGTATCCTCCTTCGTCCCATAGACGTTATCATGCGACCACGGGGCAAGAACCGAATCGGCAAGAACATAATTATTAGCAAACTCGCCATCGTAATCCGACGCAAAGACAGTGTCGAAGACAAGGTTGTTAAGTCTTGCACCCGTAATGATATTGTTGTAGAGACGTACAGAGGCAGGAGGCGCAACGCTATCCCTGAGATTGATATAGACAGCCGGCACATCCTCCCTGCCAGTGGTGTGGATATTAAGATTGGAATACGGGTAACCAAAGAAAGAGGCTATCGTATTGTGAGTTAGGACATAGCGACCGCCCGACAAGAACAGACAATAAGAAGCGCAATTACTGATTTCCGAATTATAGACATTGGCTTCCACATTCTGCAGGACGACCCCGTAACGCGCATGGTTATGAATACGGGCATTGGCAAGAACAAGGCGACGAGGAGATGCGGCATCCTCGGAGTATGCAAACAGACCTATATTGCCACTCAAAACCTCCACATAAGAGAGCGTGTCGGGCGTCTGTTGCTCCTTTGAACCCACCAAATAGATTCCTCCCCATTGTCCGGAAGCCATCTGATAGGGCACTTTCGGGAACAGCCGGTCCAACCGATCGCCCGTGATGCGTACAGGCTGTTCGAGCGTACCTCTTGCCTTCACCTCGCCGTGCAGGTAAAGAGATGTACCGGCGTGCATATAAAGCGTTGAGCCTGCGTCCATTGTAGTGGAACCCAAGACGGACAGCGTGTCGAAGATAAGATAAGGCTTGTCGGCAGTGAAATGGTACTCAAGTTCCTGCGAATATCGCGTAGGAGACTTGATAATGTGGACGTTCTGTCCGTATGCCTCAAGGATAATCCGCTGGGAATGACCATTAAGCATAAAACACACCGAATCTGTCAGGAACACCGGCGTATTGACATCCTGCGGGTCGATAGTGGCACGGATAAAGAGGAACAGACTGTCTCTTCCGTTCAAAGTAATGTTTTGCAGGCGGTTGCGGTCGTTCTCTCCATCCAGATTGAGCTGGAAATAGTCGGTACTGACAGAGACAGACTGAATATTGACAGCATAAGGATTATGGTTATAGACCATCACCGCCAAAGTGGAAGAACCGAGAGTGGTAAAAACAGTGTCAAAACGAACCGTATCAGCAGAGAAAGCCAGTCGCAGAGCCGGGTCGGAAGAGACCTTTTCCTCCGTACAAGACACGACAAAGAACGTAAAGACAAAAGACAAGAGAACAAACGCCGCCTTCCTCAAAGGCAAAGCCCAAGCAGATATGTATTCCGGACGCATCATTCGAAGTTAAAAGTAAGCGTAAGCATTTGGTTGGTAAGCAACTTGAGAGCACGTGTGTAGAACTCATCCTGCTTAGGGAGATTAACACGCTCATCAACAGGCGTAATCATATTGGCAAACCCAATCTGGTACTTGAGTTCAGGACAGAACTTGAACCAACCGGTATAGAAATCACAGCCGAAACCGAAGTCCACAAAATAGTCCCAGTTCTTCTGCAAGAGTACACGCTCTTTCTGCCCGCCAAAATCATAATGGAAACCACCCCCGAAAATAAGGTAAGGACGGTAGTTCATCTCCCGTTCGGCAGACCACTTGATATAGAAGGGGAAAGAGATAGGGAGACTCAAGACCTCCGCATTCTCGCGATGCGAATCAAGAGAACCACGAATAGGATTGCCGCTTTCGTTCTTGTAAGTGACCGTTTTCTGCCCGAAATGCAAGGCCGGACAAAAGCGCAGATTGAGATGACGCGTCATCCGCAAATCAGTAATGAAACCAACCGAGAAACCCGGCATAAGCGAACTGACACGTGCGTGATACAACTCGCCATCAATCATGTCCTGCGAATCCTGCACCAGATAACTCATCATATTCACGCCCAAAGAGAAGCCGAAATGCACAATCTTGTCATCCACATAAGGATTATGCATCTGGGCAGACAGACTAAGCGGGAAGAAGAGACTCAATATGACTAACAGCTTTTTCGTAAGCATCTAATCCATAAAAGGTTTCTGTACAAACATCGGTCAGCAAACTGTTTTGGCGGAAAGGTTCGCGCTCCTTGATATGGCTGAGGTGCACCTCCACAACGTCCACATTACGTTCACGCAACCACTCTATTGTGTCCCGCAAAGAGACACTGGTATGGCACAATCCGCCCGGGTTGATGACCACAGCATCAATGATTTGCGTATCCTCGTCTTCTGCCAACCCCACCCTCTGCAATCGGTCAATCAAGTCCCCTTCGTGGTTGGACTGAAAATACGTGAAGCGTATATCAGGGTGATGAACCTGCAAGTCAAGAACGATTTGCTCCATAGAGCGCGCCCCGTACTGCGCTGGGTTGCGTTTGCCGGTAAGATTGAGGTTAGGACCGTTAAGAATCAATATGTTCATCGGCGTAGGCTATTTCATACCGTTTACTGCCAATAGGAACTCATCGTTATCTTCGGTGCGTTCCATATACGAGCGCAGTTTCTCCATAGCCTCCATACCGTTCATATCACTCAGCTGCTTGCGGATAATCCACATACGGCTGAGCACTTCCGGCGGCAACAACAAGTCGTCCCGACGGGTTGAACTGGCAGGTATATCCACAGCCGGGAAGATGCGTTTGTTAGCCAACTTGCGATCCAACTGCAACTCCATATTACCCGTGCCCTTAAACTCCTCAAAGATAAGGTCATCCATCTTGCTGCCTGTTTCGGTAAGAGCCGTAGCGATGATGGTAAGACTGCCTCCGAACTCGATGTTACGCGCCGCTCCGAAGAAACGTTTGGGCTTGTGCAGTGCCTGAGCCTCGACACCTCCAGAGAGCACTTTGCCGCTGGCCGGAGTAACCGTATTGTAAGCACGCGCAAGACGCGTAATGGAATCAAGGAGAATAACCACATCGTGTCCGCTCTCCACAAGCCGCTTGGCTTTTTCGTGCACAATGTTCGCCACTTTGACGTGGTTCTCGGCAGGTTCGTCAAACGTGGAGGCAATCACCTCGCCGTTGACCGAACGCGCCATATCGGTAACTTCTTCGGGACGCTCGTCAATGAGAAGCACAATCATATATACTTCGGGATGATTGGCGGCAATAGCATTGGCTATATCTTTGAGCAGCACAGTCTTACCTGTTTTGGGCTGGGCCACGATAAGTCCACGCTGCCCTTTGCCGATAGGTGCGAAGAGGTCGATAATACGGACACTCAACGGATCCGACTTATCGCCTTTGCAGAGACGGAATTTCTCGTTCGGGAAAAGCGGTGTCAGATTCTCGAAAGCGGTTCTGGACTTGGCTTTTTCGGGTTCGAGACCATTGATACGAATAACCTTGTCCATCGGGAAATACTTGTCCGCATCTTTGTTGGCACGTATGGTACATTCCACCGTATCGCCGGGTTTAAGTCCGTACTGGCGAATCTGCTGCCCGCTAACATACACATCGTCAGGGGAAGAAAGATAATTATAGTCAGCCGAACGCAGGAAGCCGTAGCCGTCCTGTGCACATTCGAGTGTACCCATTGCCACCACTTTCTCTCCGAAATCTACCATCAGGTTGAGGTTGGCAGGAACGGGATTCTGCTCGTTTTTCGGCTGTTTCTGTTCCTGCTCCGGTGCAGGCTGTGCCGGCTTTTCCGAAACATCCTGCTTCTCAGTCTTATTGGCAGGTTTGTCTTCTTTTTTTTCCTCTTTCTTCCCTGATTTTTTCTCCGCTTTTTTCTCTTCGGACACTTGAGCTTTATCCTCGTCTGCCATTATCAAAGGAAGCGTCGGTTCAGTTGCTTTCTTGTCCGTTGATTTAGCTTTGGTTTTACGCTTTTTAGGTTGCGCCGATTCTGCGGGAGCCGGTTGCGGTTCGGGTTGTGGTTCGGCTTTCGCCGTTTCGGGTGAAGAGGTATTAACAGCAGCTAACACCTGCTCTGCTTTGGTATTCTGAATATCAACTTTTTCCGGTTCACGCTTAACGCGTTTGCGTTCTCTTTTCTCGGGTTGCGCAGCACGGTCTTTTTGGGTTCGTTCAGCAGGCATGGCAGCCCGTTGTTCAGCCTGGGCATCTAAAATCTCATAGATAAGAGTCATCGGCTCTTTGGTATGCCCCACACGCACTCCCATCTGACGTGCCACCTCTTTCAGTTCGTCAAGCGATAATGCCTCTAATGTTTTCTTTTCGTATATCATAATAGTTTAGAATAGTGTTCGTTGCGATTAGTAATTATCTGTATTTTTTAGCTTGTTGTTTGGCTTGTTCACGTGCAAGACGCTGCTGCTCCTGCTGCATCTTTTCTAATCGCGCCATTAGACCCGATTTGGGTTTTGATGCACGTTTTTTCGCATTCTCTTCCATTTGGGCAAGCAGTTTCTTGTCATCAATAGACCAGCGGAAAATCATCGTTTGCAGGATTGTAAAACCTAATGAGAGCGTATAGTAGTAACTCAATCCGGCTGCATAATCGTTGAAGATGAAGAGGAACATCAGCGGCATAAGGTACATCATCCACTTCATAAAGCGCATACTCGGGTCGGTGTTCTGCTGCTGCATCGTAATGAAAGTATAGCCGAAGTTAGCAACCGTCATAATCAGACAGAACAGAGACAAATGGTCGCCCAAAAGCCAAATGGGTGTATCCCACGTCAAAATGGCATCGTAAGTGGACAGGTCTTCCGCCCACCAGAGCGATTGTCCACGCAATTCGATAGCAGTCGGGAAGAACCAGAACATAGCCATCAGCACGGGGAACTGGAAAAGCATTGGCAGACAGCCTGACATCGGACTGACACCGGCACGACTGTACAGAGCCATCGTGGCTTGCTGACGTTCCTGCATCTTTTCAGGCGGGTACTTGGCGTTAATCTCGTCTATTTGAGGCTTAAGGACGCGCATCTTGGCAGACGAACGGTATGATGCGAAAACGAATGGCAAAATAATAAGCTTGATGACCAACGTCATAAGCAGGATAACGATACCTATATGCAATCCCCACCCCATAAAGAGGTCGAACATAGGAATGACCAGAATCTTGTTAATCCATGCCACTATCTTCCATCCTAACGGTACCAGTTCCTTGAGGTGCAGTTTCAACTCATTGGGCAGATTGTCATCGTATGCCTTAAGTGTGTTATAATGGTTCGGACCGAAATACCAACGGAAAGCGGTGATGTTCTGACCCGTCAAATCGAAATCGACAGAGGCTTTTGTTTCGTATTGCTTGACATAGCGTGTGTATGCATCCTGCGGAACAGACTCAAACTCTGCAGACGAGAGGGGAGCATCAGCAATAAGAACAGTGGAGAAGAACTGGTCCTTATATCCTATCCATCGGATGCGTGCCGTTTCGCGCTTTGAATCAGCTTTCGACTCGCTGAGTTCCTCTATATCACCTCCCGCAAGCATATACTGAAGGCGTGCATAACGCTCCTCGAACTTGCGGCCGCGCTCATGCTGCGGAATCAGCTGCCGCCACTTCAACTCAAGCGAATTGACGTTCTGCGCAAGTACGTACTGTACATTGTGCGGACTGATAACGAAATCAATCATATATTCGTCCGGCAACATCGTATAAATGAAGTCAATATATGCGTCCTCCACGTCTGTTTTGAGTCGCATAGTGAGTATCTGCCGGTCGGCAGCATTACCTATTACAGAAGATTCTCTAACCGGCTCAAAATACAACTGGTCGGTGGACAAGATACGGTTGTTTGCTGTTATAATCGTAAAAGCGAGTGACGCCTCGTCGCCACGGAAAAGGCAGAGGGGGTTCAGCGTGTCACCGTAGGCTTTGTACTCCTTCAGTTCGGCACGCTCTATACGTCCGCCACGATTGGCAATGTGAAGCCGGAGCTTGCTGTTTTCAAGAATAGTTGTTTGCTCTTCACCTTGCGCTGCGGGGGCAAAAGAGCCATAGGCTGCAGCAATGCGGCTTTGCAGCGACTCTTGAGTTTCTGTATCCGACTGTCCGGAGGAAACTGACGTTGAGTCATTCTTGACTTGCGCACTAATCTCTTGGGAGAGTTGTTGCGCTTCTGCTTCCATTTGTTGCGCAATGCGAATACTGTCTTGAATACGTTGCCGTTCCGCCATCTCTTCGGCAGAGGGACGATTCAACATTGAAAATCCTACGATAATTGCGGCTATCAGCAGAAAGCCGATCCAAGTGTTTTTATCCATTGTGTAATGTGTGATTTATCGTTGTTTAACAAGAGCTCTGTACAACTTATATATTCAGAACAAAATCAAAGTACGCTCTTTCATCGTATTGAATTATACTCTTCAAAGGAATAGTCATAAGGGTTTTTATCATCTGCGGGGAAGTATTCTGTGCTGACAAGTTGCCAAAGGGTCGGGTCTATCGCGGGGAAAAAGGTGTCAGCATCGGGAAATGTATGGTGAATACGTGTGATATAAAGCTTGTCGGAAAATGGTAACAATTGTTCATAGACTTGTCCGCCGCCGATAATAAATAACGCGTCATCTGGGATTATCGGAGTATCCGGAGTAATCGAAGCAATCGGATTACTATTCTTATTCAGGGCGAGTATATCTTCTATGCTTCTTACAACTTCCGCTCCTTCAAAGAGGGCTGCATCTTGGTGAGTAAGGACTATATTACGGCGGTTAGGCAGCGGACGACGGGGTAAGGACAAGTAGGTACGACTCCCCATCACTACGGTATGTCCTGTAGTGAGAGCCTTAAAATGCTTTAGGTCGGCAGACAAATGACAAAGCAGGTTACCCTGTTTGCCGATGGCATTTTGTTCGTCTATTGCAACAATGAGATTCAAGGATTCAAGAATTCAAAGATTCAATGATTTAAAGATTTAAGGATTTAGTACTTGCTTATACCGACACCACACCTGCTATATGGGGATGAGGGTCATAGTTGATAAGTTGAAAATCTTCGTATTCAAACGAAAAAAGGTCTTTCTTTTCAGGGTTGATTTGCATAGTTGGCAGCGAACGCGGTTCACGGGTCAGTTGCAGCTTAACTTGGTCAAGGTGGTTAAGGTAGATATGTGCATCGCCCAATGTGTGAACAAAATCGCCTGTCTTCAATCCCGTAACCTGTGCCATCATCTGCAACAGGAGCGCATAGGAGGCGATATTGAACGGTACACCGAGGAACACATCGGCACTTCGCTGATATAATTGCAAACTCAAGCGGCCATCTGCCACATAGAATTGGAACAGACAGTGACAAGGAGGCAATGCCATATCGTCCACCTGCGCAGGATTCCATGCACTAACCATCATACGGCGCGAATCAGGATTATGTTGAATCTGGCTGATGACATTCTTTATCTGGTCAATTGTACCACCATTATAGTCTCTCCATCTGCGCCATTGTTCACCATAGACAGGTCCAAGTTCACCATTTTCGTCAGCCCATTCATTCCAAATCCGCACACCATGCTGCTGCAAGTAGCGGATATTGGTATCGCCCTGCAGGAACCACAGCAACTCGTAGATAATACTTTTGAGGTGCAGTTTTTTGGTGGTAAGCAACGGGAAGCCGTCTTCCAGATTGAAACGCATCTGGTAGCCGAAAACGGAAATGGTTCCGGTGCCTGTCCTATCGTGTTTGACACATCCGTTGTCTAAAATGTGTCGGCAAAGGTCTAAATACTGGCGCATTTTTTAGTACAGATTGTACGTCGTTTTGAGGACTTTGAATTCAGTGCGGCGGTTGATTTGGTTGCAAATCTCCTGCTGGTCTTTGGGTAGCGAAGAGATGAATGTTTCGTTCAATTCCTGCCCTTCGGGTATAAAAGAATACTCCTTATGAATAGATTCAGAAGCAACGACCGGCATATTCTTGCCATATCCGACAGGGGTTAAGCGTTCGGCTTCTATACCGTTTCGGATAAGGAAATCCACACAAGACTGTGCACGTTTCTTGCTCAAAGTGAGGTTGGATATCGAGTCACCCACCATATCGGTATGTGCACTCAATTCAATAGTGATATTGGGGTTATCGTTGAGCAGTTTGACCAGTGCCATCAGTTCTTGAGAAGAAGTATCCGTCAGTTCCCACTTACCAAACTCATAGAACACATTGTTCATTTTGACGGGTTTGGAAACTGATGCCAATACAAAATCCTGCTTATATGTTCTGCTGTCTTTGATGTCTGCTGTTGCTACTTCTTGTTTCTGATTGAGGTAGCCACGAGCCGTAGCAAGCATCACGTATTTGGCATTGGGTTGCAAACGAAGCCGGTAGGTACCATCCCGACGCACAGGCACTTTCTGATTGGTTCCGTCAGTGCCGACCAAACGTAGTGTACCGTCAGAGATGGGTTCACCCTGTTCGTCCTGTAATAATCCTTCCACTGTCAGCACCAACTCGGGCAGCACAAAGCGGAAGATACGGTCGTTCTTGCTTTTCTGCTCACGGTTGGAGGAGAAGAAGCCGTTTTCGGTTTGTCCTTCAAAGGTGATACCAAAGTCATCTTCTTTGCTATTGAACGGTACCCCCATATTGGTGAGCGAATAAACAGGCAACTTATTAGCTC
The DNA here is from genome assembly GCA_902785805.1 of uncultured Bacteroidales bacterium. Classification (GTDB taxonomy): domain Bacteria; phylum Bacteroidota; class Bacteroidia; order Bacteroidales; family Paludibacteraceae; genus Colicola. The sequence continues at coordinate 11,578 of CADAAF010000045.1, read as the reverse complement.
CATAAGTTGTATCACGCCCTACAGGCACTGCTTTGAAAATATCCAATCCGCCGTAACCGGGATGTCCTTTGGAGGCAAAATAGAGTGTGCCGTCTTTGCGCACGGCAGGGAACAGCTCGTCATCAGCCGTATTGATCTGCGGTCCGAGATTCTGTATGTCCGTCCAAGTGGTATTTTCACCCACTGCCCTATAAAGGTCTTTTCCTCCATATCCTCCGGGAGCATCACTCACGAAGTAGAGCGTATCGCCAGAAGGGTTGATGGCAGGATGTCCTACAGAAATGCTACTATCCTGAAAGAGTTTGACTTGCTGCGGTTCACCCCACTCTCCTCCCGTGCGGGTTGAGAGATAAATCTGTGTACCTAAATCCTGCCCATTGACAGGTTGTGAAGCCGTGAAGTACATTGCCGTGCCATCGGCTGTAAAAGAGCACACTCCTATTTCCAGTGCTCCGGATTTGTCTGCAGCCTGCGTGGAGTCGGTCTGCTGTTCCTCATTAGCGTTCTCCTCGTCTCCTGTTCCGAATAGTCCTTGTGCAGGAGCAAAGTCCGTCCATTTGCCGTTGGCATCCTTTCGTGCAGAAAAGAGATTGAAAGTATGTTTACCTGTAACGGGACTGAGACGAAGGGTGTTCTTTTTCTTTGAGAGGGGACGATTGGACGTGAACATCAATGCGTCGGCATCCTCTCCAATAAATGCGGGCGAGAGATTACTTGTACGTTTGCGATTAAAATCTTTAGCAGGCGTAACTTTGTGTCTTGTAGGCGATTGTTTCCATGTATTGGCTTGTTCGCAAGCATACTTACCCGCCAATGCCACGTATGAGTTGGGCTTATTTTGCAGGTAAATGTCGTAGTTTTTAGCCGCATCAATGTACTTTCCCGCATACTGCTGACTTTGTGCGAGCCTCAGATAGACAATTGAATCCTGGTATTTGAGTTTGATTGCGTTCTTATAGCAAGTAATAGCCGAAGAGCTATTGAGTACCCTGTAACACTCCCCTTGCCGGAAAGCGAGCCCTGCTTTTTGTGCCTTGTTCGCCTTGCCGTCCAATTTGGGATAAATCTGCTTATACTGTTTGGCAGCCTCATAGTACTCCCCGATTGCATAACGCTGGTCTGCCTTTCGGATACGTGACTGCAGGCTGCACGAAGTTATGCCGCCCAAGAGGGCGACATAACCAATGCAGAGACTAATATACTTAATCCAATTCATGAATAACCAGACCGCTACGCAGTTTAGGCTCGAACCAAGTTGTCTTAGGCGGCATAATATTGCCGGTGTCGGCAATGTCAATAATCTGTTGCATAGTAACAGGATATAGAGCCAAAGCGACTTTCATTTCTCCCGAATCCACGCGGCGTTTGAGTTCTCCAAGTCCACGGATACCACCTACGAAATCGATGCGTTTGTCGCTACGCAAATCCTTAATACCAAGAATCTTGTCAAGGATGAGATTAGAGGAGATGGTTACATCGAGTACACCGATGGGGTCTTGGTCGTTATAGCGACCTTCTTTGGCAGTAAGGCTGTACCAGTTGCCACCGAGGTAAAGTGAGAAATTGTGCAAACGATTGGGCTTATAGATGTCTGCGCCTTTCTTTTCCACTACGAAGTTCTCTTCCAGAGCCTTGAGGAACTGCTCTTCGGTGAGTCCGTTCAAGTCTTTAACCACGCGGTTGTAGTCAATGATATTGAGTTGGTTATCAGGGAAGCATACAGCGAGGAAATAGTTATACTCCTCTTTGCCGGTATGGTTGGGGTTCTGCTGTTTGCGTTCGTTGCCTACGAGAGCGGCAGCTGCACTACGGTGGTGTCCATCGGCGATATACATAGCGGGAATATCAGCTACCAATTCGGTTATACGCTGTATATCCTTATCGTCGTCAATTACCCAGAACTTATGACCGAATCCGTCAATCTGTGCTACGAAGTCGTATTCAGGGGTTTTGGCGGTATATTTGGCTATGATTTGGTCGAGTTCATCCACGTGTTTGTAAGCAAAGAAAACGGGTTCAATATTGGCGTTATTGACGCGCACATGTTTCATACGGTCTTCTTCCTTATCGCGGCGGGTAAGTTCGTGTTTCTTGATTTTGCCTTCCATATAGTCTTCAAAGTTGGCGGCAACGACCAAACCGTATTGCGTACGGTCTCCCATTGTCTGGGCATAGATATAGTAATATTCTTTGGGGTCTTGTACGAGCCAA
>CADAAF010000045.1:0-9305 GCA_902785805.1 uncultured Bacteroidales bacterium | reverse complement strand
TCGAAGTTGATTTCGGGTTTGATGATGTGATACAGCGACTTTTCATTACCCTCGGCTTCTTTGCGAGCCTCATCAGAATTCAACACATCGTAAGGACGACTGTTCACTTGCAGTACAAACTGCTTCGGCGGACGAACACCGCGAAAAGGTTTAATTCTCATAGTTTAAGAAAATTTAAAGATTTGAAAGAAATCAAATATAAAAGATTTAAGAATTCAAAGATTAGGCTTTGGCGGGTTTATCTTTGCCCATAGCGCAGGTTCCGTTGAACTGGGCATTGGGTTCGACGATGAGCGTTTGGGTATGCACATCGCCTTTCATACGGCTTGTAGCGCGTAACGCCAGAGTCTGCTGGACATTGACTTTTCCTTCTACCTGCCCCATAATTTCAGCGTTTTGGCAGTCGATAGTGCCATTCACGTGTCCTTTTTCACCGATGACGACTTTACCGCTACACTGCAAGTCGCCCTCCACATTACCATCAATACGAATATCGGAATCAGCTATAATCGTTCCGATTATCTTGCTGCCGGATGTCAGTGCATTATAAAGCGTCCCGGCCTGTTGTTGTGTCGTTGCCATAGGAAAACTATTTTTAAGAAACCGCGCAAAAGTACGACATATATTGGAATCTAACAACATTTTTTCTCTTTTTTTTATCACCACCCCCCAATCGCCATCAAACTACCTTAAAATTGCCGCTAAACCTACACAAAATCGCGTACTAAAAAGATGACAAAAAGTAACTTTTGTTGATTTTTAATAAGATATTGAAAACAAATGTTTTATAAATTTTAGGTATATTGAAGGTATCTCTTAGGTATATGTAAGGTATCTGTGTGGTATATAAACATACCTGAAATACAGCGAATTACAAAGAGCAAAACAAGAGGAAATTACGCTTAAAAAATAACAAAAAGTAATATTTTCAGATTCACTTGATTCCTCTTTCATTTAAAGCCGCCTGATAGCGTCTCGCGACAGCTGCATGCTGTGCAAAGGTGACCGAAAAGACGTGTGTTCCGCTAAAATCGGGATTGGCACACATATATAGCACCCGTGTAGGCGGGGCATTGAGCACCGCATCGACCGTAGATCCAAGAGGACACCGAATAGGTCCCGGCGGAAGTCCCAAGTTCTTATAGGTATTGTACGGCGAATCAATCGCCAAATGACGGTTCAACACTCTCCGTGTATTGAAATTACCGCTCGCAAAAATAACCGTGGGACAAGCCTGCAAGAACATCCCTTTCCGCAATCGATTGAGATACAACGCTGCAATCTGCGGATATTCGATTTTGCGATTGGTTTCCGACTCCACTATACTCGCCAAAGTGATTACTTCCTCCCTACTCAACCCCAAACTATCCGCTTTACGGACTCTTTCATCGGTCCAGAAAGAATCGTACTCCCGACGCATACGACCGAACAACTGCTCCACATCATACGTCCAATAAACCTCATAGGTATTGGGTATAAACATACAAACGGCTGTTTCTTTGTTCAGTCCATACTTTGCCATAAATGCAACGGAATCCAAATGCCTGACGATGGTTGCCGAGTCAAGGAGTAACTGCCCTGCCAATTTTCCAGCTAATTGTTCGCTGTTGCGCACCTGATTGGTCCACGTGATACGCACGGGGGACTCAATACCCTGCTGTACGCGCCGAATCAGGTGTTTGTCGCCAATGCGAGCCGGAAAACGGTAGTATCCGGGCTTCGGCACCGTATAGAGAAGATGCTTTTTATGCCAACGCCAATCGCGAAGCGAATAAATATGGTAGTCGTTCTGCATCAACGCCAAAAGGCTGTCGGCATCCATATCGGGATAGACGTAGTAACCGTGGTTTTCTCCGTCAATACTCTCGTAGTTACAGACCTCCATACGATACCATTGCTCAGCAATAACGCCCGCCGTAGCCAACAGAGAAAGGAGAACGACTACAACAGAAATCCAAATTATTTTTTTTCTGTTTCTCATTACATTTCCGCCACTTTGAGCCGCTCGGCGTTTTCAGCCACAATGAGTGCATCAATCACCCCCTGTATGTCCCCGTCCATAAATGCAGCCAAGTTATAAACCGTATATCCAATCCGATGGTCGGTGATTCGTCCCTGCGGGTAGTTGTAGGTACGGATTTTAGCGGAGCGGTCGCCTGTACTGACGAGCGTTTTTCTGCGTGATGCTATGTCGTCAATATACTTCTGATGCTCGCTGTCATATATTTTGGTACGCAGGCGCGCAAGAGCCCGCTCCTTGTTCTTAGGCTGGTCACGTGTTTCGGTACACTCGATGAGTATTTCCTGCACTTCGCCCGTATTGGGGTTCTTCCAGTTGTAACGCAGACGAACCCCCGAATTGACCTTATTCACATTCTGACTTCATTGATTTGCACTTCAAACTCATCCGCTTCGGGCAAGACGGCGACGGTGGCAGCGGAGGTGTGTACCCTACCCTGTGTTTCGGTGGCAGGCACACGCTGGACGCGGTGAACGCCAGACTCATACTTGAGCGTACCATAGACGTTCTCGCCGGAGACATTAAAAATAATTTCCTTGAATCCTCCTACGGCACCTTCGGAAAAAGAAGAGACGGTATATTTGAATCCTTTGGTTTCAAAGTACTTGGTGTACATACGGAAGAGGTCACCTGCAAAGAGTGCTGCTTCGTCGCCTCCCGTACCACCGCGAATTTCCATCACAACGTTCTTGCCGTCTTCGGGGTCTTTAGGGAGGAGCATCAGTTTCAACTCTTCCTCCAGTTTGGGGAGTTGCGGTTCGAGTTGCTCAATCTCTTCCCTTGCCATCTCTTTGATGTCTGGATCCGTTTCGTTATAAAACAGTTGCCTTGCCTCTTCTACATTGTGCAACGTTTTTTTGTAACGTTCGGCTGCTTGCAGGACACCTTCCAACTCGTGATACTCACGATTAAGACGTACATAACGTGCCTGGTCGGCGATGACCGCCGGGTCCGTGATAAAGAGCGAAATCTCGTGGAATTTCGCTTCAAGACCTTCAATCTTATCTAAGATATTCACAGGAAAATAGTTAGTTTTTAACGATGCCGCATCTGTTGTACTTTGCGCATCATTTTGGCACTCTGTTCAAACTGTTTGAGGAAACGGTTGAGTTCGACAATGGTTCTACCGCTACCTTTGGCAATACGTTCTTTTCGCGAGCCGTTCAGGCATCCCGGGTTCGCTCTTTCGTAAGGCGTCATCGAGCCAATCATCGCCTCAATGGGTTTGAACGCATCGTCGCTTATTTCCACGTTCTTGAGAGCCTTGTCCATACCGGGTATCATGCCCATCAACTCTTTCATCGAACCCATTTTTTTGATTTGCTCCAACTGACTGATAAAGTCATTGAAATCGAATTGGTTTTTAGCGATTTTTTTGCTCAGTCGTCTGGCTTCCTGCTCATCATATTGTGCTTGCGCCCGTTCAACAAGGCTCACTACGTCACCCATACCGAGGATACGATCCGCCATACGTGCGGGGTGGAAGACATCGAGTGCATCCATCTTTTCGCCTGTACCGATAAACTTGATGGGTTTGTCCACGACAGAGCGAATAGTGAGTGCTGCACCGCCTCGTGCGTCACCATCCAACTTGGTCAGTATCACACCGTCAAAGTCAAGACGGTCGTTAAACTCCTTGGCTGTATTGACGGCATCCTGACCCGTCATTGAATCAACGACGAAGAGTGTTTCGGAGGGAGATATTGCCTTTTTGATAGCAGCTATCTCGTTCATCATTTGCTCATCGATAGCCAAGCGACCGGCAGTATCGACGATAAGAACATCGTACCCGTAGGTGCGAGCCTCCTTGAGAGCATCCTGTGCTTTCTTGACAGGATCGTTCTCCTCGGGTGCCAAATAGACTTTGGCGTTGATTTGTTCGCCTAAAACGCGCAACTGTTCGATGGCAGCGGGACGATAGACATCGCAAGCCGCGAGCATAACGCGCTTGCCTTTTTTTGTCTGCAAGAAATGCGCAAGTTTGGCAGCGTGTGTCGTTTTACCGGAACCTTGCAAGCCTGCCATCAGGATAACAGCTGGATTACCTTTGAGGTTCATTTCGACGGCTTCATCACCCATCAGATGCGTCAGTTCATCGTGTGTAATCTTGACCATCAACTGTCCCGGTCGGACGGCTGTCATCACTTTTTCGCCGAGTGCTTTTTCCTTCACGCGGTCGGTAAACTGCTTGGCAGTCTTATAGTTGACATCGGCTTCGAGCAGGGCTTTGCGTATGTCTTTGACCGTTTCGGCTATGTTGATGTCGGTAATACGCCCTTCACCTTTGAGAATCTTGAAACTACGTTCTAAACGTTCACTTAAATTATCAAACATCTTTTTTCTCCTTTTAGTCGGGTAACCGCTGTCAAGCTGCACCCTCAAATAAACAAAAGTCTTACTTTACAGGGCGCAAAAGTAAGACTTTTATCTTGGTTGTACAAAACTAATTTTACAAGTAACTTTTTACTCCACTCTTTGTCCTTGCAGGTTATAGTAGTGGAAGCCTCCGTCTGCATCAGGAACGAGTATGCAGACTTGTCCGTTGTACATTACCTTACGCGGCATCTGACCGTCTGTCTGAATTTGTGGCAGAGCATCTTCCTCTTTCATGTGCACACCGGTATAAGGCAGGAAATAGAGATCCACCATACCTTGCGAATAAGTATTGTCGGCATCGGGCAGGACGAAGAAATAGTAGTCCACACTCGACTGCATAGTCAAAGCCAAACGAGCCGAGAAGTCGTGTGCCGGTGCAAAAATGACCTTATTTCCCTCGGAGCCAATGGCGAACATAGAAGCCGTGTCAGTCATAAAGGCATCGTCGCCCGATACTGAGAGGAAGCGTGAGCCATTGCGAAGCGTCCAGCCTTTGGAAGTATGTTTGAGTTCCCAAACACAAGAATTGGAGACCGTAGAGGTGTTGATGTCCCGTATGTCGGTTACACCTGTTTCAACCGCCTGCAAGCGTGTTCCGCCGTGAAGGGTCAGTTCTTTGGAAGAGAGGTAGTACCACTGTTTGTCGGTGGTTAATTGGCGGTTAGCCACAATGACATACGTACCTTCCGTAATATTGTAAGTAGAAAGAAGATGACGACTACCTATTCCGACTGCGTGCCAAGCGTTAGCCACCGCTATTTCTGCTTTTGAATTAGTGCCGAAGAGGTCGCGGGTGGCTTGCAGAGAGATGTCGCGTATATCAGCATACGTAGTGTTGGGCGTGACATAATAGATGAGCGTATTGTACACGATTTGCATAGCCGCGTCAAATCCAATCCCCTCCACATTATACTCCTGTATGCCTTTGTCGTCAATAGTACCCGAGCCGCCATTAACGAGGAGGTAGAACCAATAGTTCTGCACACCGGCGTTAGTATGCGGATTGGGCGTGGAGGTGAAGTCCCACAAGTCGCCTTTGTATGTAGTGGGACACGGGCGGACGTTACGCTCTTTCTGCTTAGGATTCTTAAGTGAGCGCATACAACTGCCGTCCAGCATTGCAGTAGTGGTCATTTCCCAATCGGTTTCTCCATAGGCATACCGTTCAACGGCACAAGCGAATATGTCAGCAAAAGACTCATTCAAAGCACCGCCTTCACCACTGGTTGCCAGCTCGTGACCGACATTGTGGTTAATAACAGCGTGGGTATATTCGTGCGCCATAACATCTACGCAAACGAGCGGACCATATTGTTCGTGGTCTCCCATCCCGTAGAAGAAGAAGCCCGTCTTGCCGACAGCGCAGCAGTTATTCGGGAAACGTACAGCAGCCAATGATGGCAAGTAATGCGACGGATTGACGAAATTGGCAAGACGACGGTTGGCATTATCCACACCGCGACGTCCAAAAGTATTGAGCCAATAATCGTAGGTTGTACAAAGTCCCCAGTGAACATCAATAGCGGGATTATTGCAAACCGTTACCGTTCCGGACACATAATCAGAAACAAAGCGATACTCTTTAGCTTTATTGGCAGTCAAACGAAATTCCTGAGGGCACTTGACGTTACCGGAGGGATTGTACTCCCAAATTTCCATATAAATATCATCGGTAGCCAACACATTGGTCTCTGTTAAAACAGGGAAGGTAACAGGCAGACCACCGTTCAATGCATAGCCCGACTGGAACAACTGATTACCATACGCGTCCTTGATAACAACAAAAAATTCGGGCATCACATCGCTTGACTCCATTCTCCACCACGAGTCGGATGCAGCATTAAGAGTGATGGTCTGAATCAAGGGAATATTCCAAGACGTATAGGCAGAATGATACGTATCGACGTATTTATAATTATAGGAGCCATCACCATTCTCCAAAAGATTCTTACCATCCAGCGTAATTATATTACGCTGCGGGTCGTACAACATAGACGTGGAGTTGTTGTCCAGACTATATACAAAATTCACATTACCACTATAGTACGAAGCACCAGTACCAATCAACGATTGTCCGCGAGAAGGAAGGGCAAAAAGACAAAACAAGAAAGTTAAAATAGCAAATTGTAAGCGTTTCATTTTTCTATTCCATAAAAAAGCGCGCAAATGTAGTCTCTTCTGCGCGCTTATACCAAATTTTTCTTACACTTTGTAAGAATTGTAAGGTGTAGTTTTCAGTATTTGCCAACTCTACATTTCAATTTGTCCTATAAAGTGTCATTCCCTGTTAATTATTTGCTAACTTTGTATATATACTGTCTAACAGAGCGGCGGAAATTAGGAATGATTGCGGCATCGTTATCTCGTAGCAACATTCTGCCGTCGCCTGCTTTAGAGCGTGCACTCTTGTACTTGGCTTTGACGAAGGGGTTGAACTTTATATGCTTAAAATCGGTACCATAGACATCAAGCGCTATCTTAAGGGGCTTGAACAAACTGATATGATAATTGAACGAACCGTCCAGATTCTGCGTACCTCCTACTCCGGCGTAATACTTGTCGATGGTCAGCATAAACGGGAAGATTTGTACTTTGTTATTCTCGACCATCACCTCCACACTGAGGCTGTCTATAACGTTACGTGTTTTCTTGGAGAACATCAACATCTTGGCTATTTCGGAAAAAGTCTCACCGTCCAACAGCACCATATTTGTGCCCCGCAACCAAGCACAAGCATTAACGGATGGCAAGTCGATGCTCATATCACTATTGAGTTTGAGCCGTGCAGCAGCATCGCAGGCAACAGAGCCGTCAAACGAGCGCAACATAGGCATCACGGAATCCAATTCGGGCAGAGCCTTCACCAAGTCACCTATTTGTACACTATCCATCGAGAGGTCGGCAGCAGCATGTGCGCTCATTGTGTCGCGACAGGCATATACCAGATTCATCCGCATTTTACCCACCTTGGTGGATGTGGACAGATTAGTAATAGCCAACGTCTGGTCGTTCAGTCGGATCTGTCCCTTGAACTCATGCAGACGCATACCGGAAAAGATGACGGTGTCCACCTTTGCCCGAAAACGCACATTCAGATTATTGGGTAGCACTATTAACGATGTTGCGAGCGAATCGACCGATTCATAGGATGTACCGTCCGTCAGCAACGTGTCATTGGCTTGCGACGATTGAGCAAACTGCAACGAATCTTCCAGTAAAGACATATTCTCCGCCAGAGCGATTGAATCCAATCTCTCTCGCCGCCGTTGCTGACGTTGCCAAGCCTGACTAAGCTGGTTGAGGTCAATACGGGGCGACTCAAGTTCCAGATTGGCATCCAATGTCTTACCGCGAATCAAGTATCTGCGCAAATGATGGACATCACCCTTCAAGGAAACCATAGAACGCCCTATACGCATACGAAAACTGTTCAGGGTCAGTGTATCGTCGTTCAACGTAATGTCCATTCTTCTGACAGTCGGTTGCAAGTCATCACCCTTATGGCGAAGCCCCAATGTGCGAACATATACTTTGCCAGTATTGGCAAAACGCTTGTAATAAGTCTCCATCATTGCACTGTCAGCCAGCACAGTCTGTCCGAGGCGCAAAAGCGAATCAAGGGTCATAATCTTCCGGTCGCTATCAGGAATAGCCACCCGTTCGCCCGAAACAGAATCGCGATAGAAACGGCGGAAACGCGGCACAGCCGTGAGGTTCATCCGCACCGAGTCAAGCAACATTCCGTTGCGCGGTTTGATAAAGAAGACAGAGTCCAACGAGATGCGGGCGGTAGTGGCAGGCACAAAGGCGGCTTTCTTGTCGGGTCGCATCGAACCGCTGACCCTCAGTTTCTGCGCCAGCATACGCAGCGAATCCACCCTTTGCACATCCACACCTTCCATACTAAGCGTTGCATGCAAACGCGGCACAGTATGGTCGGTCAGGTCGTCCGCATAAAGGAAAACCCGCGCACCCTCCAATTCGGCTTTTATGTTCCTCCTGTAACGCACCTTAATCTGCCGGAACGCCAACCGTGCATCCAAAAGAGCGGTATCCTTCTTGCCCGTGCGTTTAGATACACGCTCCATATTGGTAGTAAGATGCATACGCAATGAATCGGCGAACAAGCCCATCCGTGTCCCGCGGACAGCAACAAACACGTCATCGCCTTCCACGTCCGATTCAGAATGTATGTCATACACTTTTCGCTTGAGCAAATCGTCCAAATAGAACGAGGTCTGCACATTGGCACGCAATTGTCCCCGCACGCGTGCTATCGTGTCCATGCGGGTAAGTTCCGCCAACTCTTTGAGATAGAGCTTTGCCTGCAAGTTAAGGCGCATCCATTCGCGTGCACGTTTGTAGGCCCCCAAGCCGCTTGCGCTGATCCACGACGAACCGCTATTGAAACGAAGCGTATCGACACGCACAAAGGACGAATCCAAAACGTTGGCATCATATCGCGCTTCCGCGCGCAGAGAGAGGTTGTCCAATTGAATCTTCCTTTTAGGATGTCCGCCGTGCAAACTGTCCACAGCCACCTTCGCCTGCACAAAGATACCGCTTGATTTCAGTTTATCCATCATCGTGCTGCAAGTATCTGCCAGGATTTCTTGCAGACGAGCATTGGGCATTGCACATTGCACTTTCACGTTAATACCCCCTGAAAGAGTGTTCTCCTTGATGGTCCGCTTGCGCAGGGCATCCGGCAACAACGCCAAGAGATTCTCTACATAAGGCACAGACAACACCGCCCTTGCCGCCACCGTATCTCTTAGCGAGCCTGCCAATTCGACGGTGGCATCTTCAAGTCGCAATGCGAGCGAGGCATCTCCTTCAAGGAGCGAATCGGTGAATTGTCCGCACGAAGACAGATAAATACTGTCTATCTGCAAATCATACAAGTCAA
>CADAAF010000044.1 GCA_902785805.1 uncultured Bacteroidales bacterium | reverse complement strand
GGTGTCTTCGCGATTACCCAAGTCTTGGCCGGCATAGATACCCAACTGCACATAGAAATCCTGCACGGAATGGACGTTTGCAAATGTCCGGGCACCTTCTTTGTCTGCTTGCAGGTTGATCTCAATGTAATGCGCAAATTGCTGCTGGCTTACATAGCGAATAAGGTAAGATTTGCCAATCTGACGGGCTCCGTTGACGAGCATAATCTTATCTGGTTCCTCTTGCAAAAAACGGGACAACTCCGTTGTGAATTTACGTTGTAACATCATTGCTTTCGATTAGAAATCCGGCGCAAAGATACTTTTTTTTTAATTACACAAGAAAAAATACGCTTTTCCTATGATTTTTCAATTAGATTAACACGCTTTTCCTATAAAATAACGTGCGTTTTTGTGCGCTTTTCCGATTTTTATATATTGTTCAGCCATTATTACATACTAATCAAGGCGGGGTCTGAACCGCTATCAGTCGAATTAACCCATCTATCCCAACAATCTTTACGGTTATGGAAGCATCACTCAACTTACCCATCGGTTGCTCTATCGAATAGTACCACCGAGGACGATCATAATACGAATACCAAGCCGATTGACGATAATTTCCGGTATGGGCTGTCACTTTCAGATACGGCTCGGGATCGTTGTCAGCAATGAACTGATTCCACTTTGCCAACTCTGTTTCCACAGCTGCTTTATGCGGATCAACGTACTGCTTTTTGTGTTAAACAAAAAACCTACGCTAACATTGTAGGTTATATTAGTTTTTAAATGTTACAGTTTCGTCGGACTCAAGAAGTGCGACAAGTTTCTTTAGTGCCTCTTCGGCAGGAATGTTCTGCTCAATACATTGTTTGTTCCGATAGAGACTCACTTTTCCGCGTGCTGCACCTACATAGCCGTAGTCGGCATCCGCCATCTCGCCCGGGCCGTTTACAATACATCCCATCACGGCAATCTTGAGAGGCTTAAAGGGCGTATTCCGCATAGCGTCTTTAATCTCTGCCACCGTGCGCTGAAGGTCAAACAATGTTCTGCCGCAACCCGGACACGAAACGAACTCCGTCTTGTAACGAATGACTCCCGCCGCCTGCAATATATCTTTCTCCAATTGATGTAGTCTTTCATCGGGGAAATGCGGATTGTCCAAATGCAAGTGTTCGCTTGCAACAGACTCGTTTTTCCATAGCAGCCGACCACATTCCGCAGACGCTTGCAGTACGAACAACTCCCAATCCGTTTGCTTGGAGTGGTAGGCGGCTGTGCCGTTGTCTATAGTCAATTGCACGTCGTCAATACGGTAACGGATACTATCTTGTGCATAGAAATAGTCCACTAAAGCTTTTGCCACAGGCAGTTCCTTTTCAGGCTCCTCGCTCAGGCTGACCCTTACCGTATCGCCAATACCGTCTGCCAGCAATGCGCCGATACCCACCGCCGAACGGATGCGTCCATCTTCACCTTCGCCTGCTTCGGTTACGCCCAAATGGATTGGGAAAGCCATGCCTTCTTTCTCCATTTGTTTCACTAACAGACGCACCGTATCTACCATAACCCGCGTATTACTGGACTTGACTGACAACACTATATCCGTAAAACTCTGTTCTGCTGCCACACGCAGGAACTCCATACAACTTTCCACCATTCCCTCGGGCGTATCTCCATAACGGGACATAATGCGGTCGCTCAAACTGCCATGATTGACTCCTAACCGCAACGCCGTATGATGTGCTTTGCAAATGTCCAGTAAACTTGTGAACCGTTCACGGAGACGATGCAACTCGGTCTGATACTCCTCGTCCGTATAGTCTATATGCACGAACTTGCGTGCAGGGTCGATGTAGTTCCCCGGATTGATACGTACTTTCTCAACAACGGCTGCGGCTTTGTCGGCTACATCGGCACGAAAATGCACATCTGCCACAAGAGGCATCGTGCACCCTGTAGCCCGAAGCTGTTCACGAATCAGACCTACATTCGCCACTTCTCTCTCTCCTTGCGTGGTGAAGCGGAATAGTTCTGCTCCTGTTTGGGCACATCGGATGGCTTGACTGACAGCAGATTGTATGTCGTTTGTCGATACATTCGCCATTGTCTGCAAGCGAATGGGATAGTCGCTCCCAATCGTTAAATCGCCAATCTGTACCCGATTCGTATGACGTCGTTTAGGAACCGACAGCGTGAGGATTTTGTTCATATAGTAATTTTTTTCAAAAAAAGTTTTGTCACATTAAAAATTCGCAGTACTTTTGTCGCCGCTTTCGTGAGAAGCAGATGAATCAGTAGCTCAGCAGGTAGAGCACATCCCTTTTAAGGATGGGGTCCTGGGTTCGAGCCCCAGCTGGTTCACTCAAAGTCAGGATACCGCGAGGTATCCTGACTTTTTTTGTCAGACAATCTTTGTGGCGTGGTGGTTGTTATGTTGTTCTGTCTCATGTCAATAGGTTTTGTATTTTGTTCAAAGATACGGTGCGGTATATGCTAAATATAAAGCAAGGATTAGGATTGCTTATCGGTAGCGCAAGGGTAGCGCAAGGGTAGCGGATTCCGATGGTATTCCTATAGTATCCCTATAGTATCCCTATAGTGTTCCAATAGTGTTCCTGTGGTGTTCCTGTGGAGCTGAGGGGACGGGCGGGTTATATCACGATGTTCACAATTCTGCCGGGGACCACGATGATTTTCTTCACCGTGCTGCCGGCAAGGTATTTAGCCGTGTCTTCATGAGCAAGGACCATTTTCTCCACTTCGTCTTTCGGCGTGTTCTTCGGACACTCGAACGTAAAGCGCACCTTGCCGTTGAACTGCACCGGATACTTCTGCGTATCTTCAACGAGATAAGACTCGTCGCAAACAGGCCAAGAAGCATCAATAACGAAATCGGTATGACCGCACTGATGCCACATCTCTTCGGCTATATGAGGAGCATAAGGTGCGAGCAGGACAGCAACCTGCTCCAGAACGGCACGCTTGGTGCATTTGAGAGCCGCCAACTCGCTCTGCGCTATCATAAAGGCAGGTATAGACGTGTTGAACGAGTAATGCTCGATGTCCCAAGTGATTTTCTTTATCAGTTTATGCAAGCTGCGCAGTTCGTCACGTGTCGGTTCACCGTCAGAGGGCGATTCGTACATATTCCATAGTTTGCGGAGGAAGCGGTGAACGCCGTCTATTCCGTTCGTGTCCCACGGTTTGGACATCTCCAACGGACCGAGGAACATCTCATACATACGCAGAGTATCAGCTCCGTAACGCTCCACTATATCGTCCGGATTGACCACGTTGTACATCGACTTCGACATCTTTTCCACTGCCCAACCGCAGATATACTGCTTGTCGGTCGGCGTACCTATGTAAGGGTTGTCCACATCGTTCGTGCCGTCCGAATAGACGAACTGGGCATCCTTGTAATCGGGCATCCACTGACGGAAGGCAACTACATCCAATATGTCGTTCTTCACGATGTTCACATCCACGTGGATAGGCTGAACGTGACCCTTATAGGGAGGTGTATCTATCAGATTGTAACTGATATACAGATTGCCGGTCGCTCCCTCGCCTATATAGCGGTACACGAAATTGCTGCGTCCCTGAATCATTCCCTGGTTGATGAGTTTCTTGAACGGTTCATCCTCGCATACATACCCCAAATCATAGAGGAACTTGTTCCAGAACCGCGAGTAGATGAGGTGACCCGTGGCATGTTCGGTTCCGCCGATATAGAGGTTCACCTGCCGCCAATAGTTATTGGCTTCCCTGCTCACTAACGCTTTGTCGTTCAGGTTGTCCATATAGCGAAGATAATAAGCAGACGAGCCTGCAAATCCGGGCATTGTGCACAACTCGATAGGGAAGACGTTCTTGTTGTCTATCAGCGATTTGTCCACCACTTCTTTCTTCTTCTCGTCCCATGCCCATTTCTGTGCGTGTCCCAATGGCGGCTGCCCGTCTTCTGTGGGCTTGAACTCTTTTACTTCCGGCAGACGAAGAGGCAGACAGTCCTCGGGGATAAGATAAGGCATATCGTCCTTATAATAAACGGGGAACGGTTCGCCCCAGTAGCGTTGGCGGGAGAAGATGGCATCACGAAGACGGTAGTTCACTTTCACGCGACCGATACCTTTGTCCGTGATGTACGCTTTCATTTTCGCTATCGCGTCTTTGACTTCCAGGCCGTTCAGGAAATCAGAGTTAATCATCTTGCCTTCTTTCGCATCGAAACTCTGTTCGCTCACGTCTGCGCCTTCAATCAGCGGAATGACCGGCAGGTTGAAATGCCGTGCAAAAGCGTAGTCACGGCTGTCATGAGCCGGTACAGCCATAATAGCCCCCGTACCATAACCGGCTAATACATAGTCACTCACGTAGATGGGTATTTCTTTTCCCGTGATGGGGTGGATGGCATAACTGCCTGTGAACACGCCCGTTACTTGTCTGTCTGCTATGCGTTCGCGTTCCGTGCGGTGGCGGCAACGGTCAAGGTAGGCTTCCACTTCGGCGCGTTGTTCATCACTGATGACGCGTTGCACGTACTCGCTTTCGGGGGCTAATACCATAAACGTCACGCCAAATAGTGTATCAGCACGCGTGGTGAAGATGGTGAACGGCTCGTCTTGTCCCTTGATGGCAAACAGCATTTCCGCTCCTTCCGAACGGCCGATCCAGTTGCGTTGGGTGTCTTTGAGGCTGTCAGTCCAGTCTATCTTGTCCAAACCTTCCAACAGACGCTGGGCATAAGCACTTACCCGCAAGCACCATTGGCGCATCACACGCTGTTCCACCGGATAACCGCCGCGTACGCTCAACCCCTCGCTCACCTCGTCGTTGGCAAGGACGGTACCTAATTTGGGGCACCAGTTCACTTTGGTGTCGGCAAGGTACGCAATGCGGTATTGCATCAGGGTTTCCTGTTGCTCTTTCTCGCTCATCTTCTGCCAGTTGGCATCTTCTTCCTCCAAGCGTGCAATCAGTTCGCTGATAGGGCGTGCCTGTTGTTTGTCCGCGTCATAATACGAGTTGAACATCTGCTCAAACGCCCACTGGGTCCAGCGGTAGAACGACGGGTCGCACGTTCTTACCGACCGGTTCCAATCGTAGCAGAAACCTATTTTACGCAACTGTTCCACGTAGCGTTTGATGTTCTTCTCCGTCGTTATCTCGGGGTGTTGGCCTGTTTGGATTGCGTATTGCTCTGCAGGCAGACCATAGGCGTCGAAACCCATCGGGTGCAGTACATTATACCCTTGGAGACGTTTGTAGCGTGCCGCTATGTCGGAGGCTATATAGCCCAACGGGTGTCCCACATGCAAACCTGCTCCGCTCGGGTAGGGGAACATATCCAACACATAGTAAGGCTCTTTGTCCGAGTTGTTTTTCACTTCGTAGG
Source organism: uncultured Bacteroidales bacterium (assembly GCA_902785805.1). Taxonomy (GTDB): domain Bacteria; phylum Bacteroidota; class Bacteroidia; order Bacteroidales; family Paludibacteraceae; genus Colicola. The sequence continues at coordinate 8,758 of CADAAF010000044.1, read as the reverse complement.
CTTTACTGTTGTCCCATTCTTGTTGCCATTTCTTCTCGATGGCTTGAAAGTTGTAGTCCATTATTATTGTGTTTTAGTTGTTTCTGTTTTACCACCAGTTCACTCTCCGGTTGGTGTTGTCGTTCGAACTCTTGTCGTACTTCAGGTCTTTGAGCATAGACGCGTTCACACCGATGTGGAACGTATAGCTCTTGTAGGGACCGAATGGTACGAAACTGGCAGACATGTTCCAGCAGTGCAGGTCTCGGCTTACTGTGAAATTGGTGTACGAAATCTTCTTGGCTGCTATATCGATGTTGGTGGTGGCGGTGGCTTTCCAGCCTTTGCCCAAGCCGATAGTTCCGGATATGCTCATTGTCTGGACGATGCCCATCTTGGGGTACATGTTCTTGTAGTCAAAACCGCCTACTTGGGTGTAGTGGATGCCGTAATTGACTGTTAGAGACCACGGTATTTCGGTTTTGACGAATCCGTCTTCCACTTCGCTCTTCTTGGGAGAAGCATTTTTGCCGTGGTTGATGCTGCCGTCTGCATTGGTTGTTACGGGGTCAATGCCGTTCTCGTCCTCCGTGTCATCCCCCCGTTTTTCTTTGGGAGTGAACCATTTGCGTATCTTCTCGCCCGTAAAAGTATAGCTGAAGTTCAGGTTCGTGCCAAGGAAGTGCGGGAATCGTCCGTTGCTCCAGTACTGCTTGTTGGTGCGGACGGGTTGTCCGGCGGCATTCAGTTGGTACATATACGGGTCGAATTGTCCGCTCAGGTTGATGGTGTAGTCCACTACCGGTATTTTCACTCGCAGTTGGACACCGAAATTCTCCCAATTCATTGAGTCTGCTGCGAAGTTATATCCGCCTGTAATGCCCAGATTGTCAATGATACTATACACTTTGTACGGGTCTTTGGCGGTGGTATCTTTGTCGTTTCGTATTTTCACTTCTATATTGTTTTGCAGCGAGAAATGCAGGTTGGCTTGCAATCCTTGGGGGGCGTTGCCATACATCCCGTTGCTGAACCGCGAGTAAGTCTGTGTAATGTACATAGGTTGTCCCATATCGTCATAACGCGGCACGTGCAGACCTGTTACTGCATCCACCGAATCGGAGTAAAGTGTTTGGTTATATGACCCGTAATAGCCCCAGAATTTGTCCCCGAAGTCGGGGCGGTAATTCATACTGATGGTGGGTGTCAGTACGTGCCGGAAACGGTCCACCTTGTCGCCGAACAGTTTGCGGGAGGGCATATAGAAACCGTACAGTTTGGTAGAGAAACTCAGGGACGCATTCAGGTCAAACACATTGTAAAAGCCATTGGTCGTATCCCGTTGAAGGGACTGTGTCTCTTCGTTCCAGCTCTGATTGATTCGCGAGAAGTACATTCGGTCAGTCAGGTTGATGGACGGAGTGATATTCAGGTATTTCCACACGGTCCACGACGCGCTTATTGGCACTGAGTGACGCAAGCCGGTCTGCCAATCACGCAGAAAATCAGAATGGAAGAATTTGTTCTCTTTGATGTGTGATACGGATATCTTGGTGTTTGCCGAGTAAGACAGTTTAATCTTTTCGTACCATTTCTCTTTTCCAACGCGTTTTTTGCGCTTGAACGGATAAATCGAACTCATATTCACGCTCACATCAGGAAGGGTGGCTGTTAGTGTGGAGTCTTTGGTCTGTTGGCTGAGTAACGCGCTCATTGATATGGTCCAAGGGCTTTCGGGAAAACGCTGCGTGTAGTTGATACTGCTTGACTTCACGTTCTCCGAGTTCAGAGCCCCGTTATAGTAACTGTTGATATTGCTTCGGTTATAGCCGCTGGTCGAAAAATTGACACTTGCCGAGAAGCTGTTATACGGATTGGCTTTTGGGTCTTGCTGGTGGGTCCATGCCACGCGCATATTGGTGCTTTCCGAGTAGTCTGGCAAGCCTTTTTCGCTGTTTTTGTCAGAGCGGTAGTTGAATTGTATATTACCTCTGAAGCGGTAGCGTTTGACGTAGTGGGATTCGGCATATACGGCCCAAGTTCCCTTGGTGTAGAGGTCGCCTGTTACCTCGAAGTCGAGGTAGTCGTTGATGGCAAAGTAATACCCTAATCCCCTCAGATACAATCCCCTTGAGTAATCGTCGCCGAATGTGGGCATTATCAGTCCGCTCGAATAGGTGTTGGTGAACGGAAAATATCCGAACGGAACAGCCAAAGGTACCGGCACGTCTCCCACTACCATATAGGCGGGTCCGGATGCTATGTAGTCTCCGGGCTTGACTTTTGCCTTTGTCATCTTCAGATAGAAATGGGGTCTTGAGTGTTGGTTGCAAGTAGTATATTTGCCTCCTGCCATCATCATTGTTTCGCTGTCCGTACGTTTGGTCTTGTCTGCTACTACATACCCTTCGCCTTGTTCTGTCACTACGTTGCGGATAAAGCCTTTGCCGGTTTTCATGTTGTATGTTATCTCGTCGCTTTCGTAGCTGTCGTTGCCGTCTTTGAAGACCGGTTTGCCCACCACTTCGTTTTCAGTCGTATCCATTACACCTGCGGCATAGACGAGGTTGCTGTCCATTTTCACGCGGATATATGCGGACGTTAGTTCCATCTTCTCGTACGTCACTTTTCCGTTGCCGTGCAGCATGGCGACTCCGTCACCGGTCAGCACTATGGAGTCGTTGGCGGTATAGTGTATGGGGGCTGTTATCTTGCTTTTGGGTTGGCGTATGGTATCGGATACGCCCTGACCGTGCATAGCAACTGCCATACACAGAACACTTAAAAGACATATCCATTTGCTTGTTCGCATAAGCCTATAAAAAGCGCGCAAAGATACACCAAATTACTTGAAAATACAATAGCCAACCCTAAAAATCTTCCTAATCCGAAACTATCCCCTGCAAACTGCGATTATTTCTTGAGTGTTTTGGTATGTATTGTTTCCTGCAATATCTTTGTTCACCAATTTATCGGTCTTATGGAGAACACTGACATAACTTACGAAGAGGCTATAGAAATACCTGTATATGATGAGGGTATAGAGATGGAGGATTTGTTAAAAAGCAATCCGGAATGTCATTATCGGACCCAAATGAAGAAATTCGCGTATGAGGATATTTGGGCGATTGTGACTAAGGATTCCGTCATGGAGGAGGCATATCGTAATTGCAGTCGTGGCGGTGCGTATATCTTTGTGAAAGGTAGAAAAGAACCTTATTTGACGGCCGATGAATGGTCGGTCAAGAAAATTATTGATGAACTGAATAGCAATCCGTTTGCTTGTCTTTCGGGATTGAATCCCAAAGGTTCGCATCGTATATATGCCAAGTACGGCAAACTTAAGGGCAATGTATATATATTGTCGGACGAAGTATTGTCAGACGGAGTATCGTCTAACGAAGTAAGATTGCACCTTACCAATGATGCGGTGCGAACATTAAAATTCATTCATCACATCCTCACCAAAGGACCTAAAAAGACGTGTTTCTTTGAAACGAAAAGAAAGCACAGGAAACAAACATTGAACTGATAGGTCAATTCTCAGGCTTTTTGCTTGTAGCATATAAACAGCATATTGTAGTATGATATTATTATGTGATTATTATGTGATTATTATGTTATTATTATGTGATTATTATGTTTTCATTAAGTTTTTATACAGACTCTATCCCAAAATTATTATGTCCGTAAGCAAACCACACAATACCCTCAGTGTACCCGCACCGTCCTTTTATCGGACTGTAATAGATAAAAATGAACTTTTTTCCCGAACTATGTCCGATACCCGGCAACGCTTTTACCTTTGCGCCGTAATTGAATCGAAAAGTGTTCAGTTACAGGCGAAGTGAACTGCCTGCAAAGATTCACATAACAACCAATCATTTACAATATATGAGTTGGCATTCTGACAGAGATCATCAACCTTCGGATTATGACAACCACGCCGATCAATGCAATCCGAATAATGATGCGTATTGGAATTCTCGCGAAAACTAACAAAAAAGGGGAACGCAAGTTCTCCTTTTTTTGTAGCATGATATGTCTTTTCTGTTTATTGGCTAACTGTTTCGCGGCGTAGAACTTGGGTCATACAGTGTGCTGCACCATAGCCGTCTATCAGACTTTCCAATGGAATCCATTCCGCTTGTACTCCTGCCTCGCGAAGACGCTGTTGCAAGGCTTCACTCTGACCGCCTACAGCCATAATGTGTCGCGGCGCAATGGTCAGATAGTTGTTGGCATAATGCATCTCGTCATCAGGGTCAATGGGAATAATCTCCATTCCCCGTTCGCGCAGGAACGTAACAAACGGTATATCCTCTTCTATCATTTGATACTCTTTCTCACCTGTTGCACGTGCATAGATGTCGCAGGTAACATATTCAGGCTCTCCCTGCTTGGCTTCCAAGCGGCTGCGAACCATCGTACAGAGGTCTGAATCAATGATGTTGAAGTACGTATCAAGGTGCATCTGCATCTGCCAGAACTTATGGTCGCGCACAACTACCACTGTGTCATGTCCGAAAGCGTCTGCCTCCATTGCCTGACGGATACCCTCTCGGTTAGTCCTCATTCCGCAACCTATCAGAGAAACAGTGCCGGCAGGAAAATAATCGCCGCCTTCCATACGTCCTTCACCTTCTATGCGTAAGACAGGGTGGAGACCCAAATGCTCGTAACAAACTTCTATAATATCCGTTTCCGGAGCACGTTGCGAAGAGTTCATATTGCAGATGATATGTCCTCTTGGAGTCGTGATACTCTGGTCGCGAGTAAAATAGAGGTTCATCAGCGGGTTCTGTATATACTGAGCCTCGTAGCCTGTGTTATTGTCAGTACGTGAAAGACGAACGGTAGGTTGGAGTAGAATACAGCGAATCAGGTCGTTCTTACTCATTTCGCTCAAAACGTGTTGCCTATACTGTTCGGTAGCCTCTTCGTCTTCGTCAGGTATAGCCGAGATGTCGTAGCGCAGCACGTGCGATGCCAATGTGCGCAAGGTGTCAAGACCTATTCCGTCTAATATCTCAGACACGGTATGCACCTGTATTCCGTTCTGTTGTAGCAGGCGGATGTACTCGCGGTGTTCGGAAGCAGCTTGATCCACATCGAAATAGTGTTCAAACAGACCGGCGGACGGGTGAATCACTCCGTTGAAGAGTTCTGATCCCGGTGTGTGCATTAGTATTTCGCTTGCTTTGTTCCATTCCGCCTGCGGATAACCCGTTTGCATAGGTTGCGGTTTCTGACAAGATACCATGCAACTCATATACAAGGATACCGCTGCAATCAAAAAATAATGTTTATACATATCCGTTATTTATTTTACCAAGTATTGATACACCCTTTCGACAGGCAGTCCCATAACGTTGAAGTATGAACCATGTATGCTTTCAACTCCCACATAGCCAATCCATTCTTGTACACCATAGGCTCCTGCTTTGTCTAAAGGCTTGTACTGCTTTACGTAGTGTTGTATCTCTTCATCGCTCAAGGTGCGAAAAGTAACATCCGTCTTGTCAACTATTGTTTCCATTTGTTGGTTGAGGGTGAATGTTACGCCCGTATAGACTTGGTGCGTTCGTCCGCTCAATAGGCCTAACATTCGGCATGCATCTGCTTCATCGTGCGGCTTGCCTAACATCAATCCGTTGCACCATACAATAGTGTCGGCTGTTATAAGCAATTCGTTTTCTTTGAGTAGATGTGCGTATGCTTGTGCCTTTGCGCGGGATATATATGCGGGTATATCGCCCCCTTGAAGGTCAGTAGGGTACGACTCGTCGGCATCAATGACAACGCTTTCAAAAGGAATGTCCAACCCTGCCATCAACTCTCTGCGACGCGGACTCTGGGAACCCAATATGATTGTTCGTATGTCTTTCATCTCGTGTCCTGTATCTACCGCTTGATACTATGCCAAATACTGCATAACGACATAACTGAACAGCGTCCCGATAAACATAATGAACTTCATCAGCCCTTGTGCCGAACGGTAGTCGCTGTCAATCTTTGCCGACCATAGAAGTGCCAGTTCGCAAGCCATCGGTACATATAATCCGAAGACAATGAAACGGGTGGCTACACTGCGCCATATAGTCGGGAAAGGCATCACGCCTCCCCAATGCAGGTACGCTATCAGACAGACGGTTACTGCTATCAAGAGCGTAGCAAACACCCTGCTCCACATCGTACCACATACAATAGGCATCGTGTGACATTCCAACTCCCTGTCGCCGTTCTGATCCTCCAAGTCTTTCACTATCTCCCGTATCCAGGTGCATAAGAAAGCAAACAGACTGAAACCGCCCAACCATGCATACAGACTGATGCCGATAGGCATATAGCGCAGCATATCTGCACCATATATCTTGGTCAGCCAACTTGTTTGCGCTATGGCTATCACTATAGGAGGCAAGGCAGACAGGAAAGCAACAATCAGGTTGCCCACTATCAGCATCCTTTTATAACTTGCAGAATAGAACCACAAAAGTCCGGGTACAAGCGCATATACAATCGCCACAGAACTGCTGCGCAACACCCATGCTGCACCCAGACCGGAAGCCACACCGAGACCCGTTAAGACATAGAACAGACGCATTGCGGCATCTTTGCTCACCGTGCGGGTTACCACCAAACGGTCTGGACGATTGATACGGTCTATCTTCACGTCAAAATAGTCGTTCACAACGTAACCGCCGGCGGCTATCAATACCGTTCCGATGGTTAATAGCAACCACACCCACCAAGGGATAAGGTCGGTAAAACGATACATCCGCAACACGGGACGAGCCACCCAGTAAGTCATCGTCCACATCAGTATGGTCAGAAAACACAGATTTCCGCCGCGCACTAAGCGCCAGTAGTCACGCACTTTTTCTTTCATAGACGGTGTAGGGACTTATCTGCGTTTCTTCTTCGTTTCCTCAAAGCGCATCACCACACTTTTCCAAGCCTGAAGCGAAAGATGAACGGGTTGCGAAGAACATAGACTTGTCTGCTTGTACTTGGTGCCCGTCAGCAAGTCGATAGCGCTTGCTTGTTCCCATTCGGCTTGTTCAAGATAGTCAAAAGCATCCTTCGGAATCTGCACGTCTATTTCAACTGCACGGTCGTCGAAGTTCACCACAATGAGCAGTACCTCGTCATCCTGCTTGCGCAGATAGGCATACTGCTCGTGTTTGTTGAAGTTCTCTCCCTGGGCATATTCAAGGTCGTACATCTTGCCTTCTGCCACTGCTTTGTTGTCACGGGCAAGGGTGAGAAGACGCTGGTAGAACAGGCGCAAGTCTTTCTGGTCGTCGGTCAGGTACTTGCCGTCAAACTTACCGTGGTTAGCCCACGCTTGGAGAGAACGGATGCCCCAGTAGTCGAATATGGTAGTCCTGCCGTCCATTCCGGAAAAGCCCTCTACGTCCATACCCGTCTCGCCCAATTCCTGTCCGGCATATACCAGTACAGGGTTTGCGCCTAACGTTGCAGCCACAGTCATTGCCGGTTCGGCGCAGTGTCCGCTTCCGCAGAAAAAGCCGGATGCTATACGCTGCTCGTCGTGGTTCTCAAGGAAATAAACCATCTTGTCGCGTATCTGTTCAACCGCTTGCCAACGTTGCGTAATACCCTCGGCAGGCCAACTCTTGCTCGTCACGCCGCGCAGGTAATCGTACATACCTACTTTGTCGTACAAGTAGTCAAAACCGGCATCTAAGTACTGCTGATACAGTGCAGGCTGGTAACATTCGCCGATGAACTGTATATTCGGATAGAACGTGCGAATGGACGCTATCACCCACTTGAAAAACTCTACGGGAATCATCTCCGCCATATCCACGCGGAATACGTCAATACCTTTTCTGCCCCAGTAATGCAAGATGTCCTGCATCTTGTACCAGGTATTGGGTATCGGGTCAAACTGCTTCTCTCCGCCGCCCATATAGTGAACGCCGTAGTTCAGTTTGACCGTCTCGTACCAGTCGGTTTCGCACGGATGGGCACTGAAACAGTCATTACCGGTCGCGCGCGCGGGCGACTCCTTATAATTACATTCAAACTGCGGTGCAAAATCCTCACCGGGCAGGTAGTAAAAATTGTTCAGAGGCGAAAAAGCCCACGACGGATTATCCGTCTCACCTAAGTCACGAACGCCCTTGGGCTTGCACAGCGACTTGTATTCGCGTGCCACGTGGTTAGGTATGAAGTCCATCACCACTTTCAGTCCCGCTTTGTGGGTGCGGCGCACAAGACTCTCAAACTCCGCCATCCGCTTCGTCTCATCGGTGGCAAGGTCAGGGTCCACATCGTAGTAGTCGGTTATGGCATACGGACTGCCCGCTTTACCCTTGGTGATAGTAGGGTTGTTGCGTTCGGCGGTAGCGTGACGGATTACGCCTGTGTACCACACGTGCGTTGCTCCCAAGTCGCGAATAGCCTGCAACGCTTTGGGCGTTATCTCATTAAACTTGCCACAGCCGTTCTCCTCACGACTGCCATTGCGGCGACGAGTCTCGTTGTAGTTGGTGAATGTGCGTGGGAAAACCTGATATATAATGGGTTTCATCGGCTGCTTATTTCTTGGTCACTATCGCTTCCGTATCTGTGGCAATCATCAGTTCCTCATCGGTAGGAATAACGCATACCGTTACCTTGCTGTCAGGAGTTGATATAACCACCTCTTCACCGCGCGTCTTCAGACTTTTCTGCTCATCTATCTTTGCTCCCAGATATCCGAATCCTTTCGCTATTTCAGTGCGGATATAGGTGTCGTTCTCTCCGATAC
>CADAAF010000043.1 GCA_902785805.1 uncultured Bacteroidales bacterium | reverse complement strand
CGGCCGAAGGAGTTTCTCCAAATCAGGATGGGCATAAATATGAAGGGGCTGCGTCCTTCCCATCATATCGAAAGTGGTCAGCAGTCCGAGCAGTCCGAAGCAGTGATCACCGTGCAGATGGGAGATGAAAATGGAATAGAGACGCGAAGTCTTGAGGTTCATCTGACGCATAGTCAGTTGTATGCCTTCGCCACAATCAATGAGGAACGACTTGTCGCACAAGTCCAGAATCTGCCCTGAAGGCGAGTTCTGAAAAGTGGGCAGGGCACTTCCTGTACCTAATATAGTGAGGTGGGCTTCCACTTATTTTTTTCCTCGCAGGAGATTGACTATGCCTTTCTTCTTGTACTTCACTCCGTCCGTACCAACTGCTTCTACGATGTAGGTATAAGCACTTTCGGCAGCGGGGCGGCCGTTAATCGTACCGTTCCATCCGCGTGACGGGTCATTGGACGAATAGACCTCGTGCTGCCAGCGGTCGAAGACTGCCATAGAGAACGTCCGAATGGAACGATAGGCAACCCGGAACTCATCGTTAATGCCGTCCCCGTTAGGCGTAAAGACATTAGGTACGGCGAGCATCGACTCCTTGGCACTGACGTGGAAAGTAGTATCACATTCGCAACCAAAATCGTTAGTTACATGCAGTTTGACCTCATAGTTACCGGATTGCTCAAACTGATAGCGCGTTTCCGTCTCTGTACGTGAAGTAAGTATATTCGATGAACGCGTTATTTCCCAAAGGAAGACGGTAGCGAGCGGCGAAGCGTTAGCCTTGAACAAGATATTAAGCGGCGCGGAGCCTTCCAATTTGGACTCATCAATGACCCGTTCCACTTCGTTTTCGCGTTCGTTGCCACGCAGCAAGGTATAGGAACGCGGTATGAAGTCGATGGCAACTGCCTGAACGGAGTCTTTCTCAATACGCAGCAAGTCGGGCGTGCCGTAAAAATGGTCGGCGAATTGGTCACCTTCAAGGTCTATTTGCGTAGGCGCAAGCAGTTTGTGTCCGAGATTGATGGTACGCGGATGGTTAATGGTGAGGTCCTGCTTCTTCTCATTGGGTGTCCACGAGACAGAGTCCCTCTCATAGTGGGTATATTGTAGTGTGATATTTCTTTCGACGGAATGCGGCTGTCCAGTGAGGTCGTTATAAATCATATCATCGACATCAAGGACAAGCGTGGATGTTTCGCACGTGAGCATCGCGCGGAACGGTTTGCCTGCCAAGCGGTAGTGCGAATAATCAAAGACGGCAACGGTATCGCGTTGCGTCCCCATCACGACAAGGTAAGTGGTGGCATCATCGGGATAGATGGCAGTCATTGCGGTAGCAACGGGAGTAGTGAGGTCAGGGAATGCGTACCAATCCGCCATAGCGGGTGCCGTGAGTTGGGCATCGTTGATAGACTCAAATACATAGATTCGGTTCACCCCTTCCGCTTGGCTGATAACAAAGGGAGTCGTGACGGATGTCGGGGTAACAAAACTCTCCGCACCCGCCGAAAGAGCGAGGGTGCAGAGAGTTGTCAGTAGCAATATGAATGCTTTGTTTTTCACTTTACGGGCGCAGACCGTGTCTGCGTAGTTATTATTTATTAACCTGGAAACGCGTATTGCCGTTTTGGAAGAAGTCCACTATCTGGTTGGCGGCAGCTATGCCGGCATTGATATTGGCTTCAGCCGTCTGAGCACCCATTTTCTTGGGAGTAGCGAAATAGCGACCTGCGAACAGTTCGTTCATCTTCTCGTTAGCAGCCGGCATAATGTCGGTTACATAGCGGAAGTCAGCACGGTCTTGCATGAGGCGAATCAGTTCGTCCTCGTTGATGACCTCTTTGCGGGCTGTATTAACGAGCAGAGCGGGAGCCGGCATATTAGAGAGCAGTGCATAGTTGATAGACTGCTTGGTTTCCGCTGTAGCGGGGATATGCAGACTGATTACATTGCAGGTGCGATAGAGTTCTTCCGCACTATGAAGCGGCGTTACGTGAGCGTCAATCATAGCCTGGTCGGGGCAATATGCATCGTATGCATACACTTCCATACCGAAGCCTTGAGCGATGCGAGCCACGTTGCGTCCTACGTTACCGAAGGCGTGGATACCAAGTTTCTTCCCTTTGAGTTCGGTTCCGCTGGTTCCGTTGTAGAGGTTACGAACGGCATAAACCATCAGACCGAGAGCCAGTTCAGCTACAGCGTTGGAGTTCTGACCCGGGGTGTTCATAGCCACTACGTTGTGAGCCGTAGCGGCAGCGAGGTCGATATTGTCGTATCCTGCACCGGCGCGAACCACAATCTTGAGGTTTTTAGCGGCGGCGAGCACTTCTTCGTCCACGATGTCGGAGCGGATGATGATAGCGTCGGCATCAGCCACGGCGTCCAGCAATTGCTGCTTGGCGGTGTATTTTTCCAAGAGAGCAAGTTCATAACCTGCTTTTTCCACTACTTCGCGAATACCGTCCACGGCTACTTTCGCAAAAGGTTTTTCGGTTGCAACAAGTACTTTCATAGGTTTGATTAAAGTTGTATATTCAATACTTTTGTTTTTTGTATGATTGACAGGATTGCCTATAGGTATAAGATAGGAGAATCCCATTCTTAATGCATCTTCTCAAATTCGTGGATGCAGTCAACGAGAGCCTGTACGCCTTCTACGTCCATTGCGTTGTAGCAGGAAGCGCGGAATCCGCCAACGAGACGGTGACCCTTGATACCTACCATACCCTTGGAGGTAGCGAACTTGAAGAAGTCGTCGAACAGACCTTCATATTCGGGTTTGAGAACGAAGCAGATGTTCATGCGGCTGCGGTCTTCTTTCTCCATAATGGTGGGAGTGAAGAGTTTGCTGTTGTCGAGGCAGTTGTAAAGCAGGTCAGCCTTCTTCTGGTTGCGCTCGTCCATCCATTTGATGCCTCCGTGCTCTTTGAGCCAGCGCATATTGAGGAGAGCGGTGTAGATAGGCAGTACGGGAGGCGTATTGAACATTGAGCCGCCCTCGATATGGGTGCGATAGTCCAACATAGTGGGGATATAACGATCCACGTGACCGAGAGCCTCTTCCTTGATGATAACGAAAGTAACGCCTGCAGGAGCGATGTTCTTCTGTGCGCCACCATAAATGATGTCGTATTTGCTAACGTCCACGGGGCGGCTCAGAATGTCGGACGACATATCGGCTACGAGACGGACATTACCTTTCTTGCGATAGATCTCTTCAAGTTTGCGGTTGGAGATTTCGGTACCGAAGATGGTGTTGTTGGTAGTGATGTGCATATAGTCAGCATCCTGCGGAACTTCAAAGTCCATCGGGATGGAGTTGGTAGAAGCGGCGAGTTCAACGGCTTCTGCACCAAATACGCCTGCCAAGCCCTTAGCCTCTTTCAATGCTTTCTTAGACCAAACGCCGGTGTTGAGATAAGCGGCTTTCTTGCCCATCATGTTGTAGGGAACCATACAGAACTGGAGGCTTGCGCCGCCACCGAGGAAGATAACGCGGTAACCTTCGGGAACACCGAGCAACTCTTTCATCAGAGCTTCTGCCTCATCCACTACAGGTTGGAAATACTTCGCGCGGTGCGAAATCTCCAGAATCGACAAACCTTCACCTTGAAAATCCAGAACGGCGTCAGCGGTTTGCTTAATCACTTCTTGCGGCAGGATACTCGGTCCTGCATTGAAATTGTACTTTTTCATGACAATTTAGTTTGTTAATGGTTGGTTATTTTGAGTTAATTTTGGTTGATGGTTCTAAAAGATACCTATACCTTGTCCGTGGCGGTTCCATGCGGTAGCGTGGCGGCGTATAACGGGTGTGAAGGAAGGACGTGCGAAATAGAGTTGGAGCGCGGTTGCAACAGCCGCCATATCGTCATCGCCTTTGGGCAACAAGTCTTGCGGGATAGGTTTGCCCGCTTTGCGCATCCGCTCGATGAGGTCTTGGCGGAACTGCTCTTTTGCCTGACCTGACTTGAACTCGCGGTACTGCTTTTCGTGCATAGCGAACTCGAAGAGTTCTTCATCGTCCTGTCCGCGATCCCAACCGTTTTCTGCCATTTCTTTCTCAAAACGCGGGAGTTCATCGGGATAGAGAGCCTGCGGGTCACCCGTATAGAACTCAAAGCCTTTCTGTTCGGCGAGTTTGACGATTTCGGGAGCCAGTTCGCCGGGCAGTTTGCCAGACTTGCCGAGAATCATTCCCCACATAGCGGGGTCCATACGCGTGAAAGGTGCTTCGTCCATTGAGCGGCTGTAGAGGTTCATCAGTGCGGCGTTCTTGACGTACTGCGAGAACGGAGTTACCAGGCACGGTGTGCCCAACATCGGCCATATACGCTGTACCTCGTCGAAGAGTTCGACCAACAGTTCGTCTTCGCTCAACTCTTTTTCGCCTTTCTTCTTGAGGTTGGCGTTGATAGCGGCGTGCATACCTTTGAGGTCTGCCATAAGCGAACCCATCATACCACCGGGCAGACCGCAACCTACAAGCAACGAGGTCATCAGTGCGTTCTTGGGGTCAATCCAGTAACCGAGGAAATCATCGATGAAAGACTGCGTGAGCGAGCGAGCCTCCATGTAGGCTTTCATATTGATGTCCTTAACGAGGAAGCCTGCGTCACGGAGCATAGCCTGAATGGTGATTACATCGGGATGCACCTTACCCCAAGAGAGCGGTTCCATAGCCACGTCCAATACGTCGCAACCGGCTTTGGCAATCTCGAGCATCGAAGCCACCGAGAAACCCGGACCTGTGTGACCGTGGTATTGGATGATGATGTGGGGGTATTTCTCCTTGATGTAGGCAACTATCTTGCCGAGCATAGCGGGACGTCCTATACCTGCCATATCCTTGAGGCAGATTTCCTGTGCGCCGCCTGCAATGAGTTGTTCGGCGAGGTCGCAATAGTACTCCACGGTGTGCACCTTCGAGTAGGTGATACACATAGTGGCTTGAGCGGTCATACCTGCTTCTTTTGCCCACTTGATAGACGGGATGATGTTACGCGGGTCGTTCAGTCCGCAGAAGATACGTGTGATGTCTGTTCCTTGTGCGTGCTTTACTTTGTACATCAGACGGCGCACGTCTGCGGGTACGGGGTTCATACGCAGGGCGTTCAATCCGCGGTCAAGCATGTGGGTTTTGATACCCGCCTCGCGGAAAGGCTTGGTAAATGTACGTACTGCCAGATTGGGGTTTTCTCCATACAGGAGGTTCACTTGTTCCGACGCTCCGCCGTTAGTCTCTACCCTGTCGAAACAGCCCATGTCAATAATCACGGGGGCTATTTTAGCTAATTGGTCACGTCTCGGCACGTATTTGCCGCTTGACTGCCACATATCCCTGTACACCAACGAGAACTGTACTTCTCGTTTGCCTTCGATTGTTTTGGACATATATTTTATTGATTTATATTTAGTCTAAAAGCAAATTGTCTGTCCGGAAAGTTCTGTCCGGACTCAATAAAATCCCATTACGCGGCAAAGGTACAGCCTTTTTCTTATCAAAAAAAACTTTTCTCAAATTATTTATGACATTACAGGGCAGACAAGGATATTTGGAGATGAAAAAGGAAAAAAAACGATTCTCGCTATTGCTTTGTGGAATATATATATTACCTTTGCAGGCGTAATTGGTCAAGCGTAATTGACCTGTATAGTACAACAAAAGCGTTATCAGTTATGAATCCTTTCAACTACATATCAGTTGCCGAAGGCGACAATTTTTATGACCGCGTGGAAGAAACAAAACGCATAGTGGACACCTTGTACGGCGGCAACAATCTCGTTCTGTTTGCGCCCCGGCGATACGGCAAGACATCGTTGGTTTTCAAAGCGATGAAACAGATGGAACAGCAGGGATTAGAATGTGTATATATGGATTTAATGCCGGTTTATTCGTTAGAGTCGTTTGCCGAATTGTACATTCAAGCCCTCTATAAAAAGCAGACAGCTATAGAAAGATTCTCGCAAATAGTTTCCGAAGTTAAGAATATACGCCCAAAACTGACATTTGACGCGTCAGGAAAACTGCAATTCGGCATTGAATTTGCCGTTCCCAGAGTGACAACTGCAACGATAGCGGATTTGCTGGATTTACCCGAAAAGATGGCCCGAAACGGTCATCGTATGGTTGTTGTAATGGATGAATTCCAAGAAATACGTAAATTAGCCAAATTCGGATTAGAGGCTCTGATACGCAGCAAAGTTCAACTTCACCACCACACCAACTATCTGTTTTTAGGAAGTAAAACACATCTGATTGAAGATATGTTTATGTCGAAGAACAGACCGTTCTACAATTCTGCTGTTACTCTACAAATCACGACATTGCCCAAAAGAGAAACAATTGATTTCATCACCTCCCGCTTCGCATTGTCAGGCATACACATTTCCGAAGAACTATGTAGTTACATCATTGAGCGCGTTGAAAATATCCCTTACTATATACAATTGCTTTGTGCCGAAATATGGCAGTATATGATGCCCGATATAAAAGACGTTAACAAAGAGATTGTGGACGTATGTTTCTCCCGCGTCGTTGAATTGAAAGGGGATTATTACTATGAGCGTACCGACCGGCTATCCATACTCCAGAGACGTTTTCTTATAGCACTCACACAGTCCGGTAACAACATCTACTCCGCCGACTATATAAGCCGCAACAAGTTAATTGGAGCATCGTCTTTACAGAAAGCGGTTGCTGTTCTTATGGACGAGGGAATAATTGACCGTAAAAACTCGTCCTATTCCTATTGCGATCCATTCTACAAGAGTTATATCTCCAATTACGCTTTGGAGCGTAACGCCTGAAGGCGTAATTAACAGAAACGTGTGGTTCTCCACACAGGACAGGCAGACTTGGTATGGATGCAAGTCTGCCTGTTTTTGCGGTATTGCTACGCGGGGGTTATTGAATTATTGTGCCTTGCAGGTCGTATAGAATGCCGTCACGTTCGATGCAGATTGTACCGTTGCGGAGGATTTTCTTTGCCTGACTGCTCTGCGAGTCAGGCATTGAGTCATCGAGAGCGGTCGCATCTTCGGGCAGACATTCGATATGCTTGAAACTGCCCCATACGTCGTGCAGGTCATAGTCTTCAAAGCTGGCGCAGGGCACATAGAGATAGGCATTGTAATTGGCAAATGATTCCAACTCCACGGCAGGAGGTGTTACAGCGTGGCAATAGATACGTTTGACAGCGGAGCAACCCTCAAATGCACCTTTACCGATAGTCTCAACGCTTTGAGGAAGGCGGACGGATGTCAGACTGCTACAATTGACAAATGCATACGGGTTAATGTCTGTTACGCCTGCGGGGATTTCCAACTCTTTTATTTCGTTTCCATCCAGGAACAGATGTTTGACATAATACAGCGGATTGGCGGTAGCACTATAATAAACGTCTTTCATATACTCATATTTTCCAAAATCTATCGCACACCATGCTGCCAAATCGGAAATATGCACGGCTGCAAGAGATGTACAATTCTCGAAAGCACTACTACCAATACTTGTGACATTGCCGGGAATGGTTATGGAGGACAAACTGCTGCAACCCTTGAAAGCACTACCTCCAATACTGGTGACGCTGGTGGGAATCTCTATGGAGTACAGACTGCTGCAATTGTAGAAAGCACCACTACCAATACTGGTGACGCTGTTGGGAATGGTTACGGAGGTCAAACTGCTGCAATTATAGAAAGCCATTTCTCCAATGCTGGTGACGCTGTTGGGAATCTCTATGGAGGTCAGATTGCCACACTCAAAGAAAGCCCGATCTCCAATCCATTTTGTTCCTTCTTTGATGTTATACATTGATAAAGTTTTATCTACTGCTTCTACCAAATACGTATCAGCATAGCGGATATTATTAATTAACGGCAAACTGGTACAACCAGAGAACGCACTACTTCCAATGCTTGTGACGCTGTTGGGAATAGTTATGGAGGTCAAACTGCTGCAACCCATGAAAGCTCCATATCCGATGCTGGTGACGCTGTTGGGAATGGTTATTTCTCCTACTGCAGAAGTTAAACATTTAAGTAACTCTGTTTTTGTGTCATCGCTATATACTAAGTATCCATCCACATAACAATTGATATACGTTGCCCCCCATGGGCTGCCGCTGGCAGTGCCATTATATACGACATTCAGAACACCATTAAAAGCATAATAGCCTATGTTGGTGACGCTGCTGGGAATCGTCACGGAAGTCAAACCGCTGCAATCATCGAAAGCATAGTCTCCAATGCTTGTGACGCTGGAGGGAATGGCTATTTCTCCTACTGCAGAAGTTAAACATTTAAGTAACTCTGTTTTTGTGTCATCGCTATATACTAAGTATCCATCCACATAACAATTGATATACTTTGCCCCCCAAGGGCTGCCGCTGGCAGTGCCATTATATACGATATTCAGAACACCCTTAAAAGCATCATAGCCTATGTAGGTGACGCTATTGGGAATCTCTATAGAGGTCAAACTGCTGCAATCGCGGAAAGCACTACCTCCAATGCTTGTGACGCTGTTGGGAATGGTTATAGAGGTCAAACTGCTGCAACCTTCGAAAGCAGAGTCTCCAATGCTTGTGACGCTGGTGCCTATCGTTACAGAGGTCAGACCGGTGCAATCATCGAAAGCATTCCTTCCAATGCTTGTGACGCTGTTGGGAATGGTTATAGAGGTCAAACTGCTGCAACCCTTGAAAGCATCGTCTCCAATGCTTGTGACGCTGGAGGGAATGGCTATAGAGGTCAAACTGCTGCAACCTTCGAAAGCAGAGTCTCCAATGCTTGTGACGCTGTTGGGAATGGTTATGGAGGTCAAACTGCTGCAACCCATGAAAGCTCCATATCCGATGCTGGTGACGCTGTTGGGAATGGTTATAGAGGTCAAACTGCTACAATTGTCGAAAGCTTCATATCCGATGCTTGTCACTCCGTCAGAAATTACAACTGAACTAACGCTACTACGATAACTCTTCCACCACTCATAGTAGTAAGAGTCTCTTATTTCTCCAGTGCCGGAGATGGTTAGCACACCTGTCTCGGTGTCAAGTGTCCATGTGAGGTTCTCGCCGCAAGTACCGTTGTAGGTTTCGGCAGAAAGGCAGGGGCTTATCAGACACGCCATTGCCGTTAGAACGAAAGTTAAAAGTTTGTTTTTCATAAGCTTCGCACCTTTTTAATGTTGGGTGCACAACGTTAAATGATTGATTGTTGTTATAAATATGACCTCAGTGTCATATATGTTTTCTACCTGTTAATATCCTAAACCAAGAAAAGGTAACAAACTTTTTGCGGTATAAGCATAAAAAGAGCGTGAAGTTTCTTTCGCTTCATTTGATTTGTTGAGGTCTTCGACTACCTTTATCACTCAAATTTACGCACGGAAAACTCACGCTACTGCATGAGCGTACATAAAAACCAGTGCTTGAGTGATAAATAATTTGTTAAAAGTGTCGAAGTTTCAACAAATCAAGTTTTGGCTTATAACGCTTTTATAAAAATATGTTGGTGCGTGTCTCGCGGAATGGTTGTATTCCTTTACACGCTTGTGTTACATAGGCGGGATAATTTTAAGTTACTTTTATTGGTATTATGGGTTATATATAATGCCCGAAAGCAGAGATAACTAAAACGAGAACTTCTTTATCATGTATTTCATTAACCAAGCGGTGTTCACGAGTTATACGGCGTGACCAAGTTTCTCATAGGAGTATCCATACTTTTACTCTTCTTACCATTTCACGCCGCAAAAGTACTCAAAAAAAAAGACTCACAAAAATTGTAAGTCATTTTTACAGAATAATGCGATATACTCATGCGGCTACTTACGCTTAGGAGCGTAACGCCTGAAGGCGTAATTAACAGAAACGTATGGTCTGCCACACAAAACAGGCAGACTTGGTATGGATGCAAGTCTGCCTGTTCTGTGTGCGGTATTGCTACGCGCGGGGGTATTGAATTATTGCGTTATGCAGGTTGTAATCTTCAAAATTGGCACAGGTCACATAGAGATAGGCATTGTAATTGGCAAACGTTTCTGGCTCCACGGCAAGTTTTTCTTTATTTCTGTTGTTCACTTCAACTATTAGCAGTACTTTTGCTGCGGATTTGTTTCTATTGTGTGATAATTTTATCACATTACAGAAATAAAACGAACATATATGACCTATCAATCGTTTTATATTCAGTGGCATCATTTGGCTTGTTTTTCTACATCACAAGTGAGAGCAATACACCCGATGTTTAACCGCCGGAATTATTCTGAATGGCAGAAAGCAGGCTATATTGTTCCGTTGCGGCAGGGCTGGTACGCCTTTGCGGACTATATGAACAAGCCGGATTATGCACGCTATTTTGCATCGAAAATCTATGCCCCTTCCTACATCAGCCTGCATACCGCTTTGTCCTTCTACGGGATGATACCCGAAGCGGTGGTGACCATTACGAGTATTACCACGTGCAAAACGACACAGTTTGAGAATATCTTTGCGTGTTATAGCTACCAAACAATCAAGCCTTCTCTGTTTTGGGGCTATGAGCCGAAGCAGATGTCTGACGAAAAGACCTACATGTTAGCCACGCCTGAAAAGGCGCTAATTGATTTGCTCTATCTCTATCCGCAGTATTCAACGGAAGAAGAAATGCGTGAATTGCGCTTGGACGAAGACTTTATGCAAAATGAGTTAGACAAGGAACGATTGCTTGAATACTCCGACCGCATCGGAAGTCCGATACTCACCAAGAGAATAAAAATCATGTTAAAGACATACGGGATATGATTGATTTAACATACATACGCGGTTTTTATCCGCCGCAGATAGCCAATAATGCCAACATTCAGAAGCATTTGCTCAAAGAGTATATTGAGTGTTTAGCAATGGAATGGATTTCTCAGTCGGCATGGTCGGACAAGTTGACTTTTATCGGCGGCACGAATTTGCGACTTATTCATGGTATTGATCGTTTCTCCGAGGATTTGGATTTCGATTGCAAGAACCTTAGCAAAGAAGATTTCATCCAAATGACAGACGGCTTGATTCGCTACCTGACGCTTCAAGGCTTGACGGTAGAACCGCGCGACAAAGAGAATTCAAACTTGACTGCTTTCCGTCGGAATGTCTATTTCCCAGAACTGCTCTTCTCGCTCCAACTAACAGGTCATCGGGAAGAACGGTTCTTAATGAAGATTGAAGCACAAGACCAAGGTATCAGTTATCCGCGAGAAATGGCGACAATCAGCCGCTTAGGTTTTTATTTCCCCGTTCCCGTTCCTCCTGTCAGCATTCTTCTTTCAATGAAACTATCGGCTCTGTTGACCCGCCAGAAGGGTCGTGATTTCTACGATGCGCTTTTCTTATGGCAACGCACGAAACCGGATTATGAATTCCTGAAGCACAGCCACGGCATAGAAAACGAGGCACAATTATTGGAGCAACTACAAGAGACCGTCACTCATACAGACCTCAAAACCAAGCAGCGTGATTTTGAGCATCTGCTCTTTGAACCACGCAAAAGCGAACAGATTCTTCATTTTATGGAGATAATAAAATCCACATTGTAACCATACCAACAACGCACTCCCGAATGAGAGTGCGTTGTTGGTTTATATGTGTAACGGTCCGAGCCGTCCTGCGTGGAAGACCAGTATGTACCGTACGAACCATCATCGCCCGTCCGATAGCCCGCAGCGGGCAAGAACACAGCGCCGGCATCCTCCATCTTCTGCCACTGCTCTTCCGTATAGGTGTTGTCCGAGAAACGGTCACATTCGCTGCACGTGTAATACAGTGAGGGTATTGTGTGGGTACAATGTGGGTATTGTGAGGGTACAGTGAGGGTATTGTGTGGGTACGGTGTGGTTTGCTTACGAACATAATAAAAGCTGTATAAAGTCTGTATAAAAACTTAATGAAAACATAATAATAACATAATAATAACATAATAATAACATAATAATAACATAATAATTTCATAATCTCTCTTGCTTGTTGCCGGCTACATACAAAAGAGCGCAAGGGATTGACCCTTTGCGCTCTAATTGCTATTGAAAGATGCGTTATTCTTACGCTGCCTTATGCTGCCTTATGCTTTTGCAGCGAGGGGAGACGGCGTGGTATAGACACGGGCTGCAAGCTCCTGGTCCAAAATATAGAGACCGTAGCCGTTACCGTCTAACATCTTGAGTTTGTTGATAATCTCTACAGCATTCTCCTCTTCTTCCACCTGCTCGTCAATGAACCACTGCAGACGGCTCTGGGCTGCATAATCCTTCTCCTCAACAGCAATGTGCATAAGGTTGTTGATAAGCGACGTAACATGCTGTTCGTGCTCATAGGTATGCTCGAAAGCCGCTAACGGTGAAGCCCATTCGGTTTCCACTGCGTCAATAGCCTTAAGCAGTACACGTCCGCCCCTGCTGATGAGATAATTGTAGAAAATCTGCGCGTGGTCCTGCTCCTCTTTGAACTGGATAGCGAACCAGTTAGCCATACCGGCATAACCTTTGTCCTGACAATAAGCGGACATACTGAGATAGAGATATGCCGACCACATCTCGGCATTGATTTGGGCGTTAATAGCGTCCTCTAAACGTTTGGAAATCATAATTGTTTGTTTTAGGTTTGTTTACAAATTCAACCGCACAAAAGTACCGGTTATTTGCAAATCATGCAAATAATATGCCATAATTAGTGCTTGGGGACAAGTTTGATAACTTCTTCGGCGATACGGCGTGCTGAGTCGGGTTGGGCAAGCTTGAGGATATGGGTACGCAGTGCGGCACATTGTTCAGGGTTCTCCATCAGCCGCAGCGTAGTCGGCACCAGTCTGAGCGATGCATCGGCATCCTTGACCAATACAGCAGCGTTCTGCTTCACAAGCGCCATTGCATTGTGAGTCTGATGGTCTTCTGCCACATTGGGTGACGGCACAAGTATAGACGCTTTGCCAAGCAAGCACAACTCGGATATGGACGATGCTCCGGCACGCGAAATAACCACAGTAGCCAGTGCATAAGCATCGGGCATATTGTTCAGGAAAGGCGTTATGACCAACCTGTTATGCTCTTCGGGCATAATCTTAGCCGCTTCCTGCGCACATTTGTCATAATAGACTTTGCCAGTCTGCCAGACCACTTGAATGTCCGCAGCAAGCAGTTGGTCAAGCCCTTGCAGGATGCTTTCGTTGATGGTTCGCGCTCCGAGACTTCCTCCGATGATGAGTAACGTGGGACGGTCCTGCCTGAACTGCACCCCGAACTGTTCGTTGAAGTACGCGCACGCCTTGTCGGGTGAGCCTTGCGTGAGATTAGCACGGACAGGGTTGCCTGTCAGGAGAATCTTGTCTGCCGGGAAGAAACGCTCCATATTGTCATAGGCAACGCAAATCTTGGCAGCATCGTTCCGCAGCAGTTTATTGGTGACCCCCGCAAAGCCGTTCTGCTCCTGCAACAAGACCGGCACATGCGCCCATGCTGCTGCTTTCATAGCGGCTCCGCTGGCATACCCCCCTACTCCAACGGCTACATCGGGACGGAAATCGCGTACAATACGCTTCGCCTGCCGCAGCGAGCGGGCAAGGTCGATGAGCACGGACACGTTCTTCCAAGGCTGAGAACGGTTGAAGCCGCGTATGGGCAGACCTACAATCTTATAACCCGCCTCGGGAACACGCTCCATCTCCATTCGTCCGAGAGCACCGACAAAGAGAATCTCCGCGTTGGGGTCTGCTTCTCGCAACGCGTTGGCTATACTGACTGCGGGGAAGATATGTCCGCCCGTTCCTCCGCCTGAAATAAGGTACTTCATGGTTTTTATTGGGTTTAGGTGTTTAGGTGTTTAGGTGTTTAGGAGTTGTTTATTAGTTTAGGAGTTGTTTATTAGTTTAGGAGTTTAGGAGTTGTTTATTAGTTTATTGGTTTAGGTGTTTAGGAGTTTAGGAGTTGTTTATTAGTTTATTGGTTTATTAGTTTATTAGTTTAGGTGTTTAGGAGTTTAGGAGTTTATTAGACGGAATCGGGTGAGAGGTTGATAACGGGAGCATCATTCTCACTTTCTACCGCCGAGAGATGCTGCCGCTCGCGCATAGATTCCTGCTCATAGCTGACGCCCATAATGATACCGAAATAAAGGCTTGTAACAATGGCACTGGTACCTCCGTGCGAAATCATAGGCAGCGGTTGTCCCGTTACAGGTCCCAGACCAACCGAGACCGCCATAGAGACAAACGCCTGACAGGTAATCATCAA
>CADAAF010000042.1 GCA_902785805.1 uncultured Bacteroidales bacterium | reverse complement strand
AACTTGGCAGCCCGGTAACGGCTGATTTGTATAGCCTCTTTAATAGCCTTAACCGCTTCTATGTATTCTGCCCGATTGAGTTGTGCCATGTTTTGTTTTCGATTTCTATCCACTTTTTTTGCACTGGCGGTGGCAGTGCTCCGGTTTAACGTCGGGGAGAGGACAGTAAAACGGATATTTATCATTCCTCTACCAGCAATTGCTCTATTTTCTCTACCAATTCGTATGCAACCGGTTTGAGTGCTTCCAAGTCCTCACGAACTTGTCAAACTCATACCAATACAATTTTGTCGTTTTCCACATTATGATAAAAAGGAGTAAACTGCCGTTCCTGCCATTCTTTTCGTGTGTAAAGCATAGGGTTTATCTCTGTCCCGAGCAACCATCCCATTTCGACAAAAGGATAGGCATAATGGTCAAAATCCTGCAATTGCTGTCTGTCCTGATTCAGCAACACAATCAAATCCCAGTCTGAGTCGGAGCGATAATCGCCACGAGCTCGTGAACCATAAAGCCACAGGCTACTTCCTTTCGGAAGAATCTGTCTGCCCATTGTCTTAATGCGCTGTAGAATGGATGGTTTTTGCATAATTGTGAAACTTTACGGCGGCAAAGGTAAAGAGTAAAAAGGATATACACAAGCGGGAGGGCGATTTTTTGTGTGCTACCTGATAGTATCCCAGGAAAGGGACGAAACCGAAAGACACCGGATAATACCCCGGCAAAGGGAAGAGACAAGAGCCGACAAGGGAAACAACAAAACGCCGCGCTGACGCACGGCGCACCCAACAAAGAGACGAAAGGCAGCAGAACGGGGAGAGGATTGTGAGAGTACCGTGAGAGTTGCTTTGACCTATGCGTGACCTATGGGTGACTTATGGGCGACCTATGGGTGACCTATGGGTGACCTATGGGCGACCTTTGGGCGACCTATGGGATAGACGGGGAGATGAAAGGGAGATTTCAGGGAGATTTGGGGGAGGTTTCAGGGAGGTTTTGGGGAGATTTTGGGGAGGTTTCAGGCAAAGAGGCAGGGGAAACTTGCGCAATTCTTGTGCAATCCGAGCAGATGCTGTATTTTTGTGGCTGATTCGATGCTTATGTTGCTACGCAAACGCTTGATATTGATCCTAATGTGATACGCAAATACCCAGACAAACGCCTGATATTGATCCTAAAGTGATACGCAAATACCCAGACATACGCCTGATAATGTTCCTTTAATGCTGCGCAAATACCCAATAATAGTACTTCTTGTGCCGTTGGTGGTGCTAATACTGTGTGCCGACCATTGGCATTGGGACGGCTTATTAGGCATCCCTACTCCATTGGACGAGGAACCGAAGTGCTACTATGCAGTGGTGCAAGATTACCCCAAACAATGCCCTCGCACATGGCGTGTGGAAGCGGAAATAATGCCAGACCGACGACACGCCTACCTCTACTTGCAGAGAGATTCCAGCCGGACATTGCCGACATTGGGCGATACGCTGTTTGTCCGCACGGGATTCAAACAAGGAGGTCAATTAGGGGACTTCGATTACGGTCGCTACCTGCTCCGAAACGGCATAGCCGGTACGGCGTTTGTGCGACAGACAGACTGGCAGATAAGAGGGGAAGCCGACCGCATCCCGTGGCGACTTCGTCCCAAAGCATGGCAACATAGTGTCTATGAGCGATATAAAGCGGCAGGACTGTCGGGCGATGCACTCGCCACAACCGCCGCACTCACATTAGGCTATAAGGACGACCTCGACCCCCAACTCAAAAGCCACTTTCAGAAAGCAGGCGCTGCACATATATTGGCAGTCAGCGGATTACATACAGGAATATTGTATGGGGTGCTGTTCTTTCTGATTACGTTGTTCGGATTTTATCCGCCACTGTACGAAGAGCGTAAGCACCAGTGCATAGTGAGCGGTCTGATTATCACCGCATTGGTGGCATACGCGATGCTGACAGGGGGCAGTCCGTCAGTGGTCAGGAGCGTACTTTTCATCTTTCTGATGGAGACAGCCCTGATATGGCACCGGCAACCGTTCACTATCAACACACTGTTAATCACCGCATTTATCATTCTGTTCTTCCGCCCGCTCGACCTCTTTTCGGTCAGCTTCCAACTCAGTTTCGCCGCCGTTGCAGGCATACTGCTGATGGGACATGCGCTCTATAACCTCATCGATATTCCTCCGAGACAGCAAGTTATTCCGTTTACAATTACGAACTATCTGTGCGGTTTGCTGATGGCTTCGGTTGCCGCACAAGTGTTTACCCTCCCCCTTTCGCTGTACTATTTCTCGCAGACGAGCAACTGGTTCTTCATTACGAACCTATTAGTTATTCCGTTGGCTTTCCTATTGATGATAAGCGCATTGATGCTGCTAACAATAGGCTGGCTGCCGGGCATAGAGAAGGTAACGGCATACCTGACAGAGCTGATTGCAACCGGCATGAACGGGTCTGTGGAATGGGTGGAACACCTGCCCCACTCCGTGACATACGCCACGATGACACCTGCCACTTTGGCAGGCATGTATATGATTATATTTCTTTTTATTAAACTTCTAAAACGTGTAACAGGATGACACCTTACACTCTTTCCCAACTGACCGCCTATATTGACCAGTCGTTAGCAATGCTCTCCGCCCAGACATTCTGGGTACGCGCCGAGATAGCGTCACTGAGCAGCAAGAACGGACACGGCTATATGGAACTGGTAGAGAAGTCTCCCAACGGTCAGCTGGCAGCCAAGATGCGCGCCACGTGCTGGAGCAACCTGTACCCGATGCTATGCGCGTATTTCGAACACGAGACAGGCGAACGGCTGCAAGCAGGTATGCAGGTATTAGTGGAAGTGGAAGTGAGTTTTCACGCCGTTTATTCGCTGAGCCTGAATATCTTGCAAATAGACCCGACGTTTACAGTAGGAGACCTTGCACGGCAGCGGCAAGAGACTCTTCGGAAACTGAAAGCAGAAGGTCTGACCGAACTGCAACAACAACTGAAACTGCCTACATTGCCGCTCCGATTAGCAGTCATATCTTCGGAACAGGCAGCCGGCTACGGGGACTTTATGGACGAGTTGCAGCAATCGGGCTTTGCCTTCCGCGTGCAACTATTTCCAGCACTGATGCAGGGCGAACGTGCCGAGATGTCCATCATAGAGGCATTGCGAGCGGTGGAGAAGTATGCAGGCGACTATGATGCAGTTGTTCTGATTCGCGGCGGCGGTGCGAGCACCGACCTCGGCTGCTTCGACTCTTATGCCCTATCCGCAGCCTGCGCCCGATGCAGCCTGCCCATCCTTTCCGGCATCGGGCACACGAGAGACGTGAGCATAGCCGACCAAGTGGTGTTCCTGCCGCTGAAGACCCCCACCGCCGTTGCGACATTCCTCGTTGAGCGGCTTCAAGAGCAAGCCGAACGGCTGCAACGTCTGCGAATGCGACTCCAGAAAACGGCTGAGATGCAAGTACTTATCCGCCGTCACCAGATAGAGTTGCTGCGCCAGCGTTTGGCAGCCTGCTCGCCTGAACGTATCTACCGCATGGGGTATTCGTTAGCCACCTACAACGGCAAACCGCTCCGGTCGGTAGATGAACTGCCCACGGGCAAAGCGTTTGAAACACACCTGTCGGACGGCACTATCTATGCCATCCGACAGGGATAAAAACGGAAATAAGCAAAAGTATTACGCCGCACAGGGACGTAATTGACTGACAATAAGCTTGGATATACGCGCCTGACCCGCCTCGTTAGGATGAATACCATCGTCACACAAATAGGCATCAAACATCCGCTCGGTGAGAAAACCGGAGGTAATGTCCACGATAGGAACATGTTGCTCATTAGCAATCTTATAGAGAGCGAGATTGTAGAGTTCATGACCCGTGGTAATAGGAGCCGTAGAACCTCCCAACCAACTCAGAATGTTCTTTTTATGCCAATCGCTGAGGTTGCGTGTGAAGAAGCGGAAATACCGTTCGGCATCCATGGGCGGCATAGAGAGCATCACCGGTTTGGCACCTGCCTCGCGTATGCGACTGATAATGCGATGGTAAGCCGCCACGAAATCCTCCATGCGCGTGCGGGGCAAGTGGGTATCGTCAGGGTGGTCGGCAATGGCGTCCCAATCGTAATCGCTATCGTTACCTCCATACCCAATGAGCACCGTTTCGCCGGCATTGAGACGCGACTCGTACCGCTCGACAAGTTTTTCTCCCATAGGAGCCGTGCAACCGAAGCGTGCGAAATTGGACACAGGTACACCCAACTGCTGACCGCAACGGTCAATAATGGACTGCTTGCTCAGTTCATACTCGGGACGACCTTCCTTCAAAGCGCTACGAAGCATCACCCCTTTCATAATCGAATCACCAAATCCTGCTAACATAGGAATAAAAAATGTTTATAGTTCCGAATTGCGAGTGCAAAAGTACAGCGGCCTCAGAATGCAAAAAAGGAATCGTGATTAAGTGGCATAATTTTTGTAGAAAATCGAAATATAGAGACTAAAACGAATATTTAGGGACGAAAAAAGTATTATTCAGATTTCGTCCCACTAAAACAAGGGACTAAAAATATGGCTGAATCACCGCAAATCTCACCTGTTTTTACACGAATCCGGTGCCTGCTGTTCTACGTGTTAGGCATACCGGCGTTCTTTCTTATTTTTACCACTTTTTATCGTCCGAGGTGGGTGTTCGGTCTGTTAGATATGGAGACAGGGATGTTTTCGTTCAACGTGACGATAGTAAGTTGCATATTGTTAGGGGTAATGGCATTGTCGCGCACCCTAATGAGCATTACTTACCAACACTCGCGCATGACCCGCATGCGGTGGTGGCTATGGCAGGCTGCCGAGATAGTCGGAATGGGTCTGTTCGTATCTCTCTACCTGACGCTGATGTACAAAGGGCGGTACACGTACTACGGTATGGCAGGTATCAGTATGGGGGTATTAGCAATGACGCTGGTCTATCCCTACTCTATTCTGTATCTGGTATGGTCAGCCATCGCAGCCAAAGAAGAGACACCCGCCGAAGACGACTCACTAATGCGCTTCCGCGACCAACAGAAACAAGTGAAACTCATCATAGCGTCAGCAGCGGTGCTGTACGTGGAAGCCAAAGACAACTACGTCATAATCAAGTATAAGGACGGCGACATAGTAAAGGAATACACGCTTCGTTCGTCAATGATTGCCTTGCAGGAACTGATGCATAAGCACGGTTTGGTACGCTGCCAGCGTAGTTACTACATCAATCCCGCGCACGTCAAGGTGCTGCGTAAAGACAAAGAAGGTGTGATAAGCGCTGAACTGACCACACCCAATATGAAAGCCATCCCCGTGTCACCACGCTACTACGAGGCACTCGCTAATCTTCTGTAAAACCCTCTAACACAATCTATGGAAACGACCGAGAAAGAACTTAGCCCGATGACTATCTACAAAGCCTCAGCGGGCAGCGGAAAGACATTCACCCTCGCAGCTCAGTACATCAGCATCGTGATGTACGAGGCGTGGAAGTACAAGAATTACAAGGCGTTCGAACATATTGTAGCCATGACTTTTACGGTGAAGGCTACCAAAGAGATGAAAGATCGCATCCTGTCCTACCTGTACGACCTCGGTCAGGGACGCAACGACAATTCGTTTGCAGGATTCAAGACCAAACTGAGCGAACTGCTACAACTCAAAGACATCACTATCAACATATTAGCACCTGACGCACAGGACAAGTTGCAAACCTGCGCAAAGTCTATATTGGACGCCATTCTGAAGAACTACGCCCGCTTCAACATAACCACCATCGACTCGTTCTTCCAGTCGGTCTTGCAGGGCGTGCTATACGAATTAGGTCTTCCTGCCGAGCAGCAACTCATCTTGGACGAAACGGAGATACACAACAAGAGTGTGGACCGGATGATTGATAATCTGCACGATGACGAAGAAGGAAAAGCCGTGCTCGGTCCGATTATAGATTTTGCCACAGACAGCCTTGATGACAACAAGAGCGTATGGGACATCCGCAAGGAACTGAAAAATGCTGCGCAGAAACTCGGAGAGGAAGTCTATAAGTTTCACGCCGAAGCCATTGAGAATGAAAGCAAGGAGGGACGTTATGACCAACTGCGGAAGGCACTCTACGCAAAGAAGAAACAGCTCATCACCCGCATCGAACAGGAGTGCGACCACTTTCTACAGAAGGCAGCCGCACACCCGTTAGCAGACAAGAGACCCGTTTCCACCTTGATAACCTCCGCGAAAAATATGCGGGCACAGAAAAGAACCGAACCTACCCAAGCCGTGCAAAAAGTGTTGAGCGGCGAAACAACGGGAGACAGCATATACGACGATTTTATCACGCTGTACAACAATTACGACCGGTATATGCTACTGATTAACACCATCGTGACCATTCTTCCCAATCTATACACCATCACGCTGCTCGCCAATATAGAGAGCAACATGAAGGATATTCAGAAGGAAAATATGCAGATGCTGCTCTCGAATGCCAACCTGTTCCTTCGCGACCTGTTAGAGGGTGATGCCCGCAGTTTCGTCTATAGTAAGGTCGGACCCAAACTTGAGCACCTGCTCATAGACGAGTTTCAGGACACATCACAGATGCAGTGGAACAACCTGCAGCCATTGGTGGAAGAGTTGTACAGTGCCGGTCGCCAGTGTATCATAGTGGGCGATATCAAGCAGAGTATCTATCGCTTCCGCAACGGCAAATGGAAACTCCTTGCCGACCTTGCCAATCGACACGACTTTGTGACACTCGGTGACAACTTTCGCAGTACGCGAGCCGTAGTGGAAACCAACAACGCTCTCTTTCCTCTTTTAGCGCAAGAAATGGACAGCATACTGGCTGACAACGAATACGGTAGTGCCTATCTGTCGCCTGTCTATGAAAAAGATAAAGAGGTACACCAGAATGCCCATAAAGAAGGCGGCAACGTCCGCTTCTATCTATATCCCAAAGCGACACGGGAGGCAAAAACCGAAACCGAGGATGCTTTGCAGCGGGACTTCTGCGAACGCATCAAGGATATCCGACAGCATATCAAGGCGCAAAACGGGTCTGATTCCATCGCTATTTTGGTACGCACAGGAAAGGAAGGGGCGATAGTGCTGAATTGGATGCAGGAAGACGAAGACCTACGCCAAGTGCCGGTTGAGACAGAAAAATCCTATCAATTAGGTTCTTCCACAGCGGTGCAGGTCATAGTGGCAATGCTCAAGTACCTTGCTGAAAAAGACAAGAACGTACGGCTGTGCAGTATTGAAAAGCAGTACCTTAGCGATATATTAGGGGAACATGCGGCAAACGAATTAGAGGAGCAACGCGACGAATGGCTGCGTCATCCTCTCTACGAGATGAACGACCGGCTGATTAAGCATTTCGGACTGACGCAACTGAGTGAAGATGAGTTCATAGAGAAATACTTGTCGTGCATGAAGGCATACCTGACAGCGGATATCAACACCTCGTCCGATTTAAGCCGGTTCATTGACTACTGGGACAACACACTGAACGAAGTGACGGTGAATAAGACGCCCGAAAAAGACTCTATCACGCTCATGACTATTCATAAGTCGAAAGGTTTGGCATTTGATTATGTTTTGGTGCCGCTCCTGAACAGCACGATGAACAAGGAGACAAAAACGACCACACTGCTCTGGGAAACAGCCGCAATGGCTGATGACGACAATGGAGGTGTTCACCAAGAGACTCAAGCAGTGTCTGTTCTGTCAGTCAGTTCAACAAGGAGCAAGACCGGCCAATCGCTTTGGTCGGAGCTGTACAGAGAAGAGGTCAAACTGCGTTTTATGGATGCCATCAACTCTGTCTATGTGGCTTTCACACGTGCCAAACAAGCCTATTATTGCTGGTGCGCCTACTCGAAAAAAACCACTACCACTGACACCGACTCCATAGGGACACCGCTGCTAAAAGCTCTTGAACAGATAGAGAACTTGCAGAAAGAAGAAATGGACGGAGAGAGTGTTATCTTCACGTGCGAGTACCCGACACCTAAAACGTCCCGCACGGGCAGCAGAGACGCCTATATTGAGCGGCTGAACATCACACAAAACGCCAAACAGCACCCTATAGAGGCACCCATGTTCCCCGACACGGACACTCTCCCCATTGAGATTGTCAACAGCAACCGCGCACTGCAACTTTTCCGCGACATACAAACGGATACGCAAAGCCTGCAAGAGCAAAAAACATTCATAGAGAACGGCTTGATTTACCATGCACTATTTGAGCACCTCACTTCGCTCACGGCAGACGATGTACAGAAGTCGCTGAATACCTACCGTCTGACCCACGAGTTGGATGCGTTGCACGAAAAGACGTTCTGCCGGTTTGTGGAAGCCGCACAATCGCATCCAATATTGCGGGAAGCCTTCTCGCCCGATGCGCAAACGCTCACCGAAGCCGCTTTTATCGTAACCACTGACAACGGAGTGGAGACCCTGCGCCCCGACAGGGTGGCACTTTTGGGCGACCGTGCCATCGTCATCGACTACAAGTTCTCGTCCTATAAGCACTTGCTGCTCAATGACTCCAAGCACATGCAGCAACGCCAAGACTACTACCGCCAACTGCAGCAATACGTAACGATGATTGAGCGTTTCTACCACGTGCCTGCCGAGGGCTGGTTCTGGTTTCTGCGTGACAACGAAGTAATTAACGTCAATAACCTCAACAACTGATATGGAAACATTTTTAAGTCGTGTTGCCACGCGTTTATTAGACACGTTCGGCAACGATATGCGCAAAGTGATGGTCGTTTTCCCCAACAAGCGTATCGGGTTGTTCTTGAACAAAGCGTTAGCGAAAGCCAATGGCGGCGAACCTCTTCTTGCGCCGCAGTACCGGACTATTGACGAGTTGTTTGCCTCCTACAGCGACAAAGTGCTTGCCGACCCCGTAACCACTGTCTGTATGGCGTATCAGGCATACTGCGATGCCCGACTGACCTACACCATGTCACTGGACGACTTCTTCGGCTGGGGCGAGATGTTAGTGGGTGACTTCAACGAGATTGACCAGCAGTTGGTGGATGCCGACCGTCTGTTTCAGAACGCCACAGACTTGGAAGAGATTGATGCGCGCTTTTTCCCCGATACATTTGATGCTAAGACGGAAGCCGTGCTCAACCAGTTCCGCAGCTCACATGACGCGAAGAAACAACTGCGCAGGTGGCTGGAGCTGTGGACTAAAATGCCGTTTATCTACCACATTATGAACGAGTTACTCGCTTCTGCACAAGGCGTGACGGGCTTTCCGATGGCATACAAAGGTGCCTTGCAAAGGGAGGTGATTGAGAAAAAGAAAATCGTCCCCAAGGAGGGCTTCAGGTATGTGTTTGTAGGCTTTAACGTGCTGACCGAAACGGAAAAGGCGTTGATGGAGGCGTTGCACGATGTATCGCTGATTATTAACGACGACGAAAAGGAAAGCGGACATACACCCGAGATAGGTATTATCCAAGCCTCTACCGACATACAGCAGGCGGAATACGTCCATACGTGGATAGCCGAGAATATGCGCAACGGACGCATTTCGGACGACCGGCTGACGCACACCGCTATCGTCTTGGCTGACGAAGGGTTGCTACTGCCCGTCATATCGTCCTTGCCGAAGATTACTACCAATATCACAATGGGTTATCCGATGGCACAGACACCCCTGTTGCCGTATATCAACGGGCTGCGGGAAACATTTAACGCGCAGTCGCCGGACGGAACGGCAGAGGACTACCTGCAATACATAACGGATGCAATCCGCGAACAGATGCAATCGGGACCGGCTGACAAGGACGCACCTTATTTCTACCACCTGATGGACGAGGCACTGGCACAAGCCCTCTTCGAGACCGACAAACTGCTGCAGAACATCCGCACGGGTATGTTGCGGAGCATCACGGGTCTGTCGCTACCGTTAGTGCAGCGCATATTAGTGCGTATGTTGGCTGCCCATTCGATTGCTTTTCACGGCGAACCGGCACGCGGACTGCAGGTAATGGGCGTATTGGAGACGCGCTCATTGGACTTTGACAACCTGCTTGTTCTGTCCGCTAACGAAGGCGTGCTGCCCAAGAACGAGCGAGGCAGGTCAATGATTCCGTACGCTGTCCGCAAGCATTACCACCTTGCCGATGAAGAGAAGAAAGTAGCCATCTATGCCAACAATTTCTTCCGCTTGTTCCGCAGGGCGAAGCACATTGACATAGTCTATTCGCTCTTCAACGCCTCTGGCGAAGCGGAGGAGTCGCGGTTTATCCGCCAACTGCTGGCACAAACCGACTGGCAGGTTACTTTCTCCAAATTGGTTCCCGCAGGTGCTGTTCTCCAAGACAAAGAGCGCACAGCCATCCCGAAAACAGAAGACATCGTTCGCAAGATGCTGGGACGTTCTCTTTCGCCATCGGCACTGAACGCGTACCTTAACTGCCCGCGCTCGTATTACTATTCGCGCATTAAGGAGCTGACAAAAGAGCGTCCTGTCACTACTGACTTGGGGGCGGATCAGATAGGCACACTCTTCCACAAGGCGGCGGAAAATCTCTACCGCCCGTACTTGGAAGCCGGTACGGAGATTACGGCTGCCATTTTGGACAAAGCAAAAACTTCGGGCGAGATAGAGAAAGCAATGGATGCCGCCTTTGATGATGTGATTTACGAGAAAAACGAGCAACTACGGACTAATCCGGGTTTCTTGGTGGTAGTACGGAGCGTGCTGAATGAGATGATGATGCGGATGGTGGACTTGGACAAAGCCGTTACGCCGTTTAAGATTTTTGCACTTGAGCGGGACTACTACGGCAATATAGACATTAACGGCACAACGCTTTCGGTGGGCGGCAGGTTCGACAGGATTGACCATCTCCTTGCTGCTGACACCCTGCGCATAGTGGACTACAAGACAGGAAGCAAAGAGAAAAGCGAAAAATCCGCATACGCATCGCTCAGTGAGATATGCAATTTGGACGTTTACAAACAGGCGGGGCACTATCAGGTGCAACTCCTGCTCTACGCCTTTGTGCTGCAACAGAACTACCCCGGAAAGACTATCGTACCAGCACTTTGTTTTCCGCTCAGTGGCAAAGAGAAAGACTACAAACCGCGTGTCCTGTATGTCAACGAAGACAAACAGTTAGTGACCGTAAGCGATTACAACGAAGTGCGGGAAACATTTGAGCAACAACTGAAAGCGTTTCTCAAAGACGAGATGTTCAATCCTGACAAGTCTTTTGTGTCGCCGATGGATACGAATCAGCAGAGGGAAGCGCTCTTCTACGACAAGCCCGACACCACGCGATGCCGATACTGCGATTTCCGACAACTTTGCGGACTGGGCAAGGCAAAAGAGTTCTAAATCCGCTACCCCTGCGCTACCCTTGCGCTACCTTTGCGCTACAGGAGTAAAGGCGGTAACCATGCCGGAGGCTTTTGGGGGAACACCTCAATCTGACCTTGCTGAACGGGGACTTGATTAACGGAAAAATCACTATACACCATACAAAAATCAAAAAAAATACCCGCATTGTTGCGTATTCTCAATTTTTGCAATACTTTTGCCCGCAAATCGGTAATTTCATTTTTGCTATGAATAGGACAAAGCGTACGATGAATAGAACTAAGCATTTTTCCAATCGGCTACTGATTAGTTTTTTTGCGTTGGTATTGTCAGGCGTTATCGTTGCCCAAGAGGGAACGCGTACCACAATAGATATGATGCAAGGGGGACATTGCACCATAGATGGAATATTTCTTGGTTTTAATTATGAATTCAACCAAGAAGGGAAAAAAATATGGGGATGGTATCCGGAAGGTCCTCAAGATTTTAGCGATTTACCTCCTGTAAATGGAGTACAACCTGTTGATAATAGATTTGCCCTATTGCCAACTCAATACGATCCTTCACCTAGGGATAATCTGATGGATATATCTGCCATATATTTTGAAAAAGGAAGAACTAGATCTGTAAGGCAGGCTACTGAATATTATTATCCGAATGAGGTCGATTATTATGGTAACATTACCGTTAATCAAACTGCCGCTGCATCAAAAATTTGGTATCAATTTCTTGTCAGTCAAGATAATGCTATTGTTTATTTTGATTATGCCGTTATGTTAGAACATCCCGAAAATCCAAATAACCCATATAGCCACTACGTCACATATGCAGGAACAGCTTGGAAGTATTTTCAACCTTGGGTACAAATGTACGTGATTGCCAATAACGATACGGTGGCTAAGTTGATTCATGCAATTTATGCTCCAACCGGGCTGGAGGGTTGGCAGGAATGCTCCAAAGCAAACGGATGGCGTGATGCAAATGTGGATAAAAGAGACAATCCGAGTTTTCAACGTCATCTTTACCTATACATTAAAGATTGGAATACGGCTGGTTTGGATTTAAGACAATACATCGGGCAAACAGTTCAAATTGTATGCGAACATCACGATTGTGCTGTATATGATTTCGACATAAATGGTTCTTATTCAGATCCTATTTTCTGTGCAGACCACCACATGGCACGCTTGTATTCTTCGCTTAACTGCACACAACCCCTGTTGCAAAAAGAATCAGAGACCTGCGAACCGGCATCGGCTGTCACCTACTCCGCACCTGAAGGATTTGCCTATCGCTGGTACACGGCTGCTAATCCGGGAGTAACTATCTCTACCGACAGAGTATGCACCTATCAATTCGGCTATCGCGGCGAACAAACCACTCTCTTCTGCGAGTTGCAATCACCGTCTTCTATGAGCCCTACTACGCTCAACGTGGATATTGCCGACAAGTGTGTTATCGAATGTACTTATGAGTTCCCGACTTATGTATGCGCCGATGCTTCTACCATAGATGTTACGTTCAATTACACATCGGGCTATCCTAAGAGTTATGACATCACCTTTGACGACAATGCGCTGGTGAACGGATTTGTCAGCCAGACTAATCAAACTATCCTGCAAGGGTCAACCATGATTTCCGTTCCGATGCCGCCGTCGAACAACACGCAGTATGCACGACCCAATATCTATTACTATACGCTGCGAGTACACCAGTCCAACGGCACAGATACCGTTTTCTCAAAAGCGCTTGAAGTCCGCTATCCGTCAAAGATAATCAGCCAGAGGTGGAATGACGTTTTGGCATTGCTCAACCAGAACTACAACGGCGGGTATATGTTCTCGTCCATCGAATGGTTCCAGGACGGCGCACCGGCTTGGTCGAATGCACCTTATAAAACGTACCTATACCAACCCGGAGGCTTGAAAGCCGAATCAGAGTACTGGGCACAGTTGACACGCACGCTGGACGGATTGACATTCTGCACTTGTCCTTTCCGACCGGTTATACAGCCGGAGAACACGCCTGCGCCCGAGCGCATTCAACTTACTGCCGACAATACCAACAGCCGTGTCGTTCACGTGAACACCAATATGTCGGGTGTTTACACGCTATACAATATAGACGGCAAAATAATACGTCAAGGCTATTTCGGTACTGAATACGGTTCGCCGACTATCCAACTGCCTGCTGCAGGCACCTATATCATTCGCTTTGACGACAACGAACAAGGGTCGGAAACAAAGAAATGGCTCGCTAATTAAACACTTGGAGAAGTACCGCTATCGGGATAGGTTCTACTATCGGAAAGTATTGAGATAATTAGGTAATATACTTAATAACACATACATCGTGAAACACTATTGTAATCTGAAGAATTGGGTCGCCGTGGGGCTGTTGGCGTTGGCGACCGGCACTGCGTGGGCGCAGTGTGTGGACATGTCCACCTTGGACGATGGTAACAAACGGTTTATCAACCAGGATATGGGATGTACAGAAGTGAATACCGTTACCACTTCCACTACCATTCGTCACGACTCTGTCTATGGCTGGTTGAATCCGAAGCTGGCTCCTACGACTCATCCGCGTCAGACCCTTATGACATCTGAGGGTACTGATGATTTGTGCCCGGAATTGTCGGTATTACCTCCTGGACTGTCAACGAGCGCGCGGCTGATGAACGATGGTTATCAGGAAGGAGACTCCGCAAAAGGCGAATGGCTCGGCTTCGTTATTAACGTTGACGCTGCCAATCCTATTCTTCTCATTAACTACGCTGCTGTTATTGAAGACCCTCAACATACATCTGTAGTAAATACCTATCCGAATTACGGACAACCATTCTGCGGGTTCTATGTTATGGACTCTGAAGGAAAGACCTACGGCGATTTGCGTCACTACGTAAATCAAGCGAACACAATCAAGGATTGGAAGAGTTTCAAAAACGAGAATAGGAAAAACATTACGACGTACTGGAAAGACTGGTCGAAAGTCGGCTTGGACTTAAGCCAATACGCAGGTCAAAAAGTCACTCTCGTTCTTGAGAACTTCG
>CADAAF010000041.1 GCA_902785805.1 uncultured Bacteroidales bacterium | reverse complement strand
ACTTATCCGCGCCAAAGAAGAGAAACACCGCCCGAGCCTGATAATCGGGCATACGGTAATGGGCAAAGGCTGCATAGCCGAAGACGGTACGAGCAAAGAGAACCTCTGCGCCACCCACGGACAACCAATCTCCAAAGCCGGAGCGTCGTTCGCACAAACAGTACGCCACCTCGGCGGCAATCCCGATGACCCGTTCGTCATCTTCCCCGAAGTGAAAGAGATGTACGACGAACGCAAAGCCCAACTGCGCGAACTATGCAACCGCCGCTACGAGGAGTTCTACCGCTGGCAACAAACCCACCCCACCCTCGCCCGACACTACGAGGCATACTTCTCGGGCGAGACACCGTGCATCGACTGGAGCACATTCCAACAAAGCAAAGACAAAGCCACCCGCACAGCCAGCGCATCCGTACTGGGATTCCTCGCCGAGAACGTGGGCAATATGATAGTGTCGTCCGCCGACCTTGCCAACTCGGACAAGACAGACGGGTTCCTCAAGAAGACCCATGCACTGAAGAAAGACGACTTCTCGGGTCAGTTCCTTCAGGCAGGCGTGAGCGAACTGACAATGGCGTGCG
Organism: uncultured Bacteroidales bacterium; assembly: GCA_902785805.1. Classification (GTDB taxonomy): domain Bacteria; phylum Bacteroidota; class Bacteroidia; order Bacteroidales; family Paludibacteraceae; genus Colicola. Next base: position 14,527 of record CADAAF010000041.1, on the reverse strand, counting down.
TGTGCATCGGTATGGCCCTTCACGGCGGTATCATCCCCGCCTGCGGGACTTTCTTCGTGTTCTCGGACTATATGAAGCCTGCAGTGCGAATGGCCGCATTGATGGAACTGCCCGTCATCTTCATCTGGAGCCACGACTCGTTCCGCGTGGGCGAAGACGGTCCGACCCACGAACCCGTTGAACAAGAGGCACAAATACGTCTGATGGAGAAACTCAGGAACCACAGCAACAGACCATCCGTGCTGGTACTCCGCCCCGCCGACGCCGACGAGACAACCCTCGCCTGGAGAGCCGCATTAGAGAACACAGAGACACCTACCGCACTCATACTGAGCCGACAAGACATAGTGTCGCTGCCGACGGTGGATGCAGAAGGATTCAAGAAAGGCGCGTATATCGTATCGCGGGACGAGAACCCGCAAGCCGTGTTAGTGGCATCCGGCAGCGAAGTGAGCTCGTTGGAAACAGCCGCCGCAGCACTACGCAAAGAAGGCTACCGCCTGCAAGTGGTGAGCGTGCCGAGCGAAGGACGCTTCCGCGAACAGGACAAGACCTACCAGGACGAGGTACTGCCTCCCGCAATCAAACGCTTCGGTCTGACCGCCGGACTGCCCTGCACATTGGAAGGTCTGGTTGGCTGCAACGGAAAGATTCACGGTATGAACTCGTTCGGATTCAGCGCACCCTACACCGTGCTGGAAGAGAAACTCGGATTCACCACCGACAATATCTGCCGACTCATCAAAGAACTAATAGGCTAAGAAGCAGTTTATAACAAAAGCACTCTCCTGCTCCGTTCAGAACGAAGGACAAGAGAGTGCTTTTGTGTTTCTACTACTGACCGACCTTGATGTCCGTGACCAGCCTCACGGCACCGCCGATGTTGCGAGGAGAGAGATACTGCGGGTAAAGAATACCCATGTACAGATAAAGAGCATAAGCACCGTTACCCATCATTGACGAAGAAGACCAATAACTGCCCGCCGTGCCGATGTTCTCTACCGTTATGCCATTGCGACAGCCCGAAGCAGGGAGGAAAACAGCCCCCGCCTCCTGCATCGCCGCCCATTGGTCAGCGGTGTAGTTGTTCTTGGACGAACCGGTCCAGACATTCACGCTCTTGGCCCCCGAAGTGAAGTCACATCCGGCAGGTAACGTCCAGTCGTCAGGCAGAATGACCAGTCCGCTTATTCCGTTGACAGCAGCGACACCGTAGCGGCTTTTGGCATTGGTACGCTTCTTGATGAGATAGCCCCACTCGTCTTTGGAGAGAGTGCGCCACAGATTGGGCACATTGCCGCCGTTAGTGATTGGATTAGACGCCCAATCGACAAACGCAGCATAATCGCTGTCGTTCAGTCCGAACTTAATCGGCTGATTGCCTGTTCCCCATCCGAAGAGGTCAATCCACCCGCCGTACTTGCTGCCTATCTGCCCGTTGTTGGACTTGGCTGACTCCACAAACACGGTGCCGTTCGCGCGGTCGCCCACGTAGTCCCACTGGTGCTCGGCAAAACGCCACGTCTTAGTGCTTGCCCGATACTGAAGGTTGCCTTGCGAGAACTGCACCTGCCTGGAAGAAGACACTGAGAACCTGCCGGATAGAACACCCTTGAGAGTGCTGCGTTTGGCAGGAACCACCTTGAAGACTATGTCATCGCCTATCAGCTGGTCCATCTCGTCAAGCGGCGACCAAAGGACGGTTTTTTCACCTGCGGAGATGTTCTTTCCCGCGTCTCCCGTGAGGGCTTTAAGCGGCTGCCCGTAAGTGGTGCCGCCATCGGTGGAAAGGAAGACCTGTATGTCGGTCGGCGAGTCCAAGCGGTAGGTGATACGCACTTGGTCACCCACCTGCTCAAACGCCACGTTGCTCACCTTCTGCGCACATGCCCACAGCGGCAACAACAGCACAAGCATCATTGTCAGAATCTTACGCATAGTCGGAACAGATAGCATAAGGAAAAGTTATTTGAGAGTCCACGTCTGCCAGTCGCGAGCATCTTCGCCGCTTTGCACGTCCGGTGTCTGCGTCTTGTTGTTGTTATCAAAACTGCTTTGACGGACGTTGTTATAGAGTTCTTGGCTCAATGTCAGATAGTTGATGTCCCCCTGCGAGGTCTGCAACTCTTTGAGAAGCCAATAGGTGAACATACCGTGCTGCTGCTCGCGGTAGAAGCCAGCCGTCTCTTCGCCCTGCGCAGCCGAGAAGACGACCGTCCTGCCTTGCGGCATACCCTGCTTGGCACGCAGGGCAACCGCCTTGGCTGCGACAATCATTCCCTCGTCCCGCTTGGCACCGCTGAAACAGGCATCCAAGAAAACAGTAACGGGCTTGCCATTTTCGCCCAAGCGACTATAGAAGTCGTTGAGCGAAAAGGCAGTAGCCAAATAAGCGGGATTGCCATCGGAAGGCAACAAGTAGGAGTTCTTCGTCCGTTCGTCGGGAATACCGTGCCCCGTATAATAGACGATGGCACGGCGGTTATCACCGAGCGAAAGAGCCGTCTTGAGCCACTCCAGCCCCATCAACATATCGGAAGTTGTGGCATCGTTGAGGACTTTGATATGGTTCTTGCCAGTGATACCGAGCGTGCGTTCGCAGTACTGTCTGAACACGTCTCCATCATGCAGAGCGAAAGGCACATCCGCCACATACTTGTAATTCTGGTTGGCAAAGATGAGCACATACGTATTGTTGTTCTCCGTCTTGGTCTGCGGGATATTCACATCCACGTCGGAGCGGGTTTGTGCCGCCTGAACAGCCGGCTCACTCCGACGAACGATGCGAAGACTTCCTTTTCGCGAAGCCGCCTCCTGCGCCTGCAATGTCCATAATGAGACAAAGAGGAAGAAAAAGACGATACGCGCTTTCATAGTATGCTGCTTATTAGTAAGATGCCGTGTCCTTGCGTACTTGCTCGTTGACGAGGTCGGCGAACTGCTGCACGGTCATCTGTCCGAGGTCGGAAGCACCCTGTTGGCGTACGCTGACGATACCTTGTTCGGCTTCTTTCTCACCGACAACAAGCATGTAAGGTATATGTTTGAGTTCGTTGTCACGAATCTTGCGCCCGAGTTTCTCGTTGCGGTCATCCACAATAGCACGCACGTCCTGCTGGTCGAGCATCTCCTGAACGCGGTGAGCATAGTCGTTGCTCTTTTCGGAGATAGGCAGTACGACCGCCTGGTCGGGAGTGAGCCAAAGCGGGAACTTACCGGCTGTATGCTCGATAAGAACCGCCACAAAACGTTCCATAGAGCCGAAGGGCGCACGGTGAATCATTACGGGACGGTGCTTGAGGTTATCCTCGCCGGTGTACTCGAGTTGGAAACGTTCGGGCAGGTTGTAGTCCACCTGAATGGTACCAAGTTGCCACTTACGTCCGATAGCGTCCTTGACCATAAAGTCAAGTTTGGGTCCGTAGAAAGCGGCTTCACCTGTAACGACATGCGCCTTGAGGTTCTTCTCTTGGCAGACTTCGATAATGGCTTGCTCGGCCTTCTGCCATACTTCGTCCGAACCTACGTACTTGGTGCGGTTGTTGGGGTCACGCAGCGATATCTGAGCCTCCACGTTCTGGAAATTGAGTGCGCGGAAGATGATTTCGATGATTTCCATCACGCGTATGAACTCCTGTTTCACCTGGTCGGGACGGCAGAAGATATGCGCATCATCCTGCGTGAACGAACGGACACGTGTCAGTCCGTGCAGTTCGCCCGACTGCTCATAGCGATAGACCGTTCCGAACTCCGCAATGCGCAACGGCAGGTCTTTGTACGAACGGGGAGAGTTCTTATAAATAGTGCAGTGGTGAGGGCAGTTCATCGGCTTGAGGAGATAGACTTCGCCTTCCTCGGGAGTGGTAATAGGCTGGAAAGAGTCTTTGCCGTAATGATCCCAGTGTCCGGAGGTTACATAGAGGTTTTTGTTGCCAATGTGCGGCGTCATTACCTGCTGATAGCCATAGCGTTTCTGTATCTTCTTGAGGAAGTCCTCGAGACGCAGACGCAAAGCCGTTCCTTTGGGCAGCCAGATAGGCAGACCTTTACCGACCATATCGGAGAACATAAAGAGTTCCATCTCCTTGCCTATTTTGCGGTGGTCACGTTTCTTCGCCTCTTCAAGGAGAAGGAGGTACTCGTCCAGCATGGATTTCTTCGGGAAAGTGATGGCATAGACGCGGGTCATCATTGGCCTTTTCTCGTCACCGCGCCAATAGGCTGCTGCACAGGAAAGCACTTTGACCGCCTTGATGGGTTCAGTGGAGAGCAAGTGCGGACCACGACAGAGGTCGGTGAAGTTGCCCTGCGTATAAGTGGTGATATGCCCGTCTTCCAGTTCGCTTATGAGTTCGCACTTATAGGTTTGTCCTTTCGCCTCAAAGTCGCGAAGCACATCCGCTTTGGCAATGGGACGGCGCACTAATTGCTCTTTCTTGGCACGCAGCTCCATCATCTTGGCTTCGATGGCGGGGAAGTCCTGCTCTTTGATAACCTGTCCTTCGGCAGGCATCACATCGTAGTAGAAGCCGTTCTCGATAGCGGGACCGATACCGAACTGAATTCCAGGATAAAGCTCCTGAAGCGCTTCCGCCAAGAGGTGGGAAGAGGTGTGCCAGAAAGCGTGCTTGGCTTCTGCATCATCCCATTTGTGAAGACGGATGCGAAGGTCTTCCGAAAGAGGTGTATTCAAATCCACTATCTGCCATCCTTCATCATCGTTGTTCGGTTCATTGGCAAGGGGACGTATGCTGGCAACAAGAATATCTTGCGCAAGCCTTTGGCTGATTGATTCTGCCACTTGGAGGGGCGTGATGCCGCTTTCATACTCGCGGACACCGCCATCGGGAAAAGTAATGTGTATCATATTGTAAAAACTTTAGTAAATCTTCTTTATGTGTTTTTCTGCATATAACAGGCGGCAAAGATAGGACGTTTTTGCGAATTGCACAACAAAAAACACAATTCGTTTGAGTAAACGAAAAAAGAGTAGTACTTTTGCGGCGAAACAGGAAAAGACATTCAAATAAGGTTATGCATTTTTTAGAACGAGTGGGACAGTATTTTATGCTGATGGGTAAGGTTTTTCGGCTGCCCGACCGCCAGCGTATGTTTTGGAGGCAATATAGTTTTGAATTAGAGAAACAAGGATTGCAGTCGCTTCCTATCGTTGTTATAATCTCTCTATTCATCGGAGCCATATTGACCATTCAGGCTAAAATCAACACGGAGAACCCTCTTCTTCCTACTTATACAACAGGTCTGCTGACCCGCGAGACACTACTTTTGGAGTTTTCAAGCACTATATTATGCTTGATTTTGGCAGGTAAAGTGGGCAGCAACATTGCTTCGGAAATAGGCACGATGCGGATCACGGAACAGATTGACGCATTGGAGATAATGGGTGTAAACAGTGCCAATTACCTGATTCTGCCGAAGATTCTGGCATTTGTTACAATGATGCCTTTTTTGGTGATTGTGAGTATTGCCATCGGTCTGTTAGGCGGCTGGGGAGTTGGTGCTTTTACGGACGTAATTACAGTGGCTGACTACCTGACAGGTATTCAATATGCCTTCAACCCGTATTTTGTGTGGTACGGAATCATCAAGGCGGTCGTTTTTGCATATATCATTACGAGTTTGAGCAGTTACTATGGCTACTACGCATACGGAGGCGCACTGGAAGTAGGTAAAGCAAGTACGAATGCAGTCGTACGTTCCAGCATATTGATACTATTTGCCGACTTGCTGCTGACCAAGTTGCTACTGTAAACTAATTGACAATTGATAATTGATAGTTGTCCGTTATGATTGAGGTCAATGATATAGTAAAGAGTTTTGAGGGGAACGTGGTATTAGACCACGTGTCTGCCGATTTCAGGGATGGGCAGGTGAATATGATTATCGGTCAGTCAGGAAGCGGTAAGACCGTGCTGATGAAGAGTTTAATCGGTTTGCACCAGCCGGACACGGGAGATATACTCTACGACAAGCGGAGTATGCGCGGTATGCAGGAAAAAGAAATCAGAAGTTTGCGCCGTGAGATGGGTATGCTCTTTCAAGGGAGTGCCCTGTTCGACAGTATGAGCGTAATAGAGAACGTGCGTTTCCCGATGGAGGTCTTTTCCCACAAGAGCGAGGCTGAAATGGAGGCTCGTGCACGTTTCTGCCTGGAACGCGTCAATCTGCCCGAACACGTGTATCACTTGATGCCAAGCGAAATAAGCGGCGGTCAGCAAAAACGTGTCGCGATAGCAAGAGCTATCGTCTTGGAGCCCAAGTACCTATTCTGCGATGAACCGAACTCGGGTTTGGACCCGCGCACCAGTCTCGTTATTGACCAACTGATTCGCGACATAACAGTGGAGTTGGGAATATGTACGGTGGTAAACAGCCACGATATGAACTCCATTATGGAGATTGGAGACAATATTCTTTTCCTCAAAAACGGCAAGAAAGAATGGCAGGGAAGCCGCAAAGAAATCTTTAACAGCGGAAATGAGGCATTAGACGATTTCGTCTTTGCCAGTGACCTATATAAAGAGGTAAAAAAAGTACACAGCAAATAATATTTGATAATTATATCCGATATGAAGCGAGCATGGATATACATATTGGCAGGCATCCTGACAACGGGGCTGCTAACCGAATGCAAGACCCAAAAGAAAACCGCCGAGAACACTGAAAACAAGGAAGTTTCGGTAGATGCAACAACAGGTGAAACAGAGAATAACGAAACTGTTCGGCATCCGCGTCCGGGTCGCGTACCTGCCTACAGGGGAGTGATAGCCCGTGTACAGCCAGACGGAGACACTCTGCATATATTCCTGCGCGGCGATGAATGGAGCCATTTCTCTATGACTACAGACGGCTACGAAGTACGCGAAAACGCCAATGGCAAAATATGCTATATGAAGCGCACCCAAGACAAAGCCTCCGAAAACGGTCAAGGGAAAGAGGAAACCAACCGGCAGGCTCACGATGCGTCAAAGCGCACCAACAAGGAGAAACAATGGCTGGAGAAACACGGTGTTCAACGAATGGTAATAGAGTAAGACAATACACTAACCTATAGAATAACAACGTACTATGCGTAAATATCTTTTACTTTTTATCGGTTGCTTATGGTCAGTTATGTGCTGGTCTGTACCTGCCCGCAGGGACGGTCGTAAAGTGAAACAGGCAGACGGAACAGAACTCATAGTTTATGCCCACGGTGACGAACATTTCAGCTGGCTGACCGATGCTCAAGGCAGATGGTTGGAGCAAGACGCTGCAGGCAACTACGTGGTAATGAATGCCGGTCAGAAAGCCGCAGCCGAACGCAGAATGCGGCAGGCACGATATGCACAACAAGCGGCACAAACACCTTCCAAACTCAACATCATACCTCGGGGACTGGTGGTTTTGGCGGAGTTTCAGGACTTACAATTCTCAACACCCAAAGCAACAATAGACTCAATGCTGAACGGCGAGAATTTTTCGCGTGAATACTCATACTACGTGAGCGAGAAAGTAATCGAAACAATTAAAGCTAACGGGTCGGTGCGCAAGTACTTTGAAGCAAGCAGTATGGGGAAGTATAGTCCGCGTTTTGACGTGGAGGGTCCAATACGTTTGAGCCGCAACAAAAAGTATTACGGTGCCAACGCCTCCTCCAACTCACGCGACACACATATATCCGACTTCGTGACGGAGATATGCGAGATGCTGGTGGCAATGGGGATTGACCTGACCAAATACGATGCTGACAATAATGGAGACATCGACTATGTAGGTATCATCTTTGCGGGTTGCGGCGAAGCGGACAGCGGTATTGCAGATGATATATGGCCACATAAGTACGAGGTGACTTTCTACAAGGAAATCACATCGAAAGGCAAAAAATTCCGCACCTATAACTGCAATCCGGAAATGAGTGCTTACACAAATAACTATATGGGAATAGGCACATTTTGTCACGAATTCGGACACGTACTGGGTTTGCCGGATATTTATTCGACAGACGGGAATACTGTTCACAAGACCAATGGCGAATGGGACATAATGGATTACGGTTGCTACGTGAACGAGGGAGACACACCGCCTGCATATACAGGGTATGAGCGTTTCTATATGGGTTGGGCAACGCCGCGAGTACTCAAAGAGCCGGAAAACGTAACCCTTCAACCGTTATATGACAGCAATGAGGTTCTAATGATAACCCCCACAGGCAAAAGCAACCTGAAAGGAAACGACCCCGATCCCGCCACATTCTATATTTTGGACAACCGCCAGCAGACAGGTTTCGACAGTCACCTACCCGGTCACGGAATGATTTTGACCAAGATTGACTACTCGTATGGGGTATGGTTTGGCAATTCGGTAAACAAAGTTGCTAATAATCTGCACATTGATTTGATAGAAGCTGACGGCTGGGCTGCCGAATGGGACAGCAAGAGTCGAGGCTGGTACGGCAAACCCGGGGATGCTTTCCCCGCAGGTGCGCAGGAATACACCGGCATAGAAGATTATCCGCTGACGCATATCAAAGAGACAGACGGAGTGATAACCTTCCGCGTAAAAGGCGGCGTTCCGACAGCCGACACCCAAGTGGAAACAACTAAACATACCACACGAAAAACAATACGCAACGGACAACTGCTTATTGAGAAAGACGGCAAAGTGATGAATGCGTTGGGCACAGTAGTTCAATACACAGAAGCAAATTAACCTATCCTATGCAGATTATCAGTTACAACGTTAACGGCATCCGCGCAGCGGCAACGAAAGGACTATTCGAATGGCTTGAAACGGTCAGTCCGGATGTGTTCTGCATCCAGGAGAGCAAAGCACAACCCGAACAGATACCTGTTGAAAGACTGACAGAAATGGGGTATCACAGTTATATCCATTCCGCAGAGAAGAAAGGTTATTCGGGCGTGTGCATTTTCTCCAAGCAGCGTCCCGACCGCGTGACGGCAGGTATGGGCAATCCCCGTTACGACAGCGAAGGACGGGTGCTGCGTGCCGACTTCGGCGACCTGACTGTGGTGTGCGTATATGTGCCTTCCGGCACAACGGGCGATATCCGCCAAGAGTTCAAGATGAAGTTTCTTGAGGCTTTCCTGCCGTGGATGGAGACACTGCGAAGCGAACGCCCCAATCTGATTGTGTGCGGCGATTTCAACATCTGCCATAAGCCGATAGACATCAACCACCCCGAACGTCAAGTAGGTGTCAGCGGTTTCCTGCCGGAGGAGCGCGAATGGATGGACCGATGGGAAGCAAGCGGTATGATTGACACATTCCGCGTGTTCGACCCGCGCAAAGAACAATACAGCTGGTGGTCGTACCGTTTCGGTGCCCGCGAACGGAATGCGGGTTGGCGTATTGACTATCTGTGGGCAAGCGAAACACTGCGCAACAAGTTGGTGAAAGGCTGGATTATGCAGGATGCCGTCCACTCGGACCACTGCCCCGTGGGATTACAAATAAAAGACTGACCAATGGACAAGTTGCGGACAGAACATTTGGTGAAACGATACGGTAAACGTACCGTGGTGAACGATGTGTCCATCGAACTGCACCAGGGAGAGATTGTGGGTCTGTTAGGTCCCAATGGTGCGGGCAAGACCACCACTTTCTATATGACCACAGGATTAGTCAGTGCCAACGCAGGACGAATATTCTTGAACGATAATGACATAACGGGCTACCCGATGTACAAACGCGCTCAAATGGGCATAGGATATTTGGCACAAGAAGCAAGCGTGTTCCGCAAAATGACCGTTGAAGACAATATCGCTTCAGTATTGGAAATGACCCAATTCACACCTGACTATCAGAAAGCCAAGTTAGAGCAGTTAATCAGCGAGTTCAACCTCAATCACGTCCGCAAGAACTTAGGCGACCGCTTGTCCGGCGGCGAACGAAGACGCACGGAGATAGCCCGCTGCCTCGCTATTGAACCAAAATTCGTGATGTTGGACGAGCCGTTTGCCGGAGTGGACCCCATTGCTGTACAGGAGATACAAGACGTGGTATGGAGACTGAAAGACAAAAACATAGGCATACTAATTACCGACCATAACGTGGACGAAACACTTATGATAACCGACAGAGCCTACCTGTTGTTTGAAGGCAGAATACTCTTCCACGGCACACCCGAAGAACTGGCAGCCAACCCCACCGTCAGAAAAAACTACTTGGGTAGAGACTTCGAGTTGAAGCGCAAAAGCAGACCCGAGGAAGATGAAAATTGACAATCACAAAGATACAAATATGACATTCACAGAAAAATGCAACGGGATTTTCCGTCAGTCAGTGGAAGATTACCATAAGACCGACGACGTAGATGCACCAATGCCCAATCCCTATCAGGAAGGCTGTATCGAATATGACCTATACAAAAAGAATTGGATTGACGTGGTACAATGGCACTTGGAAGACATCATCCGCGACCCGGCCATTGACCCTGTGGAAGCACTCGCCCTCAAACGCCGGATTGACCGCTCAAACCAGGAGAGAACAGACCTTGTGGAACGCATTGACTCCTATTTCTATGAGCAGTTCCGCGGCATCCACCCCATAGCCGATGCCCGCATCAACACGGAAAGCCCCGCTTGGGCGGTCGATAGATTGAGTATTCTGCACATCAAAATCTACCACATGCAGGAACAGGTCAACCGTCAGGACGTGAGTCAGGAGCAGCACGACAAATGCGCTGACAAACTGAAAGTTCTGCACGAACAACTCAAAGACATGACCACCTCTATCACGGAATTGCTGGAAGACTATGCTGCAGGAAAGCGTATAATGAAAGTCTATCGGCAGATGAAAATGTACAATGACCCGAGTTTGAATCCCGTTCTGTACAAGAAAGCCTGATATTCCGTAAGTGTCTTGAAGATGATGGAAACTCATCGTAAGCAGTTGTTGGTTATCCGCTTCTCCGCTTTGGGCGATGTGGCAATGTTGGCACCGCTGTTACGCCAAGTGGCAGAATCATATCCTGATTGGGATTTCACGATGCTGTCACGCCAACAATGTGCGCCGTTGTTCACAGATATGCCTTCTAATGTACGCTTCTTCGGGGCCGATTTGAAAGGGCAGCACCATCGCTTATGGGGATTAGACTCCCTGCTCAAAGAAATTGATTACCGTCAATTTGATGCCGTAGCGGATATGCACGATGTGCTTCGTTCACAATATATTCGCACACGACTTTTCCTTGCCGGCAAACGCTGTGCACACGTGTTCAAGGCACGCGTGCAACGATGGCTGTTGGTCAGACATAACTACCGCCATAAGCAACCTCTTGTGCCGATGACTGAACGATACCGAGCCGTGTTCACAGAACTGGGCTTCATTACAGATGCACAACCTGCCGCATCCTATGACAAGACAGCAGAAACAAAACGCACAGACATCGGAATAGCACCGTTCGCAGCACATCGCGGCAAGATTTATCCGATCGACAAAATGAAACTGATTGTGGAGAAAATGGGAAAAACGATGTCGGCGCGGGGCGAGAAAGTGCTGCTTTTCGGCGGAGGCGAAAAAGAACTGACTATTCTGCGTGAGTGGGAAAAACAATACGAGGGCGTAGTATCAATGGCTGGCAAGTACAAGATAGATAAGGAGATTGACATTATGCGTGGTCTGCGCCTGATGGTAACGATGGACTCTGCAAATATGCACCTTGCCTCGTTGGCAGGTACACGGGTGTTGAGTATTTGGGGTGCCACACATCCGTGGGCTGGCTTCCTCGGATACGGACAGAAAGAAAGCGATTGCATCCAGTTGGATCTGCCGTGCCGTCCGTGTTCCATCTACGGCAACCGCTTTTGCAAGTATAGGGATTACCATTGCCTTGATATCGCTCCCGAACAGATTATCGAGCGGGTTAAAAAGGCACTATGACATAACGAAAACAGCAGGTCGGTCTGTCGCTTGACGCTGACAAGTGCTTCATTATGAAGCATACTTCACGGCAAGAGGAAAGTCCGGGCAACACAGAGCAACGTATCGGTTAACGGCCGACAGGCAGCAATGTTTGGTCCCTGGAACAGCGACGAATGGCATCCTTCGGGATGATGAAACGGCTACACTACGTGTTGCAATCTCATGTAAACCCGCGTTTGAGGGCTGCTCGTCCGAGCGGGAGGGTAGAGAGCGCAAGAACGTTGCAGCAATGCAAACGTCCAGATTAATGACAGACACCTGAAAGCGTAAGCAAATTCACTTTTTGCTCACGCACAGGCACAGAACCCGGCTTACAGACCTGCTGTTTTCGTTTTTTCTTTATTTTTTCGCTATTTTTCTTTTTGTGTATCGGTATAAAAGTTGTAACTTTGCGGCGCAAAATACATATAAACAGACGCATAAATCATCTTCATTTGCATAAATTCATACTGTTTACCTATCAAAACGTTGTGAATTTAGACCTGTAGCGTTTGTGTTGCTATGCGAAAGAATAAAAAAAACAACAATATGAAATTAGAAGAGATTACCCAAAAGATTTACGCTGAAGGCGTAGAGAAAGGCAACGCCCAAGCCAAGCAGATTGAAGACAAAGCGAAAGCCGAAGCGGCAGCTATCGTTGAAAATGCGAAGAAAGAAGCAGATGCCATCATTGCGCAGGCTTCAGCGAAAGCCGCAGAGTTGGACAAAAACACCCGCAGCGAACTCCGCCTCTATGCTGAGCAGAGTATCAATGCTGTCAAGACGGCAGTTACAGACCTCATCAATGGTCAGGTAACCAAGGAAAGCGTCAAAGCCGCTACAACCGACCCGCAGTTTATGCAGTCGCTCATCCTCAAAATGGCGGAACAGATGGCTAAAGACGGGAATGTAGTCATCGAAACCAAAGATGCCGAAACACTGCGCACTTATTTTGCCGCTCATGCCAAAGCACTTCTTGACAAGGGTGTCAGCATCGAAGAAGTGAAAGGAATCAAAACCAACTTCCAAATCCGTCCCGCACAAGGTGGTTACAAACTCGCCTTTGGCGAAGAGGAACTGGTGGCTTACTTCAAAGAGTTCCTCCGTCCCCAACTCATTGAGATGCTGTTCTAACTATGGGTTACGAATGTTTACTGGCGGGGTTACCCGACCTGAAAGCGGGCGCACCCTCCCCTGTTTCTTCCGACGAATTGAATACGCTGTTGGAGGAGTCGCTTAAACCAAGCGACTTGCCGTTGCTGAACCAACTCCGTATGACTCCCGAGTCGGACACAATCAGCGCACTTTATACGTGCTACCAAGCCCCCGACACAAACGACATGGACAAGCCCGTATGGTGGGACGATGCCGCATCCGTGCTTTCGGAAGCCGACCTGCGCGCCGCACTGCTCTATGACTTGGGACAAAAATCCAAGAACCGTTTCGTGCGCGAATGGTATGCTTTCAATCAGGATATGAACAACGTGCTTGTGGCGTCTATCTGTCGCAAACACGGTTTTGATGTGCGCAAAGCCATAGTGGGACACAACGAAGTGGCTGACATCCTCCGTACACACACCCAGCAGAAAGACTTCGGTTTAGGCGGAGTGATGGACAATCTGCAAGACATACTTGACCTTGCTGCCATCGACAACCTGATGGAGCGGGAGAAACGGACGGACGCATTGCGCTTTGCATGGCTTGAAGACAAGACCCGTTTCTACGTCTTCTCCATCGAACTGGTATTGGCTTACTACTTGGAGGCAGGGATGCTTCAACGCTGGTCTGCACTCACCGTCGAGCAGGGTGAACAAGTCTTCCGTGCTATGGTGGCAGATATGAAGAAAGGCGTGCAACTTGTAAATGAATAATTATAAATAAGACATACAATGACAACAGGAAAAGTAAAGGGTATCATCGCCAACCTCGTTACAGTGGAGGTGGATGGACCTGTTTCGCAAAACGAAATCTGCTATATCCGGCTGGGTGAAACCCGTCTGATGGCAGATGAAAGTTGGCAACGAAGTAGAATTCACAGGGCACATGTTAGAGGTGACTCTCGGTCCCGGTCTGCTCAGCCGCAACTATGACGGTCTGCAGAACGACCTCGACAAACTGACGGGTGTCTTTCTCCAGCGCGGTGAATACAACTTCCCGCTTGACAAGGAAAAGAAATGGAAATTCACACCTCTTGCCAAACCGGGAGACAAAGTAGAAGCCGCCGCTTGGTTGGGTGAAGTGGACGAGAACCACCAACCGCACAAGATTATGGTTCCTTTCACGTTTGAAGGCACTTACACGGTCAAATCAATAGTTCCAGCAGGCGAATACCGCATCGAAGACGAGATGGCAGTCCTGACTGACAGCGAAGGTAACGACCACAAGGTAACGATGATTCAGAAATGGCCCGTGAAGAAAGCCATCACCGCCTACCGCGAGAAGCCGCGTCCATTCCGTCTGCTGGAAACGGGTGTGCGTACCATCGACACCGCCAACCCCATCTGCGAGGGCGGTACGGGCTTCATCCCCGGTCCTTTCGGTACAGGCAAGACCGTGCTTCAGCACGCTATCTCCAAACAGGCGGAAGCTGACATCGTTATCA
>CADAAF010000040.1 GCA_902785805.1 uncultured Bacteroidales bacterium | reverse complement strand
CGGATACGCCCGAAAATGTGTATAGTCTCCTTGACCGCCTGCGCGATGCCTATATGCCTGCTGCACAGGAGGAAGTAAAAGAACTGCAGGATTATGCCAAATCAAAAGGACTCTATGCCGAATTGCAGCCATGGGACTGGAGTTACTACAGCAAAAAACTCAAACAAGAGAAATACAGCATTTCCGACGATGACCTGCGTCCCTATTTTGAGTTGGAGAATGTCAAGAAAGGCGTCTTCGGACTCGCCCAACGGCTCTACGGACTGACCTTCAAAGAGAACAAGCAGATTCAAGTCTATCACCCCGAAGTAACCGCCTACGAAGTATATGACGACAAGGGCAAGTTCCTCGCTGTCTATTATGCTGACTTCCACCCGCGTGACGGCAAACGCGGAGGAGCGTGGATGAATGATTTCCAATCGCAGTACATACGCAACGGCAAAGACCATCGGCCGCACATAGTCAACGTGATGAATTTCACACGTCCCGTCATCTCCGACAATCCCGAAGAAAACAAACCCGCCCTGCTCACCTACGATGAGGTGCGCACTTTCCTCCACGAGTTCGGACACGGTCTGCACGGTATGCTCACCCGCTGCCAATATGCTTCACAAAGCGGTACCAACGTGCCTCGCGACTTTGTCGAACTGCCCTCGCAGTTCAATGAGAACTTCATCGACGAAAAAGAGTTCCTCGACACCTTTGCCAAGCACTATCAGACGGGCGCAACCATTCCGCAGGAACTGATTGACAAGATGCACGCCTCGCAGACCTATCACGCTGCTTATGCCTGTGTACGCCAACTCAGTTTCGGCTACCTCGATATGGCTTGGCACAGCCTCCAAGAACCGTTTGAGGTCAATGAGTCCATCGGTACGGTAGAGTCGGTTTGCCGCTTCAGCGACGAGGCTATGGTGCAAGTACAAGTCATGCCGCTCGTGTACGGCACACAGATGGCGGCTTCGTTCACACATATCTTCTCCGGCGGATATGCGGCAGGATACTATAGTTACAAGTGGTCGGAACTGCTGGATGCCGATGCGTTCTCCGTCTTCAAACAGGCACAAAAAACCAACGGCTCTATCTTCGACAAAAAGGCAGCCAAACTCTTCCGCGAAAACATCCTTGAGAAAGGCGGCACGGAAAAAGCATCCGAACTCTATCATCGTTTCCGCAGCGGTGAACCCACCATCAACGCACTGCTCGAACGCGACGGCATAAAAGCCAAAGTCATCAAGTAGTTTGCAAGAATAAAAATATTGCTGTATCTTTGCGCGCAATAATCGGATGTGTATGGAAGTAATCGGAATCATACCGGCACGTTGGGCGAGCAGCCGTTTCCCGGGTAAGCCGCTGGCAATGATTGGCGGCAAGCCGATGATTGAACGCGTATATGTACAAGCGCGAAAAGCATTGGACGATGTGGTGGTAGCCACCGACGACCCGCGTATATACGACTGCGTCAAAGGCTTTGGAGGCGAAGTGGTAATGACCCGTACCGACCATCAATGCGGCACGGAACGGTGCCTCGAGGCTTACGAGAAAATGAAAAACGACCCGCAATCGCCTTGGTATAAACAGCTGCACGGTTTGTCTGACAATGAGATTATCGTGGTCAACATACAGGGCGACGAACCGTTCATTCAGCCGCAGCAGATAACGGCATTATGCGGACTCTTCACAATGCAGTCTGCCCAAGATAATGCATCGTCCACCGAGATAGCCACTTTGGTCAGACCCTTCCGCAAGACAGACACTTGGGAGGCTTTGTCCAACCCCAATACGCCGAAGGTAGTTTTCTCGAACACCGACCGGCATGCCATCCTTTTCTCCCGTTCCGTCATCCCATATCTGCGCGGCATTCCGCAGTCACAGTGGCTCGAAAAAGAGTGCCACTACGGTCACATAGGGATGTATGCCTATCGCGGGGATGTACTCGGGCGTATCGTTCTATTCCCACCTTCACCCTTGGAACAAGCAGAAAGTCTGGAACAGTTGCGCTGGTTAGAAAACGGCATCACCATTCGCGTGGCAGTCAGCGAACAGCAGTCGATTGGCATTGATACGCCCGAAGACCTGCAAAAAGCGAACCGCTTGATAATTGATAATTAATAATTGATAATTAAAAATTGATGACTATATGAAAAATCAGGTACCAACGCCTCATATCGGGGCACAATATGGCGAAATAGCCAAGACAATGATTATGGCGGGCGACCCGTTGCGCGCCAAATTTATGGCAGACCGTTTTTTGGAAAACCCGCGTCAGATTAACAACGTGCGCAGTATGTTAGGCTTTACCGGCACATACCACGGCAAAGAGATAAGCGTAATGGGGCACGGTATGGGCATTCCTTCCATCGGCATCTACTCCTACGAACTGTATAATTTCTACGATGTGGACACTATTATCCGTGTCGGTTCCTGCGGTGCTCGGCAGACCTACGTCCATTTGGGCGATTTGATTATCGCTATGGGGTGCTGTACCGACAGCAACTATGCAGCCCAGTATAACCTTCCGGGTACCTATGCACCCATAGCCGACTTCGGACTGGTACGCGCCGCAGTGGACGCTTGCGAACGGCTGGGCTATCGGTATTTCGTGGGTAACGTCTTCTCAGCGGACATATTCTACTGCGAAGACGAACGAAAGAAGAACTGGACCAAGATGGGCGTTCTGGCAGATGAGATGGAAGCTCCCGCTCTGTATATGAACGCAGCAAGGGCAGGGAAAAAAGCACTCACTATCTGCACCGTAAGCGACCATATCCTCACCGGAGAAGCCACCACTGCCGAGCAACGGCAAAACTCCTTCACGCAGATGATGGATGTCGCTTTCTCAATGGTTTAATCCTAAACGACTCCCACCCGACCGGTCAAGATGCGCCCTTGTCGTGTCATACTGATGCTAATGAGCGTGCTGTTGCTTTCAGCGTGCCATACGGCTAAGTTTGTGCCAGAAGGCAAATACCTGCTATACAAGACACGCATCGTGGTGAACGACACGCATGACGTGAATCCCAACGATTTGAAGGGTTATCTGAAGCAGACGCACAACACAGAGATTTTGGGATTCTGGAAACTTCAGTTGGATATTTACAACACTGCCCCCACCGATACAACAAAAAAAATCGACCGCTGGTGGTCTCGGGTGGCTAAAAGGATGGGCGAGCCGCCGGAGGTCTATGATCCGATGTTGGCAGAAGCAAGCAGACAAGAATTGACGAAAGCCATGCAGAGCAAAGGCTATTTCCTATGCACAGTGGATACCAACCTGCAGTACTTGAAGGACGACCGCGTGATGATTACCTATCGCGTGAATGCGGGCGAACCCTACCGAATCAGACGGCATAGTTATGACCTGCCCGAATCGGAGGACTTACGCGAAACAGCACAGGATGAGCGCAGGACACTTATTCACGATGGCGAAAACTTTGATGCTACCGTATTGGACAATGAGCGCGCCCGTATAGCAAGTCGTATGCGCCGAATGGGTTACTACCATCTGCAGAAAGATTATCTGCGATATACGGCAGATAGTACTGCGGGAGGCAAGCAAGTGGACATAGAGATGCGTATGTCGCCAACGGTGGCAGGAATGAGCGATACCGACCGTCAACGCCTCTTTACCAAGTACACAATCCGACGCGTATGTTTCCATACCGATTACGACCCTGCATACCTGCCCGACTCCACCGTTCTTCAACGGGAAGAAGATAAGGGATACGAATATACATGGGTAGGTAAGCCGCTGATGCGTCCTTCCGCCTTGCGCCATAACTGCCGCATCCGACCGGGCGAGCTGTACAACGAACGCCGGGTAGAACAGACCTACGAAATGCTCAACCAATTGGGGATTGTTCGCTATGTGGATATATCTTTTGACGAAGTGAGTGCCGACTCGTTAGACTGCCATGTGGTAATGTCGCGCGGAAAGTTGAACTCTATTTCTACCGAGGTCGAAGGTACGTACTCCAACGGCGATTGGGGAATAGCAGCCGGAGTGGGATATATCAACCGCAACTTGTTCAAGGGTGCCGAGGAATTGCAGCTGGGACTGAACGGCAGTTACGAGTGGCGTGCCAACGGCGGACGGGCAATAGAAGCCAAAGCCAACGCATCATTAGCCTTTGCCAATCACTTGAAAGTGGCTGCGGGTTACCACTATCAGAAACGCCCTGACGAGTTTACCCGAACAATAGCCAATGCGTCATTAGGCTATCGCTTGCCGCAACTGACGCAAGGATGGACCCACACGTTCAATTTCATTGACCTCAGTTATGTCTATCTGCCGTGGGTGAGCGAGGAGTTCCGCAACCGCTTTATCACCAGTCAGAATCCTCTCAAGTACTCCTACGAGAACCACTTCATTGAGGCCATTAACTATAGTTGCCGCTACTCAGGTTACAGCCGAATGCACCCTACCCGCTCATATCTGACTTTCTACGGCTTTGCAGAGACGGCGGGAAACGTGTTCTATGGCGCAAGCAAACTCTTCCTGAAAACACCCGAAGACGGCATCTATAAAATCGGGAATGTCGCTTTTTCTCAATACTTCAAACTGGATGTCAATTTCACCTACAATCATATCATTACCGACAAACATCGGTTGGTCTGGCACGCCGCAGCCGGGGTGGCTCTGCCCTACGGAAACTCGCAGTCTATTCCTTACGAGAAACGGTACTTTGCGGGCGGCAGCAACCACGTGCGCGGATGGGTGGCAAGGACACTCGGTCCGGGTGCATACCACGGCGATGGAACGCGCATAGACTATGATAATCAGGCAGGTGACATCCATCTGGACTTGAGCGCAGAGTACCGTTGGCGTGTTTGGAACTTCCTCGAACTGGCAGCTTTCACGGATGCCGGAAATATCTGGACTATACAACATTATGACAGTCAGCCGCATGGAGAATTTAAGTGGGATGAGTTCTACAAGCAGATTGCTTGGAGTTATGGATTTGGGGTTCGGTTTGATTTGCGTTTCCTATTGTTCCGTGTGGACGCTGGTGTCAAACTCTACGACCCGACACGTATCTACTACGACAGCAAGCAATGGCGCACGGCTGCCAATAACCTCAACTGGAAAGACGATGTAACACTCCACTTTGCTATTGGTTACCCTTTTTAATAACACGATGTTGCTAACTTACTACATAGCGAATGTATTGGAAGCGGGCTGTGACGAGGCAGGTCGCGGACCGTTGGCAGGCAGCGTGTTTGCAGCAGCAGTCATCCTCCCGCCGGAAGAGCAACTGAGCTGCGGATGGGAGCAACTCAACGACTCCAAACAGATGACGGAACACGAGCGGTATGTACTGCGACCGCTCATCGAAAAAGAATCGGTAGCGTGGGCTGTGGGCGAAGTGACAGCCGAAGAGATTGACCGCATCAATATACTGCAGGCAGCTCTGCTGGCTATGCATCGCGCCTTGGACCAACTGACAATCACACCGCAGCACATCATTGTGGACGGAAATAAGTGGAAACCTTACGGATTTCCGGCCATACCTGCCGACACGGTTGTCAAAGGAGACGGGAAGTATCTGTCTATAGCCGCAGCCTCAGTCCTCGCCAAGACCTATCGCGACGACTATATGAACCGCCTTCACGAGCAATACCCGCAGTACCACTGGGACACCAATAAAGGCTACCCCACTCCTGCCCACTATGAAGCCATACGGCAGTACGGTATAACGCCTTACCATCGCCGCTCCTTCCGACTCAATAAAGAATAACAACCAATAAAAATCAAGACATTATGAACGAACAAGAACAACCGCGCAAGAAAAAAAGCGGATGCCTGAAAGGCATTATCATTTTCATCGTTATTTACATCGCATGCTCTGTTTTATCGGGCATCTGGTTAGGTAAAATGTTCTCATCAAGCGTTACTCTTGAGCCCAACTCCGTTTATGTGCTCAAGATGAAAGGTACCTTGGTGGAACAGGGGCAGGAGGACAATCCTTTCGCCTCCGCTATGAGCGACATCCCGGGTTACAACAAAAGCGAAGTGGTAGGATTGGACGACCTGCTGCACAATATCCGTCTTGCCAAAGAAGATGACAAGATACGCGGCATCCTGCTCAAAGAAGGCGAGATGCAAATGGGATTTGCCTCCGCTCGTGCACTGCGCAACGCTCTGATTGACTTCAAAGAGTCTGGCAAGTTCGTCATCGCATACGCTGCATCCTACTCGCAAACCAACTACTACGTGGCATCCGTCGCCGACAGCATTTACTTGAACCCTGTCGGCACGATTGACTGGGACGGATTGAGTGCCAACAAGATGTATTTCAAGCGTCTGTTAGACAAACTGGGCGTTGAGATGCAGGTACTCAAAGTAGGTACATTCAAGTCTGCCGTCGAGCCGTATATCCTGACCGGTATGTCGGAGGCTGACCGCCAGCAAACCAAACAATATGTGGATGGTCTGTGGAACGAATTAGTGGAAGGCGTGTCGCAGAGCCGGAATATAACGGCTGATAACCTGAACCGGTATGCCGACCTGTATATGGGGCTGCAACCTGCCGAGGCATGCGTTCAGAACGGCTTGGCAGACCGCTTGATTTATGCTTCTGAAACAGACTCGCTGCTTGTTCGTCTGACCGGCACCGAAGATTATAACACCATTTCCACATCCGCTTTGGCAAGTATTCCTGCTAAAAAGAACGATGCGGACAACAAGATTGCCATCCTCTATGCAGAAGGTGAAATAACCGACTCCGAAGGCAACGGCATAGTTGGCACCAAAATGCTCAAAGAAATCAACAAAATACATGAGGACGAGGACATCAAGGCTGTCGTCTTCCGTGTGAACAGCCCGGGCGGCAGTGCAGACGCAAGCGAACAGATTTGGCACGGCATACAGACCCTGCGTGAAAAAGGACTGCCCGTGGTGGTTTCTATGGGTGACTATGCTGCCAGCGGAGGCTACTATATATCCTGCGGTGCCGACTATATCTTCGCCGAACCCACTACGCTTACAGGCTCAATCGGCATTTTCGGTCTTATACCTAACATGAATGGTATTCGTAACAAAGTGGGAGTGGACATCGACGGTATCAAGACCAACAGCCACTCTGACTTGCAGGTCAATGCTATGTATAAGGGTCTGAACACCGAAGAACGCGCTATGATGCAGCAGATGGTTGAACGTGGTTATGACCTCTTCACGCGCCGCTGTGCCGAAGGGCGTCACACCACGCAAGAAGATATTAAGGCTATCGGCGAAGGACGTGTATGGTTAGGCAAAGATGCTATCGGCATCGGCTTGGTGGATGAGACCGGAGGTATCAACGAAGCCGTTGCCAAAGCCGCCGAACTGGCGCAACTGACCGACTACCAACTGACCTGCTACCCCGCACGGAAAGACTTCTACACCCAACTGATGGAGGCTTTCGACACATCAAGCGACGAAGAGAAACTGATCATGCACTTCAAGGAACTGTGCAAACAACCCCGCGTAATGACGCTGATGCACTTCCCCGATATCCGCTGACAAACCTTGGGGAACAGAAGCAACATATTGTTAGCCCCTCTGTCGTGGCTGTACGGATTGGCAATCGGTATCCGTCACATGCTCTACAACATTCACTTGCTGCGCATTAAGGAGGTGAATATCCCTACCATCTGCGTAGGCAATTTGGCAGTAGGCGGTACCGGCAAAACGCCACAGATTGAATGGCTCATTCGCAAGTTGAGTCCCCGCTATAAAGTGGCGGTTCTCTCGCGCGGTTATCGCCGTCGCTCTTGCGGTTGCGTCTTGGCTGCCACCGATAGTACAGCCCGCGACATAGGCGACGAATGTATGCAACTACACCGCAAATTCCCGCACATTCCCATTGCCGTATGCAAGAACCGCGTGGAAGGTATCGAACAACTGCTCAAACTTTGTCCTGACATACAAGTCGTGCTCTTGGACGATGCATATCAGTACTTGCGGTTGCGGTGCGGATTCTACATCCTGCTTTCTACAGCCGATTGCCTCTACACGGACGACCACTTGATACCCTACGGACGACTGCGGGACTTTGCGCGGCAGAGCAACAGAGCCAATGCTGTGGTCATAACCAAATGCCCCGACACGATGACACCTATCGACCGGCGCGTAATGAGCAACCGGCTGCAACTCCCTGCCTATCAGCACCTGTTCTTCTCGTCTATTCGCTATCAACCATTACCAAAATACAAGAAAGCACTGCTGCTCACCGGTATCGCACGACCCGAATACCTCGTTCAATACATCCGGCAGGCTTCACCGGACGGTAACGACAACCTGACGCACCTCGCTTTTTCCGACCATCACCGATTCAAAGCAGCGGATATTCAACGCATAACCGAAGCCGCAGCACAAGTCGACTATGTATTTACTACCGAAAAAGACTACGCACGGCTGTTGGCTGACCAACTGCCCGACGAACTGATGAAGAAACTCTACCCCATCGAAATAAGCATCCAACTCACTGACGAACAACTGCTCTTGGAGAAAATCAACCATTACCTGAACAAATGCATATCCTGAGACTTCTTGCCCGGTTCATTCCGCCATACAAATGGAAAGTGGTGTTGAATTTCCTATTCAACCTCTTTTCCACCGTCTTGTCTTTGTTCTCTTTTGCCACTGTCATTCCAGCCCTACAACTGCTTTTCGGCATCAGCGATGCACAAGCAGCCTATACGCCTGTCACACGCGGAATGGCTATCGGGGAAATAACGGAAGCACTCAAGGGGAACGTCTATTTCTACTTGCAGCAGACTATGGACACGCGAGGTGCAGGGTTCGTATTGGTGCTGTTAGGATTGTTTCTTGTGCTGACCACTTTCCTTAAATGCCTGACTGCGTGGCTGGCTAACTTCTATATGGTGCCCATTCGCACGGGCGTGCTGCGCGACTTGCGTATTATGCTCTACAACAAAGTGGTCTCTCTCCCCATAGGCTTCTTCACCGAAGAGAAGAAGGGGGATGTCATGTCGCGTATGACCAACGATGTCAACGAGGTGGAAGCGTCTATTATGTCCACGTTGGACATCATCTTCAAGGACCCGCTGATGATTGTCATCTACTTGGCTACGCTCTTTTTCCTCTCTTGGCAACTGACTGTGTTTGTGCTCATTTTGCTCCCGTTGGTAGGGCTTCTTATCGGACGTATCGGTCGGTCTTTGAAGCGCACGTCCTCTTTGGGACAGGAGCAGACTGCCGACCTGCTCACGCAGATAGAGGAGACCCTTGGCGGACTGCGCGTGGTCAAGGCTTTTAACGCCGAGCAGAAACTGCGCGACCGCTTTGCCGCTGATGCCAACTCCACACGTCGCACTTTCAACCGCATCAACCGCCGCTATTTCCTTGCCCACCCCGTGAGCGAGTTCCTCGGTACGGTGATGATTGCTGTCCTCTTGTGGTACGGGGGAGGACTCATTCTCAGTGAACATTCCTCCATTGATGCCGCCACGTTCATCTACTACCTTGTCATCTTCTATAGTATCATCAATCCCTTTAAGGACTTGAGCAAGGCTTCCTATAGTGTCCGTCGCGGATTGGCTTCTTTGGAGCGGATTGACCGCATACTCAACACGCGCTCCAACATCACCGAACCCGCTCAGCCACTACCGCTACAGTCGTTTGAGAAAGAGGTGCGCTACGAGCATGTCTCTTTCGCCTACCAATCAGGACAACCTGTTCTGCGCGATGTGTCGCTGACTATTCCGCGTGGCAAAATGATTGCCTTGGTGGGGCAGTCGGGAAGCGGCAAAACGACGATGGCTGACCTCCTGCCGCGCTTCTACGATGTCAATGAAGGACACATACTCATTGACGGCAAAGACGTGCGCAACGTGCGGACCTATGACTTGCGAGCACTCATGGGCAATGTCAATCAGGAAGCCATTCTCTTCAACGACACTTTCTACAACAACATCACCTTCGGAGTGGACACTTCCCAACCGGCTCCCTTTGGCAAAACGTGGCAGCAGGCGGTCGAAGATGCCGCACGGATTGCCAATGCCCACGACTTTATTATGGCTACACCCGACGGCTATCAGACCACTATCGGCGATCGCGGAAGCCGCTTGTCGGGAGGGCAGCGGCAGCGCATATCCATCGCACGGGCTATCCTTAAGAACCCGCCTATCCTCATCCTCGACGAAGCCACCTCGGCGCTTGACACCGAAAGCGAGCAACTCGTTCAGCAGGCGCTTGAAAGACTGATGACCGACCGCACTACGCTGGTCGTCGCTCACAGACTCAGCACCATACGGCACGCTGACCTCATCTGCGTTCTCCACGAAGGACAGATTGTGGAGCAGGGAAAGCACGACGAACTCCTCGCTCTCAACGGTTATTACCGCAAGTTGGTCGAAATGCAAAACACCAAGTAATATGGCTTTTGGCACGATTTTTGTACTACCATATTGTTTTTCTGTATGACAGGTACTTACAATATACACAACCCCCATTTATGAAACATCCAATCTTTATTCTTTGCTTACTCTCATGCCTTTCTGTTTCAGCACAATACGTTGTTACGGGAAAAGTGATTAACGCCACATCGGGGGACCCTGTTGAACTCGCTACCGTGCGGCTTTACAAGGACTCCTCTATGGTACAGGGCACGCAGGCGGACATTGACGGTGTCTATTATCTGCAACGCATATCGGAAGGTCAGTACCGGCTCATCGTTTCTGCCATCGGCTTTGAGGAAAAGGCAGTCGCCATTGAAGTCAGTGCCAAGAAAGGCGGAGAGGCCAAAGTGATTACTGCGCCCACCGTCAAACTCAATGAGATGGTGCAGAAATTAGGCGAAGTGGATGTCAAAGGGCATGCTGCTGAAATGGTGGTCAAGGGTGATACCATCGAGTACAACACCGCCGCCTATAAGGTCAACGAGAACGCTATGGTCGAAGACCTGCTCAAGAAGATGAACGGCGTCGAGGTGGACAAGGAAGGCAACGTCACCATCAACGGAGAAAAGATAACGGGTGTACGCATTGACGGCAAGAAGTTCTTCGGCGATGACGTGCAGTCGGCCACCAAGAACGTACCTGCAGAAATGATTGAAAAGATACAGGTCATTGACGAGAAGTCCGAGACTGCCAAGATGACCGGATTCGAGGACGATGAGACCGAACGTATCATCAACCTCACTCTCAAGGAGAACCGCAAGAAAGGTGTCTTCGGCAACTACAACGTAGGCGCGGGTGCCGATATGGTCACACAGAACGAAGGCTGGTTCAACTACGGCGACCCCGCGTACGGCAAAACGGCGGGCGAAAGAACCAAACACTTCTTCGAGGACGACTTCCGGTACACGGCGGGCATCTTCACCAACATCCTCGCGGGCGAGAGCCAAACCACCATCATCGGTAGTGCCAACAACACCAACGACATACGCTCCGGACGAGGAAGAGGCTCTTTCTCGGGAAGCAACAACTCGGGTATCACGTGGAGCGAGAACCTCGGAGTAAACACCAACATCGACCTCAATAAGAACCTCAAAAAGATTGACAGCCAGACATCGATGGCTTTCGGCGGAGACGGAACGCTCAACCATTCCTACAACACCACGGCTTCGGCTGCTACCAAGGACAGTTACTCAGGCGACGAGACTTATCATAACCTCGACTCCACCAACAAACGCAACTGGGCGTGGGACGTGCAGGCACGCTTGGAACTTGAGTACCAGATTGACACGCTCAACAAGATTATCTTCCAGCCCCGCGTCACTTATACCAACAAACGCTCCGACGGCTATTCGGCGTACAATTATATGCGTCTATCGGACAGCACACAGATGAGTGACGGCTACCAGAACCGCTTCTCCAATTCGGACGAGATAGGGGCACGGCTGCGTGTTATCTACAACCATAAGTTCCTCCGTCTGGGACGTTCGCTGACGCTCAATGGCAACGTGCAGTTCACCGACACCAAAGGCAAGACCAACACTTATGCACACGACAATCTCGGAGACAGTGCCAAGGTCAACCAATACACCAATTCCGGCAGCGACGCGGTCAATCTGCGGCTGCGGGCATCATACGTCGAGCCTATCTATGGCAAGAACCATTTCCTCGAAACAACGCTCATGTTCGCCACCAACCTCCGACAGAGCAACAAAGACCAGTTCGACTACAACCTCGCTGCCAAAGACTACCTCTTCAGCAACGACTATTCCAACCGACTCAATAACACCTTCTTCCAGGAGGCGGTCGGACTCAACTACCGCTTCATCAAGGACAACTTGGACCTCACTGCGGGTGCCCAGTTCAACCCTTCACAGACCCACAACATGACCTACTACGGCACTACCCTGCACCGTGACACTACCATCTATGCGTGGAACTGGAGCCCTAATGTGCGACTCAAATACAAACTCGGCAAGAAGGAGTTTGCGCGTATCTTCTATCGCGGTACCAACACCCAACCTTCTGTCAATCAGATGGAGCCGGTGCGAAATAACTCCGACGCTATGAATGAGACAGTTGGTAACTTGGGGCTGCGTCCGGCCTTCCAGCACGCTATCCACGGTATGTATTCCAAGTTCGATGCCGACAAGTTCTGGAGCCTCATGACAGGCTTGCACGGCAATGTCACGCAGGACGCACTGGTCAACAACTCTATCTACGACGAGACCGGCAAACTCTACCAGCAGACCGTCAACGCAGCGGGGGTCCCGTGGGACATAAGTGCCGACCTGATGTTCAACACTCCTTTTGCCAACAAACTCATGCAGTTCCATACGCGCACGGCCATCGGGTACAACCAGCGTCTGGCATACATCAGCCGCGAGGGAACATCGTCCGTCATCGAGAAATGGATTAGTCAGAACACGTTCGGTTTGGGCGAAGAGAGTCTGACGGGCAACCTCAACCTGAGCGAGAACCTGACGCTGCGATTCACGCACGACATAGTGGATGTCGGCATCAACGGCAATGTACGGTATTCGCGCACGCAGAACAGCTTGGCTGCCAACTCCGTAACCAACGTCGTCGATTGGACTGTAACAGGCGACATACAACTGCACCTGCCCAAATCGTGGAATATCTCGGCGGACTGCGGCTACACTGCCCGTTACGGTTATACCGGACTGACCGATGTCAACGAGATTCTGCTCAATGCCTCTATCGACAAAACGTGGAGCAACGCCACCCTCTCACTCAGGGCGTTCGATATCCTCCACCAGAAGAAGAACATCGTGCAGACCATCGGTGAGAACTATGTCCGTTATCAGAAGGCGAACACCCTGCCTACCTATTTCTTGCTCACCTTCACTTACAAGTTCAACCGTATGGGCAATCTCAAAGCCAAAGGGATGGGCGGCTATATGCAGGAAGCCATCGAGTCCGGCAACACTCCCGGCTCCAACCGCATCCCCATGGGCCCGCCCCCTATGCTGCGCTAACTCCCATACTGCCCTACCCCCATCTACCGCTAACCCCGCGCAACACTAACCCCATGCTGCGCGACCCTTCGTGTTGCACTAACCCCATGCTGCACGAACCCCGCGCAACACTAACTCCTATGCTGCGCTACCCCCCCATGTTGCACTAACCCCATGCTGCACGAACTCCCATACTGCCCTATCTCCCATGCTGCACTAACCCATCTCTATTAACCTCTTTCCCGTACCGCGAACTCTCTATATTCCCCCCTTTCCCGTACCGAAATCTCTCTCTATTACCCCCTTTCCCGTACCGAACCCCATCTCTATTCCCTCCTTTTCCTTACCGAAATCTCTCTCTGTTATCCCTGTTGCAAGTTCCTTAACACGGGTAACAGAGAGAGTCTTTATCAGCATATTTTCAGCATATAGCATTGGGATATTATTGGGTGATTATTGGGTGATTATTGGGATATTATTGGGTTACTACACTAATCACACTGGCACCTCACCGTAACAACAGAATAGGGAACACTAATAACCAAACAAATATAAAACAACGCCACAAACGCTTCCGGCGAAGAGCACAACCGCTTTTCCGGAATGACCGGCATTCTACAAATAAGTAAAGAGTAACATCCACACGCATAACATTTTGGCATATCCGCAACAAAGGCACTCCTCACGGAATGCCTTTATTGTTTCTTCGTTCATTGCGTCCGCACACGAAGTGATCGTGCCTTTTGCTAAATTGTATTCGGACATCGGTTCGGTATAACCATCAAGTATTATTCATTATGTCTTCTGGATTGACAAACGGACCACTTAATGTGTATTCTGGGTACTCATCAATATTGAAGTCTTTCTCAATGTTGCATGACTCGCAGAAAGCATTATATAATTTTACTTCGTTGTAATTGATATCCTTGTCAATGACAATCATCTTGCCCATCATCTGAGCGACCAGCATTTTCTGGTCGTAGTCAAGAGTCTTGATTTCCTCAATCGCTTGTGGCAAATCAAGTTTCTCCACATCAGTCTTGCAGCTTTCGTCCAATTCAAACGAAATAATGGCTTTGTTCATATATTCCACTTCGTTTTCATGAATGATGCCGTCGGCATTCATGATTTCTTGAAGTGTCCTAAGAATTGCTATTTTAACGTTATGATTTAGTGTTTCCATCGTTGTTATTATTTGTTAATGCTAATACATATCCAGTTCCACGTTTCTTTTTTTCTATCAAAATCAT
>CADAAF010000039.1 GCA_902785805.1 uncultured Bacteroidales bacterium | reverse complement strand
CAGGTCTTCGGTCTTGACGAGGGACGAGCCACCCATAGAGAACGCCTGCAAGGAGATATTGTTCTCCTCGAACTTGGAAGGACGGAAGATGACGCGTATGCCGTTGCTGAGCGTCCACTCGGTAGTGCCGTAGCGTTCGTCCTTGGAAACGGCTTTGATCTTACCCGCCTTGGGGGCTTTCTTAACCAACTGAGTGCGGTAAACGAGCTCGTCAGGTGTCTCTATTTCAATGTTCTGCACGTCGTTCATCATAGTCAGCACTTCCGCCTCAGTAGGGATATGTATGCCCTCTTTCTCCTGACCTGTAATAGCCACGGTGGGATGGTTGTGCATGAGCGTGCGCACCATCATATTGAGTTCGGTAAGAGTAATGGTAGGAATCTGTTCCTGCGCGAACCGCACTTCCCACTCGATACCGGGTATGGATTCGTGGTCCTCAAAGTTGCGCACGTACTCATTGACATACGAGCGGTTGCTGCGTGTGTTCTTGCTCTTGAGGGAGTTCTCCATGCCATTGAGATAATTGGTTTTCACTCGGTCCAGTTCGCTCTGACGGAAGCCGTAACGCTGCATCTTCTCAAGCTGGTAGAGGAGGTCTTTGAGCGCCTCCGTCTCGCGTCCCTCCTTGGGACTGACAGAAGCCACAAAAGCATCTTTGAGTTTGACCACCTCACCATAGCCTATCCACGCCCCTTTGAAAGAGGCATCCGGCTCCTGCGTCATATCGCCGAAACGGCTGTTCATCATCGAACTGATAAGTGACAAGCACATATTGCGACGGTACTCGTAAGGTGTGTTAATCAGACTCTGCGGCATCTGCTCGTGCAACCACTCGATATTGATGTCGGTGCTTTGCGCCTCTTTGTTGGAAGCGGTAACGACACGCGCACGGTCGTTGAAAGGCACAGTATGGAGAGGTCTTTCGCCACGATTGGGACGTGCGGGCACATCTTTCCACAAGTCCTTAATCTTCTGCTCAATTTGGTCCACATCTATATCTCCCACAACGATGATGGCCTGCAGGTCGGGTCCGTACCACTTGTGGTAGTAGTCGCGGAGGGCATCGTAAGCAAAGTTGTTGATAACCGCCGTATCCCCTATCACGTCGCGCTTGCCGTACTGTGTACCAGGGTATTTCTTGGCTATAATGTCCTTGTAGAGCAGGCGTCCGGGTGTGGCACGCGTGCGCCATTCCTCGCGAATGACACCCCTTTCGGCATCAATCTCGTCCGGCTCAAGCAACAGTCCGCACGACCAGTCGTACATGACCAACAAGGCAGAGTCGATAATGCCTTCGCGAACGGTAGGCACATCGCTCAAACGATAAACGGTCTCATCAATAGAAGTATAGGCGTTGATATTGCCACCGAAATTGACACCGATAGACTCGAAATAGTTGATTATACCCTTTCCTGCAAAGTGCTTGGTACCATTGAAAGCCATGTGCTCAAGGAAATGGGCGAGACCGTTCTGGTTATCCTCTTCGAGGACAGCACCCACGGCTTGCGCAATATGGAACTCGGCACGCTGCTTAGGCTGCTCATTGTGACGGATGTAGTAGGTCAGTCCATTGTCCAAATGACCCACGCGCACGTCCTTGTCAACAGGTAACTTGTCGGTTCGCTGCGCCGACATAGCGAGGACTACACAGAGCAGTCCCAAAGTCATCATTGTCTTTTTCATCTTTTATGCATTTAATTCAGTTTGTTCGTTAGTGTTTTCTTCCGATTGGGCGGAGGCGTTCTCTTCAATTATCTCGTCGCCACGGCTTTTCCACGGTCTGGGTCCAAGTACGCTTTCCACATCGTCGCTGGTTATCACCTCGCGTTCAATAAGCATTTCGGCTATGCGATGGTGCTGTTCGGCATGCTGCTCCAGAATCTGCTTTGCCCGCGCCATCTGTCCGCTGATGATAGCCGAAGTCTCACTGTCAATCACTTGTGCAGTCTGCTCGCTATACGGCTTGGTCATAGCATACTCATAACGACCTGTGGAATCGTAGAAACTGATGTCCTTCAATTTGTCGGACATACCGTAGTAAGCGACCATTGCAAATGCCTGTTTGGTGGCACGTTCAAGGTCATTGAGTGCGCCGGTGGAAGTCTGGTTGAGGAAGCATTGCTCGGCAGCCCGTCCACCCAAGAGAGCGCACAGTTCGTCCAATATATGCTCCTTGTTGGTCAGTTGCCTTTCTTCGGGCAGGTACCAAGCCGCACCAAGAGCCGCTCCACGGGGGACAATGGTTACTTTGACAAGAGGATTAGCCCATTGGAGCAACCAACTGATAGTGGCATGCCCTGCCTCGTGGTAAGCAATGGAGCGTTTCTCCTCGTCCGTAAGAATCTTGTTTTTGCGTTCCAAGCCGCCTACAATGCGGTCCACAGCGTCCATAAAGTCCTGCTTGCCGACAGTCTTACGGTCGTGGCGCGCCGCAATAAGAGCCGCCTCGTTGCACACGTTGGCTATATCCGCTCCAGAGAATCCGGGTGTCTGCTTGCTCAGGAAATTGATGTCCACCGTGCTGTCCAATTTGAGGGGTTTGAGGTGCACACCAAATATCTCTTTGCGCTCCTGCAGGTCGGGCAGTTCGACATGAATCTGCCGGTCGAAACGTCCTGCACGAAGCAGAGCCGGGTCAAGTATTTCCGCACGGTTGGTAGCCGCCAAGATGATGACACCCGAGTTAGTACCAAATCCGTCCATCTCGGTAAGGAGCTGGTTGAGGGTCGATTCGCGTTCATCATTGCCACCCGTGATAGCCCCTTTGCCTCGTGCACGCCCTACGGCATCTATCTCGTCTATGAAGATGATGGCAGGTGCTTTCTCTTTGGCTTGACGGAAGAGGTCACGTACCCGACTGGCTCCCACACCCACGAACATCTCCACGAAATCGGAACCTGACATAGAGAAGAAAGGCACGTCCGCTTCGCCTGCTACAGCCTTGGCAAGCAACGTCTTACCCGTACCCGGAGGACCTACCAGCAATGCACCTTTCGGTATCTTACCGCCGAGGGTCGTATATTTCTCAGGGTTCTTAAGGAACGCCACAATCTCCTCCACTTCCTGCTTGGCTCCTTCCAAGCCGGCTACGTCCTTGAAGGTTACTTTGTCTTTCTGGTCTTTATCAAAGAGACGGGCTTTGGCTTTTCCGACACCGAATATACCTCCCCCCATCTGACCTATACCACGACTCATATAGACAAAGAAACCTATAATCAGTATCCACGGTATGACGTTCACCAACAGCAAGTACCATATATCTTTCGATTTCTCGTACTTGATATCAATGGGCTGCAAACCTGCATCCTTACGGCGGGCATTGATTTCGTCCGTGTACTTGGAGAACTCCTCCACAGAAGGTATTTGCGTAGAGAGCATACCCTTTACCTCCTGTGCCCGTTCCGGATTTCCAAACACCACATTGTACTGCTCGGGACGTATAGTAGCCTTAGCACTATTGTCGTCATACACAATCAGTTGCTCCACCATATCCCGCTCGATATAAGAGGTGAATTGTGTATAACTCAAGTCTTTTTCTATTTTCCGGCTATTGGAAGGATAGAAGAAAAACATCAGTGCACCGAAGAGGAGCAAATAGAGAAACCAACTCCATAAGCCTTTTTTCTTCGGGGGTTCAGTATTGTTGCCGGGCTGATTAGTCGGCTGCATATTCGGTTGTTGTGCCATCACTCCAAAGATTTTCTATATCATAATACTCGCGCATCGGGCGCAACATAATGTGTACAAATACCGTGCCATAGTCCAGTGCAATCCATTCGGCATTCTGCTTGCCGTCAGTGGCAAGAGGATGGATATGCGTTTGCGTACGCACATAGTAGTCCACTTCATCAGCAATGGCGTTGACCTGCGTAGGACTGCCTCCTTCGGCAATGACCATGTACTCCACAGGGGCTTCTGTTATTTTTCTGAGGTCTAACGAAACGATGCGCTGACCTTTCTTGTTGCGGATGCCTTCTACGATAGTGGCAACCAGTTGTTCAGTTGTAACGTCTTCTTTCTTCATATTTTCAGTATATATCTTATTCGATGTTAATGTTCTGCCATAAGGGAGACAAAAGATTTTGGGACAGGTGTTTCAAAATGAAGCGTCTGTTCGGTGACAGGGTGGATAAATTCCAACACGCGTGCGTGCAGGCAGAGCCTGTCTGTTTTCTTTTGCAGCAAGGCTTTGGCAAGAACCGTGTCATTACCATGCCCGTACTTGCGGTCACCTATAACGGGATGTCCTATTGAAGCCAAGTGGACACGAATCTGATTGGTGCGTCCTGTTTCCAAATGCAGTTCAACAAGAGACAATCCTCCTTTGTTGGGCAGAGGGAGCGAGGTGTTTGCCGTCTCTTTCAGCACCTCGTAATTGGTAATGGCAAGGTCACCTCCGTCATCCACAGGCGAGGAATAGACCATTGCGTTCCGTTTGTCCTCCGTGAACCACGAGCGAATCTGCCCCTGCTTCTTGTCAAAGACACCTTCGGCAACCGCCACATAAGTGCGACAGGTAACAATCTGCCGCCAGTATTCACGCATATAGTGCTGCAGTTCAGCCGACTTGGCAAAGACCAACAGTCCCGAAGTCTCGCGGTCCAAGCGATGAACCACGAACACGCCGGCACGCGCATTCTGCTTCCTGACGTAGGCACGAAGGATAGAATAGGCTGTTGTTTCGGACGAACCAACGGCTGAAGGAACAGACAGCAAACCGTTCTTTTTCTCCACCACAATGAGGTGATCGTCCTCATAGACGAGACGCAGTTTGGGGTGATGCAGTTCGGCAGCCCCCTGTCCGTTGCGAATAGTTACCTTGTCGCCTGTCTGTAAGGGTGTATCGAACTGCGAAACAACAACGCCGTTGACTGACACCAACCTACGTTGCAACAGGCGTTTGGCATTTGTGCGTGTCGTGCCTACCGCGTTCATAAGGAATGACAAGAGGTCGGCGGCGACACGAACGGTATATTCAGTCTCTTTGTTTTTCATACGCTATTCCGATTGAGGAGGAACGATAATCCGATAAAGATTGCACCCTACGAAATTGCCGACTACCAACATGGCATACAAAAGCAAGATACGTCCTGCATTAGCAGCCCAAAAATCAAAGGGGGCGGCCAGATAATAAAAGGCATCGGCAATGCAGTGCGGGAAACCGCAATGAATAAAGAGCGGAACAGCAAAAAGGAGCGGAATCCAATTGCCTATCTCGTTGCCTTTGCGGGCAAAGGTAACGGCAGTGGTCATCAGTATGCCGCAACCAATACTCAACACACCTGCTTTCCACCAGCCCACTTGCAGACGGCTCTCCAACAGTGTCTGCGCCGTTTCCTGCAAAGGCAGTGGAGAACAACGTGCAATGAGCGCGATAATCAAACACCCTACCCAGTTGCCCACAAGGATAAGCATCAGTTCCATCATTTCCGTGCCGTTCTGCACAAAGCCCGCCGTACCCGTAAAGAGTTTGAGCCGGTATTTGACCACAGTCGCCAACCCGAAAACGAAGAGGAACATACCCACTGTCTTTCCCGCCAGAAATCCGTATCCGGCAAGGGCTATACATACCCCTGCAAAGACAGCCGAGCGGAAGATTTGCAAAAGAGAATTCTTCATATTAGTCAATCCACAGCCAAGTCGTATTCGACAGATGGTCAAGATAGTGCCAACGCGCCTTGATAACACGAGCCGTTCCATAATCGTCCGTCACAACGGGCAGTACATTTTTATCCAAAGCGAAAGGCTCTGTGTATGTCAGCCACGTGGTGCCGCCGTCCAACGTATATTCGATATAGTTGTCCGGTGTTTGTGCATCTATCACGGCGTTCATAGAAACCATATTGTCCTCTATATGGATGCCCGGGAGCTGAAGGTGGAAGTTATGACCTTCCGCATGGAGCAGAGGCAACATATAGTGATAAACAAGCGATGTGAACTCCGGCAGAGAAAGAGCCGAATGGTTGTTCCATGAGCGTTCAGCAAGACCGAACATCTTGGGATAGAGCTGCCACTCCACCTGTTGGAAACTACGTATCGGTTCCGCCCATAACTGAGCGTTCATTCCTATTACATTAGTATGCTCCAACGGAATCCAGTCAAAGGCACGGTATTCGTCAGTGAAGCCTCCCCAGTCAAGTCCTTTCTCCTCGTGATGACGGCAGTATGCGAAATCAAAATAGAGGTGATTGGCAGTAGCAAGGACAACCTGATAACCGGAATCAGCCATCTGCTGCGGTTTTTCCATACCGTTGTGCCAACTATAGCATATTGCGCCCGATTCGGGACGACAGAACTCTGTTATCTCCTCCCACCCCATCGGTTGCAGATTGTAACGTCGGAGGATGTCTAATACGCCGTTAATGAACGCCTGGTGCTCATCGTGCGTAAGCGAACCTTCGGGCACTTCGTCACCGCCGATATTGAAGATGGTGAACTCGGCATCCGCTTCTTCGTACATTTTCTTCAGTTCGCTAACCACCGTCTCAATGAACGTGAGTGCATAAGGATTGGTAACGGCAATCACATTGTCGGTATATTCCTGTGCACCGTTGTATGCACGCTGATCCATCTGACTATCGCTCAACAGGGGAGAGAGTGCTTTTTTGCAAGCACGCATGTGTCCGGGCATATCTATTTCGGGGATGACGCGTATATGACGTTCCTTGGCATATTGCAGAATACGTATATAGTCCGCACGTGTGAGGAAGCCATTGGCAGTATTCTTCGGGTCAGTATAATCCCAACCTCCTCCGTACATCGGATAGAGACATTCTGTTTCCGTAAGTGTATAACCTCTCCGTGCACCTTGTTCAGTGAGTTGCGGCAGACCGGGAATCTCCACTCGCCATGCTTCATCGTCACTAATATGGAAGTGCAGCGTATTGAGTTTACATTCAGCCATTATGTCCAACACGCGCATCACGGAGTCAGCCGGGTAGAAATTGCGCACTATATCCAGCATAACGCCACGATGGTGCAAATCGGGGAAGTCTTCTATCCGGCTCACTTTCGTAGTAGCGTTCATCTTGCGAAGAGTCTGTTTGGCATAATAAACGCCCGCCTCATCGGCTGCTTCAATAAATACAGTATCGGGTGTGAAGCGGATAGAATATCCCTCACGGACTATATTGTCATTCATACTAACCTGACAAACGGCATCTTCAATGCTGCAAGATGTTTCCCCCCACTCCACTTTCTTAGGTTGCGGGAAGAACGGGAACTCTGTCTCTATACGCTGTTTGGCAGCACGGTCGGCATTGTACTGATAGCTGTATTCGCCATCGGCATAGGGTGTTTTCTCCCATGTTTCGATAGCACGGAACATCTGCTCACGGCGAGTATATTTGTCATAGGTGCAGGTAACTGTAACAGGTTCGGGGTGCTTGCCCGTTACTATAAAGAGTCCTTCAGGGTGTTTGTTCTCACGTATGCCATTACCTCTGAAACGCAAGCAGTATGTGCGTGAACTGTCGGCAGGAATGGGTCGATACGTGTCGGAAGGACGATAACAATGGTAACTACCTTGAATCTGCGTACCGCAAATCTCATCGCCTTCACGGCAGACAGGAGCCATCGCCTCCATACAGAAATAGAGTGTCCAATCGGAATCCAACTCTTTGCCGGAAATGTTGGTGATTGTAAGGTAGGCTTCCGCTACGCGGGGTTCCACATCGTTTCTGCCAAATTCCCAATGACAAGTAATGGGAGCTTCGTTCTTGGCGCAAGAAAGCAGACCCAAGCAAGATAAGAAAACAAAGACCTTTTTCATATTTATAAGTTTAATATATTGGTTGTCTATTTATTATAGTGCTTTTAACGTCTTAAGACGGTTGTCCAACCTGTGCTTTTCTTTCGTTTTTTTCATTTAGGCTTGCAAAGATACGATACTTTTGTGTACTTTTGCAAGCCCGAAAAGAAAAACGATGAACAAAATTACCATTTACTGCAAAAACGACCATCAGTACTACGACATCGAATGCGGCAAGACATTGCTTGATTTGTATAGTCAGATTGGTCTTAAATTGCGCTACCCTGTAGTGGCAGCGCGTGTTAACTACAAGCTCCAGAGCCTTAATTTTACGCTTTACAAGCCCAAGGACATTGAGTTTCTTGATGCGTCTTCGTCAGCAGGAATGCGTTGTTATGTGCGCACGCTGTCGATGGTAATGGCTTGTGCCGTAAGGGAGTTGTATCCTGACGGCGATTTGCGTATAGAGCACCCCATATCCAAAGGCTATTACTGTACCGTACGCGATGCCAAAGGGGACAAAGTGAGCATCAACGAGCAGGTTATAGCGGACATCAAAGAGCGGATGCTGCGGATTATTGCAGAAGACTGTCCTATCGTGGAAGAAGAAAAACAGACCAAAGAGGTCATCCGTCTCTTTACCGAACACAAAGAAGGGCAGACGACTCTCTTCAAGACATTGGGCAACCCTTATTGCCGCTACTTCCGAATGGGCAATTTCATCGACTACTATACGGGAGTACTGATGCCGTCCGCAGGATATATTCATCTTTTTGATGTCATTCCCTACCACAATGATATGCTACTGCGCATTCCTTGCAGGCAGGACCCGATGCGTCTTGAAGACCTCTGCAAGCAGGACAAGATGTTTGACATCTTCAAGGAGTATATGGACTGGTGCGAACTGCTTCATATCTCCAATGTGGGCGAGTTCAACGAGTTCTGCAAGACCAAGAACCTCTTTGAGATGATAAAGGTCAGCGAAGCGTTGCACGAAAAGAAAGTGTCGAAGATAGCCGATATGATTGCTTCCCGCGAAGACCGTCCGCGTTTCATACTCATTTCAGGTCCCTCTTCGTCCGGCAAGACGACATTCTCCATGCGTCTTCGCATCCAGTTGATGGTAAACGGCATACAGCCTGTAGTCATCTCTATGGACAACTATTTCGTCAACCGCGAAGATACTCCCAAAGACGAGAACGGTGACTGGGACTTCGAGCACTTACACGCACTTGATTTGGACACTTTCCGCAGGGACTTGGGCGACCTGTTAGAAGGGAAAGAGGTGTCGCTGCCAACGTTCAACTTCGAGACAGGCAAACGCGAGTATCGTGGCAACAAGCTGAAATTGACCCCTGATATGATTTGTATCATAGAGGGATTACATGCGCTCAACCCCGAACTGATTCCCAATATACCCAAAAAGGCCACTTTCAAAGTCTTTGTATCCGCTATCACGTCCGTCAATTTAGACAACCACAACTGGGTTCCTACAGCAGACTTGCGACTCATACGCCGCATCGTCCGCGACTACCGTTATCGCGGTTACTCGGCACAGGACACTATAGGACGATACGAAAGCGTCAAACGGGGCGAAGAGACGTGGATATACCCTTATCAGGAAGAGGCGGACGCGATGTTCAACTCTGCGCTGCTATTTGAATTGGCAGTACTCAAACGTCACGCCGAACCTATCATCTCCGAAGTTCCCAAATACTCCAACGAATATACAGACGCACACCGCCTTCTCAAAGAACTCAGTTACTTTGAATCCATACCTGAGAAGAACATACCTCCTACCAGTTTCCTGCGCGAGTTTGTCGGCGGCAGTTCATTCAGATACTAAACATACAAACCACTACTATGAACAAACATATTCTTACCCTATCCTTGCTGCTTGCCTTTGTTGCAATGGGCAGAGCACAGAGTCCTGCGTCACCCGACTCGCTGCCTTATCCGCAGATTTTTACCGATATGCCGAATGTACATATCGTGCAGGACTCGTCAATCACGCAATTGATGCAAGAGAAAATAGCCGGTATCAGCGGCGTTAGCAAGGAGGGTATCGGTTGGCGCGTCCAAGTCTATTCCTCCAATATCCCTGTTCAGTCCAAGTCGGAGGCTCTCACATTAGAAGCCAAACTCAAAGACGCAATCGACCAACCTATCTATATACTCTCCACCCCTCCTTTTATCAAGGTTCGTGTGGGCGATTTCCGGACGCAGGAAGAGGCTCTCTCTTTCAAGAATGAACTGATTGGTCTCTTCCCTGAATTGGTCGGCGACACTTATATTGTCCGCGACGACCATATCAAAATCCGCTGAATAGAAACTGCAGAAAGTAGCGACAGACGACACAAAGTCACTTTTCGGGTAGTTGTGTCAGACAAACATATCGGCAACTGATTGACAGTTGCTGGTATGCATGTCTTCGTTTGGTTCAGATTTGTCTGGTTCTGTTTGGTTCAGAGATTCGGGGGAGACCCGTCAATTCTGAAGAACCTGCACAAGCCGCACACTTAGACCATTGTAGAGCATGCCACCCCACTGTGTGTAGAGTTGATAGGTGTTGAACCCCAGTGTGTACGCGTCTTCACTGCCGTATTGCGTGGAGGACCAGTAGCAGCCTTCCGAGCCTGCATTGTTGACCTTCGTTCCAAAGAGGACACTGCGCCCACCTGCAGCGGGCAGGAACACCGCGCCAGCCAACTCCATTGCCTCCCACTGCTTCGCAATATAGGTATTATCAGAAAAATGGTCACATCCGCTTCCGCTGCACGTATAGTACGAAGTGCTCCATATAAAACCTTCCTCTACACCCGACCGGAAAGATACACCCGAAGGCTTAACGTCTTCCCAATTATCCGGCAACAGAATCACGCCGTTCACGCCTTCTACACTGCCCATACCGAAGAGTTTGTCGTAGTTCTCACGACCGTGGAACAGATACGCCCATTCGTCTTTTGACAATGTTCTCCACAGACCAGCCTTATTACCCCCATTGCTGATAGGATTCATGCCCCAATCAATAAACGTACCGTAAACAGTTGCATTCGGATTTGTCATAGTGGGAGCATTGCCGGTTCCCCAACCGAACAGGTCTATCCAACCGCTGTAGGTATCGGAGATATTCTTGTTCGTTTCACCTATATAATCCCACTGATGCTCCGCAAAACGCCACGAATTTGTGATCGCTTGATATTGCATGTTGCCTTTGGAGAATGTTACCTGTTGCGTCTCACTCACAGAGAACGCACCGATACCGTCCGTAGCACCACTGCCACCGATGCTCTCGGGCATATAGAAACCTATACTGTCCACCTCGTTAACAGGGACAGATATGTATGTTCCGTCAGTTTTCCAAACGTACAAGTGTTTTTGTGCACTCAATGTGCCGACTGTCATTATCAAGGCCATGACTGCCATTAGTATCTTTTTCATAGTATTACTGAATTATATTTTGTCTCTTTTTTAGTCAATCCGTTGTCCCTGTGCGTTGTAACGGACACCGTTGCGCTCTATGTACAACATTCCGTTACGGATATATTTCTTGGGTTTGTCCTTCGCATCATTTGCGATGCTTGGAGTGGCGGTGCCGATTGGTTCATCTGACACTTGGAAGATACAGGTGTGGACGTTGCTCATTGTGTTGTTGCGCTGGTCTTTGACCGTGAAGACAGGTTCGCCACCCTGTATGTTTACGGTCAGGCGCGGATAGTTCTCCAAGAGGAACACCTGCTGCCGTCCGCCGCCCTTGGCGACAAATGATTCACTCGTCTGCTGTGCAGTGACACTCAATGCCATACTGGCTGCCAACAGAAACAAAAGAAATTTGTGGTTCATAGTGTGGTTTGGTTGGTTAATATATGGTTTGGTTATCTGCTATTGGTTGTGATTATCTTTTGCCTTTTGTGTATGTCTGCCTTTTCTATCCCTATACTATCCCTATAGTATCCGTATAGTCAGCAAGGGATGCGCTACCTTTGCGCTACCTTTGGGATGATGTATAAGCAACAAAAAAAGAGCGTGACCTTTCGTTCGCTTCATCTGAGTTTTGAGGTTCTGGACTACCTTATCTGTTCAAAATCTACGCAAAAGCCCACGCCGTTGGCGCGAGCGTCGATAGGCTTTGCTTGAACAGATAATAAGTTTGAAATTGTCCAGATTTCAAAACTCAAGTTTCGCTTATAACGCTATGTGTTGGCGCAACGCTTTGCGCCTGTATGTCTTTTAGTTTTACGGCGGCAAAGGTACGCACATTTTTCTGTGTGACAAATGTTTGCCGCGAAAAAAACGCTTCATCGGAGAGGTTTGGCAGGTTTGGGACGTTGGGGGCGTTTGGTCGCTTTCTGCGGTTTGCTGAAGACGGACTGCACCTCCATAGGCGGGCAAACGAACCGGCTTTTTGCCTGCAACAATGCCTCGGTAACGGGTTGCACGGATACAGCCCGCATAAAACAAATCTTCTGATGAAGCGTCAGATAGAAGTCATTGAGAAACACCTGAAAATCGGCGGCATCCGCCTTGTTCTTGCACCTGACGGGCAGTGTGCTGACACTGTACGCCATCACAGTCAGTTTGGGCACGAACCAGTCCGCCGCTTTTTGCAAGCGTTGCTGCAAATGACCGGTATCGTTCAATAAGACAAGCCGTTGCAGTTGCGGTTGGAAACGGTCGGCAACCGTCCTCCACTCCTCTGTATCAGTTTTCAGTTTGGCAAGGAATGGTTCGGTCTCTGCATTGAAAGACACCGATTTAGCCACTTCTTTCTGCATGTTCTCAATCAGCGACACCGCCCGCCTGAAGTCGAAAAGCGACTGGAACATCTGCAGCGTATATTCCAACTGCGCCTGCGGGAGCGATTGGTTTACAGTGTCTAATGCGGGCTGCGAACGGGTGTACTGAATCACCTGCGGGTCGTTGGCAAGCGCCACATTTTGCAGCGGAGTGGAAAGCACAATGCCTTCCAACGTGCGGCAGCGCGACAAAGCCACATACACCTGCCCCGAAGCAAATGCGCGTGCCGCATCAATAATCACGCGGTCGAAAGTCAGACCCTGGCTCTTGTGGATAGTTACCGCCCACGCAAGACGCAACGGGTATTGCACGAACACACCTAATGTCTCTTCCGATATTTTGCCTGTCTGCTCGTCTTCGCGGTAGCGGATGTTCTTCCACTCCATGCGTCCCACCTTGATGTCTCCGTCATCGCAACTGACCGTTATGCCGTCATCTTCAATGCTTTGTACGAGTCCTATCTTGCCGTTATAGAACCTGCGCGGTGTCTGGTCGTCGTTGCGTATGAACATCACCCGCGCACCCTCTTTGAGCGTCAGTGTTTCGTCCGTGGGATAGTTGTTCTCTGGAAACTCCTTGATGATTTGCGCCTTGAAAGTGAATGTCCGTCCCCGCAGTCCGGCAAGTTGCTGCTCGTTGAGCGCGTCAGCGGTGTGGTTGTGGGTGGTAAGAGTGATATGGAAATTGTCCTCGGTATTACGGAAATGCGGCTGGTAGCGGGAGTTGAGCATCTCCCTGCCTTCGGCGGTCAGTCTGTTCTCGCGCACTTCATTCAACAGCCGCACAAAATCCTCGTTCTGCTGGCGGAAGACATGGTCCAGTTCGATATAGACCGGTCGCAACTGCTGCATTACCTGCGCGTGGAAGAAATAAGGACCATCGTAGTACTTCTCCATCGCCGCCTCATCGTCGCCCCGAGTTATCACGGGCGATAGTTGGAACAGGTCGCCAATCATAATGAGTTGCACGCCGCCGAAAGGCAGGTTCGGACGGTACTTATAATGACGCAACACGGCATCTATGGCATCCAACACATCAGCCCGCACCATACTTATTTCGTCAATGACGAGTGTTTCGAGGTGATAGAGCATCGTGCGTTTGCGCTGCGTCATACGCTGCTCGGCGAACATCTGACGATAGGACTGCGGAGTGGGAATAAGTGTACGTACAGGCAGTTGGAACAACGAATGGATAGTCATACCTCCGGCATTGATAGCCGCCACACCCGTCGGGGCAACAACCGCCATCGTCTTCGGGGACAGCTCCCGCAATTTACGCAGGAATGTCGTCTTGCCCGTTCCCGCCTTGCCGGTGATGAACAGAGGCCGGTTAGTCTTCATCGCAAACTCCTCCGCCAGACGGTAAGCATTCAACTCGTGTGGTTCGATATTCATTATGAAAGATATTTACATTGTACACCTATGCCCGCAAAGATAATCGTTAATTCGTCTTCGGGCAACAGCAATCGCGCAAAATATCCCCCAGAGGGGAACTTTGTCACTAAAACGTGGTATTTTTGTGATATTGGGAAAGAAAATGAGTAAAACTTATTGTGTCATGCAGTCTTTTTCATATAGTTAGTACTATATAATTAGAGGCATTGCATCCATAATGGAAATAGCGTCATTAATAGAGCTGTGTAGGCATGGAGAAGAGGATGCTCTCGCTGAACTATACAAGACATACGCTCCGAAACTACGGAGTGTATGCCGTCGGTATCTCAATAACGAAGCAGTGGTAGAGGATGCGTTACATGACGCTTTCGTTGTAATCTTCACTTCTCTTGATTCGTTACGCGATGACAGCAAGGCAGAAGCATGGATGGTATCCATAGCGAGAAATATAGCCTTAAAGTGCAATGATCACAACGAAACTCCACTTACAATATCCCTTGACGAAATCAGTGAGGTTGAACTCCCACCTTTAGAAGAAGGAGAAACAAATATAAGAGGTCTTTCTTTGGCTGAAGTTATAAAACTTATAGACAAACTTCCTGAAGGATATAAACAAGTATTCCGTTTATCCGTTTTTGAAGGTCTTACTCA
This sequence comes from uncultured Bacteroidales bacterium, assembly GCA_902785805.1. Lineage (GTDB taxonomy): Bacteria > Bacteroidota > Bacteroidia > Bacteroidales > Paludibacteraceae > Colicola. The sequence goes on along the minus strand of CADAAF010000039.1, from coordinate 58 downwards.
TAAAGAGATTGCGGCAATGCTTGGAATAGAGCCGCATTCGTCTTCCTCACAACTTACG
>CADAAF010000038.1 GCA_902785805.1 uncultured Bacteroidales bacterium | reverse complement strand
AAGCAATCTGGTTGGAACGCTTTGCTATGATAGCCACAGTCTCATAGACATTGCCGACTTTGTCAGTCAGCTTGGACATATCACGTGTAATGGTGTTGACGGGTGCTTTGGTTTGTTTGTAATCAATCATGGTATTTAGAATTTATATAGTTTTTACTAATCAGTATTTTTTAAGCATTTTTTTGATTTCGTTCCCCCATTTTTCCGCTTGTTGTTTATATTTGGATTGCGGATATTCGGTAGTGAAACTATAGTATTCATCTTCGGCATCTTGCAGCCTTTCCTGCAATTTAGAGGCAACAGAGTGTACCACCTGCTGGTACTTGGCAGCAAAGATTAGCCATGCAAATTCTTCCTGGTAAGAGTTGGACGGATAGTCTTTGAGAGCGTTTCGCGCTGTTATTTCGCAACTGAGATAGTTGTTACCCAGATACATACCAAGCTTGTAATAGAGTTGGGCATTGAGTAGTTCTTTGTAAGCGAGCCGGTCGTAAAGCTGGTTTTGTTCGGTGAGAGCCTGCTGTACGTATGGGTTATTGGGATAGGTTTCCATAAAGATATCGAAAGCATCTATGGCGCGATTCGTAAAGTCTTGGTCAAGACGCGGGTCAGGCGCATCAAGGAAGTAACAATGCCCTGTTTGAAAGGCAGCTTCGGCAGCATACTTTCCTTTGGGGTAGTTGCGGATGTAGGCTTGGAAATAGTCGGCAGCAGACGAATAATCTTTCTGTCCCATATAACTTCGTGCCAGATATATAGTTACATCTTGTGAGCGTTCTGTCCCCTTATAATATGCCGCCACATCGTCAAGGAGTGTTTGCGCCTTGACATATTCCTTGTCGTTGAAATACTGAAGAGCCATATCATACTTGTAGTCAACATCTTTTGACTTCAACACTTTCTGATATTCGCTGCAAGCAGTAAGGGCTAACAAGAGGCTAAGCAATATGTATGAGCGTGCTTTCATCGCGTGAGTGTCCAATGATTTGAAGTACGAACGAGGAACGTGTCTTGTGATGCGACAATGAGGTAACATTCAGCATCGGGAATGGCGTTAATCAGTTGCAATGCAGCCGTGTCTCCGAGAACCATACACGCAGTAGCGAGCGCGTCCGCCTCCATACACGAGTTAGCTGTAATAGTAGCGGATAGGAGCGAATGGCGAACGGGATAACCGGTGCGCGGGTCAATTGTATGGCTGCGTTTCTGCGTACCATCGTAATAGAAATTGCGGTAGTTGCCGGAGGTTGCCAAACGGAGGTTGTCGGTTTGTATTCTGTCTTGGAGTTCTTGTTGCAGTCCCGTATTGTCGTCAATTGGCTTGGTAATGCCTATGTTCCACGGCTGACCGTTGCTGTTATGACCGATTGCCACGACCTCGCCGCCTATTTCTACAAGCAGGTTATGTACGCCTAATTGCTGAAGTTTGTCCGCCACTTTATCACAGGCGAAGCCTTTGGCAATAGCACTGGCATCAAGTTGGATTTCAGGATTATCCTTTTCTATTCTATGGTCTTCTATAAGACGAACATGGGAGTATCCGACCAACAGCCGCAGCGAATCAACCTGCCCCTGCGTATCCGGACGTTTCTCGAAACCGAATCCCCAAGCGTTAACGAGAGGAGCAACCGTAAGGTCAAACGCTCCTCCTGAAAGCTGCGAAACTTTTTGTGCTTGCAGGAAAACTGTTTCAAAATCGCTGTTGGTTCGAACGTTTTCGTTACGATTGATACGTGTTATAATGGAGGACGGGTTGAACATTGATAGGGCACTATCCACCTGATTGAGGCAGACGAGTACGGTGTCTAACAAGTCGCGGTCGTACTCATACTGAATATGATAAACCGTTCCGAACACATTTCCCTCGTTTCGGAAAAAACGTTGCTGCGGTTTGTCTTCAAAATTCCACACGAGCAAACCTATTGACAAAGCAATGAGTGCCAATGCAGTTATCATTTTTCGTCTGTCCATAGGTCTGTCTTTCTCCTTTACGCTGGTAAAAATGTTTTTATTTAGAACCAGATACCCAAACCGATAGTGCCGTTAACGGGCTGGTTGCAGAGTTTGTCATCACCGGCTTCCCAATTGAAAGCAGGTTTCTCCATATGCGGATTGATTGAGCCTTCGGCGAAGAGGGTAAGTTGGCAGGCATCAAACTCCCATGCTTTTTCGAGTCGCAGGTCAAGGTTAACGACTGCAAAACGAGAATTATAATAAACATCATTCTGCCACGGCGACATACCTATCTTGCCGGCAAGCGTGATGTCATACGGGAATGTGTGCTGATAACCTAATTCAAGGTATGAGGCATAGGAAGCAAGATCTTTGTGGTCAAACTCGGTAGCGGCTACCATCGTGTTCCACTGTATATACAGCGGAATATCAAGGAAATGTTCGAGGCTGTATTGGAGAGTAACTTCCAATTGGTAATTTGGGTCGAACTTTCTGGTATTTTCCATCCAGCTGAAGAACTGGTAATACGTTGCTCCGATAGATGCACCGAAGAAATCGAAATTAGCAAAGAGATCCAATTCGGGAATGAAATAGGTATTCGGCGTGCCGTCGTACTCTTCTTCACCGTCTTCATTGGTAACGGTATAGTAGGGTTCACCTTTCTTGAATCGCCAGTCGGAGGCACCGAGTGATGCCCATGCGCCCACGGAGAGAGCGGTGTTTTGCCCTTCGTAACCGACGCTGACGGTAGGTTGGAGGCTCAAACCGCCGTTATACTGTCCGCGCCAAAGATAAGAGGTTACCAATTCGGCACCTGCTTCATAAACAAACTCAACGCCCTTGTTTTCCTCTTGGCTGTCAGCCGTTTGAGCGTTGTCATTTTGTGCAAAAAGCCCTACAGAGAGAGAGCATGCGAGCGCAAAAGAAAAAAGATGTTTGCAGTTCATTTTCAGTAATTATTTTTATAGTGCATTTTTCGATTCCCACGCTATACGCAGGGCGACTTCCAAGATTCTTGTATCCGAAAAGACAACGATACCGCCGTCAGGACCGGGTTCTATATGGTAACCGGTTTCACCGTTGGCAGTTCCTCGGAAGAAGTCTCTTACATCATCGGCTGTGATACCCAGTTCATTGGCAATCACAGCCGAACTTCCGTGTGGGAGGCTGTCTTTGACCTCCCGTAAGCGATTAAAAGTGGTTCGTGTCATATCGTATTTGATATTGATAGTTGATATTGATATTTACAAGCGCGCAAAGGTACACCCTTTTTTGTGGTTATACAAGTGAAAAATCGGTGTTTGATACATTTTTCGCTCTTATTTGGGAGGAACTGATATCAAACGTAGGTGCATCGGAGAGAAAAGTAAGGTTAAGAAAGTCTTTTTCAGCAGGATGATTATCGCCATTTATTTGGTCATACCCTTTGCGCGGATAAACGAGCACCGGAAAGTTTTGTGCTATCCACTGCCAGTTACGCCAACGCTTGAAGACTAACAGATTATCCTGTCCGATAAGTAGGGAGAACTGATTTTGCGGATAAGCCGATTGAAGGGCTTGCAAGGTTTGGGCAGTAAAAGAAGGACGGGGCAGCGAAAACTCAAAATCGCTCACGCGCAGTTGTTTGTTTTTGAGTTCATCGGCATGTTCACTGACCACCCGTTGAATAGTTTGTTGCGCACAACGAAGTCTTTCAAGTTCGTTTTGGGCAAGGAGGTTTCCGTCCTTGAGCGGATTACCCGGTGTCACCATCAGCCAAAGCTCGTCAAGCGATGTATGGGTGAGGGTATAGAGAGCCATTCCGATATGCCCGAAATGGATGGGGTTGAATGTGCCGCCGTAGATTGCAATGTTCATCTGTTCCGTTGTATTTCACTGAGTATGATAGCCGTAGCGATACTGACATTAAGACTTTCCACATGTTGCTCTGCGAAAGCTGGAATAGTCAGTCGGCAGGTGAGCAGGCGTGCTACTGAAGGAGTGATGCCGTTGCCTTCGTTCCCCATCACAATGACCGCTTTGTCTATGTTCCGTAATGCTGCCGAAGAATAGATATTCTCCCCGTCAAGGGTTGTGCCAAGTATTTGGAAGTCTTGCTGCCGAAGGGCTTGCAATGTGTCGGGCAGGTCGGTATAAACCACTTGCACGCGTGCAAGTGCACCCATAGTGGCTTGCACGACTTTTGGCGCATAGCAGTCGGCTGTTTGTCTTGAGCACAGGACGGTATGGAAGCCCATCCAGTCGCAGGTTCGCAATATTGTGCCGAGGTTCCCGGGGTCTTGTATGCCATCCAGTGCCACAATCCGATTCTGCCAATGCGATTCTTGTTGCGATTGAGCCGCTTGCGTAAAAACGGCGATACAATCAGCTGGTGTAACGAGTGAAGATAACTGCTTGAACTGCTTGTCAGAAGCTTGTGCTACAACGGGAAAAGATGTCAGGAAGGGATTGTTATGGAGCATATCCGAATCCGGACGCAAAACAAGTAACTGCGGCTGAAAACGCTCAAGAAGTTCGGAGATACACTTGATGCCTTCGGCGACAAAACAACCGGATTGGTCGCGATACTTCTTGATTTTAAGACTATTAACGTGCTTTACTTGTGCGTTGGACAAAGGTTGGATTAGCATACTTCAATAGGTTGAAACGAACGGCAAAAGTATATAAATTTGTGTAAAACGTCAATTTAATCAGAAAAAATTTGGTAATATATCGTGTTTGGACTACTTTTGTGCGTTTTTATTGCGGCATTAGCACATCGGTAGTGCATCAGCTTCCCAAGCTGAGGAGGAGGGTTCGACTCCCTTATGCCGCTCACATCCCACCAGTACCAACCAGGTTGTCGGGAAATACTATAAAGAAAGGTTAGACACGTTATCGTATCTAACCTTTTCTTTTATTTGAAGCACCCTCGTACCCGATGAATACTGCCATGAAGGGACCTTTTGAACAGCATTTGAACAGGAAATGAACGGGAAATGAACGACGAATGAACAGGAACGCCTACTTTGTACTGTGCCAAATTTTTATCGTACAATAATAGTTTTCAATCTGTCAATCAATGAACAAATCGGTGGACAGATAGCGTTCTCCTGTATCGGGAAGTATGACGACGATGGTGCGGAACTCGTGGGTTTTGGCATATTGGAGTGCCGCGTGTATTGCCGCTCCCGAAGAGATACCCGCAAGGATACCCTCTTTCTCTGCAAGCAACCGACTGCCGGCTTTGGCGTCTTCGTTGGTAACATCAGCCACTTCGTCCACTTCTTTTGCGTTGTAGTTCTCAGGAATAAAGTTGGCACCTATACCCTGTATCTTGTGAGGTCCGGCCTGTCCGCCGTTCAGGATAGGCGATGAAGCGGGTTCGACGGCTATGACATGGATATTGGCTTTGAACTGCTTACGGAGATAGTAAGCCGTACCGCTAACTGTTCCTCCCGTACCTACTCCGGCTACGAGTGTATCAACCTGACGCAGTGTGTCATGCCATATCTCGGCGGCTGTACGCTGGTGGGCAGCGGGATTAGCGGGGTTGCTGAACTGCTGAAGGATGATGGCACCGGGAGTTTGTTCCTTGAGTTCTTCGGCTTTCTTGACGGCACCGGCCATACCTTCTTTTCCGGGGGTAAGGACAAGTTCTGCACCCCGTGCTTTCATCAGATCCTGACGTTCTTTGCTCATGCTGTCGGGCATAACGATGATAGCACGATAGCCTTTGAGGCGTGCTATCCAAGCAATACCTATACCTGTATTGCCGCTGGTAGGTTCAATGATAGTGCCGCCTTCGGTTAGAACACCGCGCTGTTCGGCATCTTCAATCATACTGAGTGCAATACGGTCTTTGACACTTCCGCCGGGGTTGAAAGACTCAAGTTTGGCATATACGCGGCTTTTGAGTCCGAGGGCTTCCTCGATTCGCAGGAGACGCAACATAGGTGTGTTGCCGACCATGTTTAGCATTGATTCGTACATCATAGTTGTAAACGTTTTAATAGTTATTTTCAGAAAAACGTTGCAAAAGTATAGCGAATGCAAGAAGTACGAAAATAATGCCTCAAAAAAAGCCTCGAAAAGAAGAAAATGCAAAATTAGATTCGCACAGACAAGAGTATTTTGCAATGTCGAGATTACAAAGACACCCGTTGCCCTTGTACATTGTAGCGGACACCGTTGCGTTCTATGTACAGCACACCGTTGCGGATATACTTTTTAACGGAATTTTTTGCATCTTTAACTGTGCCTGGTGTGGCAGTAACGATTGGTTCTTCCACCTCTTTGAAGATACAGGAGAGTACGCCGCTCATTGTGTTATTGAGCATATCTTTGACCGTAATGGTTGTAACATCGTTCTTTTTATCGAACGTCAGGAGCGGGAGATTCTCAAGCAGGAAAACCTGTTTTTGACCATCTGCATCTTTTACGACAATAGACATTCTGGGCTGCTGAGCCATAACGCTCACCGTCATACCGGCTGCTATAAGAAATAAAAGGAATCTGTGTTGCATAGTATATTATTGGTATAGATTGGCAATTTATAGTTCTCTCACTAAACGCACTGACCGTGCATCGTTGCGGTTGTAACCGGCACCTGTATATATATAATGGGAACCGAAGAGGAGGTTGTACGCATCTTTGACGCCTGCTGCTGTGGACGGCCAGTAACGACCGAGCATACCTACACCGCCTACAGTAGTACCGCCGCGATACCCGGCACACGGCAGAAACACAGCACCAGCTTTCTCCATCAGCTGCCATTGTTCCATAGTATAGATGTTCGTGCTATTCACCTTGCTCCAATCAGCCGAACTGCCGGCATTAGTCATTCCTTCCGTAAAAGAGCAAGCATCGGGCAATGTCCATTCGTCAGGCAAGACCACCACACCCGTCACCCCGTTTACTTTCGCCGCACCATATTTATTACGGGCACCGGCACGTTTCTCAAGCAGATATACCCACTCGTCCTTAGTCATCGTACGCCAACTACCCGGCTTATCGGTGCCTATCTGATTATACACACCCCAATCGGCATTGGCATATTCGCCGGTAAGATGGTTCTCATAGTTGCCACCCGGATAATAATCCGAATAGGTCTTACTCGTAGAATAGGGTTTATAGGCAATCGCACCGCTCTCCCAGCCGCTTGTACCCCATGCGAACAAGTCAATCCAACCGCTGTAGGTACTATCTACAGAGCGGTTGTCACCATTTACCACCGTACCGCCGATATAACAATCCTTGCTCTTATCGGTCTGACCGAATCCCATACCGATAATATCCCACTGGTGTTCCGCAAAACGCCATGAACCCTGTTTAATCGTACCATCGGCACATAGATGAGAACCGGATGCCGCATTATACTGCAAGTTACCCGACGAGAAAGCTACCTTGCGGGTAGCACTGACACTGAACGCACCGATACCCGATGAACATTCCGGCAAATAGAAACTGATACTATCCAACTCCGAAACGATAAAGGTATCTACTGAACCGTCTGCCTTCCATACGTACATATTCTCCTGTGCATTGATCGCGGCAGGTGTCATCATTATAACAATGACGGCAAACAGACACAAAAGAAATTTATGATGCATAGTGTAGCAGGGATTGGTTTTAATCAAACCTCTTTATATACGGATTGCTCTATTTATGAATATCATCCGGCAGTGGTACGACGAAACAGCCCTTGAACTGCTTGTCTAATTTTTTGCACTCTTCTTTGGCTTTTTCCTCAGTAGCGAACTCACCATACATATATTTGTACCATTCACCCCGACGCACATAGAAACAACCTTTAAGCCCTTTCAACTCACTGTCATTCTTCTTGAGAACTTTGCGCGATGCAAAGAGTTGTACGGTAAAACGAGGCTGTTCTTGCTTTGCTGTTTCCTTCTTTGCAGGTTCTGAAGTTGCTGCTTCGGGTTGTGCCGGTTGGTCTTTTTCAAGTTGTTGTTCGGACTTCTGTTCAGCTTTATTTTCAGACTTCTGCTCAGTTTTATTTTCGGACTTCTGTTCAGGCTGATAATATGCGGCAAAAGCATTGAAAATGGCATCGGTAATTTCACGTTTGCCCTTGTCGGAGCCGAGATATTTCTCTTCCTCCTTATTGGAGACAAATCCCATCTCGACGAGGACACTGGGGCATGCAGACTTGAGCAAAACCCAGAATCCCGCTTGACGTACGCCACGGTCGCTGCGGTTGTTGTCACCCACGAAACGCTGTTGGACCATTGTCGCAAAACGAAGACTGTTGTCCATATAGCGGTTCTGCATCAACTCGAAGATAATGTACGAATCTATACTGTTGGGGTCAAAGCCTTGATAAGTGGTCTGATAGTCCGCTTCCAGTTTGATAACGGAGTTCTCACGCATTGCCACATCAAGGTTCTTCTCCATCTTCTCTGTTCCGAGTATATAGACCTCGGCTCCGTATGCACTGCGGCTCTCGGCAGAGTTGGTATGGATACAGATGAAAAGGTCGGCGTTGTTGCGGTTGACAATATTCGCCCTTTCCTGCAAAGGAATAAAGATGTCGGTGGAACGAGTAAGCACTACATTCACTTCGGGATAGGCGGTACGAATCTTGGAAGCTAACCGCAGCGATACATCAAGGTTGAGGTTTTTCTCTTGAAGTTTAAGGTAGTGACCTATAGCACCATAGTCCTTTCCGCCATGACCGGCATCAATCACGACAGTAAAAGCCGATAACCCTGCAGGAAAGACCAACAAGGAGAGAAGAACGAGAAAACGAAAGATGTTGCGCATATAGATTAACATTTTTAAGGGGGTGTCAGAACATAGTCCATAACGTAAAGCACCACAAAAGTAGTGCCAATAATTATTTTTCCGACACTCCTTATCACGAAAACGACAAAAACATAATGAAAAAGCAATTATTTTCTATAAAAACTCCAAATAGTTGCACAAACAGCAAAAACATGCTATCTTTGCGCGCTTGTTAGATACCCAACTCGTAAGTCTAAAGCAGATGTTAGAAAGCGATTTTTCACAGGAAGAGGAACAAACGATAGAGCGGGAGTTCGAGGCACTATTGGACGATTACGCCCACACGATGCACCATCAGAAAGTAGAGATTATTACCCGCGCTTTCCGTTTTGCCAATCAGGCTCATCACGGAGTAAGACGACTGAGCGGGGAAGCATATATTATGCACCCTCTTGCCGTTGCACGGATTGTGGTGAAAGAGATTGGTTTGGGTAGCACAAGCATCTGCGCTGCTTTACTGCACGATGTAGTGGAAGACACGGACTACACGGTGGAAGATATAGAGCAGCGTTTCGGCAAGAAAATAGCATCTATTGTTGACGGTCTGACTAAAATCAGCGGCGGAGTATTTGCCACACAAGACGAGAAACAGGCAACAAACATACGCAAACTCGTACTGACAATGTCCGATGACGTGAGGGTGGTACTGATAAAGATAGCCGACCGACTTCACAATATGCGCACCCTTGCCGCCCAATCGGAAGCAAACCAGCGAAAAATAGCCAAAGAGACGATGCTGATTTACGCCCCGTTGGCACACCGTTTGGGACTGTTCCCAATCAAAAGCGAATTGGAAGACCTCAGTTTCCACTACCTGCACCCTAAAGTGTATGCCGAGATTGAGCAAAAACTGGAGAAAGTTCTGGAGCAGCAGAAAGAGGACCATCGCGCTTTTATGGAACCCATTCGTAACAAACTGACCTCTATGGGTATGCAGTTTACCATATCCGCCCGCGTCAAGTCTGTGTATTCGATATGGGAAAAAATGCAGAAAAAGAACATCCCGTTTGAAGACGTTTATGACCTGTTTGCCATCCGTATCATCTTTACGCCTAATGAAAGCGTATCGGAGAAAGAACAATGTTGGATGATATACGCAGCAGTTACTTCTATCTATCGCCCTCACCCCGAACGCATCAGAGACTGGATATCCACCCCTAAGTCGAACGGTTATGAAGCTCTTCACGTGACCGTAATGAGCAGTTTCGGATATTGGGTGGAGGTGCAGATTCGTTCAGAGCGGATGCACGAATTAGCCGAAAAAGGCTTGGCAGCCCACTGGAAATACAAGGCAGAGCACTTTGAGGAGTCGGAATTAGACCATTGGCTCTTGGACATCAAAGACGTTTTAGAGCATCCTGATTCGGACGCAATGGCGTTCCTTGACACGTTCAAACTGAATCTCTTTACCGATGAAGTGTTCGTCTTTACGCCCAAAGGGGAAATGAAAACTCTTCCCAAAGGGTCATCCATTCTGGACTTTGCTTACTATATACACTCGGAATTGGGCGAACACTGCATAGGAGCCAAGGTCAATCATAAGATGGAATCCATCAGTTACCGCCTGATGGGTGGCGACCAGGTGGAAATACTGACCTCCCAAAAGCAGGCACCTGAACCTGAATGGCTGAATATGGTGCTCACAGCCAAAGCACAAAGTGCCATCAAACATTATCTTAACAAGCAATCCGGCGGCAAGAAAAACGTTACCGAACCACGGTGGGTAACGATACAAATACGAGGCAACGACAATTTTGGCGTATTGGTAAAAATACTGAATATCATAAGCGACGGTATGCACCTTAATCTCAAAAGTTTGCACACTGAAGTGGAAGACAAGCGGTTTGTATGTACGATTGTGCTGTCAGTATATGCGGAAGAGTCGATAAGCAAACTATGCAGAAAACTGAAAGAATTACCCGACTTGACGGACGTGGAAGAAGTGCGCGAAAAGACAAACGAAACGCGAACTAACGAACAGCCGACCCAAGAGATAAAAGAAACCATAACAAATAAACAATAAACATAAACACTATGAAAAAGATTTTTATGATCTTAGCGGGCATATTGACAGCCGGTATGCTGTTTGCCCAAGAGCCTGTCATTGAGTTTGACAAGACAGAGCACGATTTTGGTAAGATTAACGAAGCCGACGGCCGCGTTACGACTGTGTTCACGTTCAAGAACAGCGGTATGACTCCGTTAGTGCTGAATAACGTGCGCGCCAGTTGCGGTTGCACCACTCCCAAATGGACTAAAGAACCGGTAGAACCCGGAAAAGAGGGACAAATAACAGTAACCTACAATCCGAACGGCCGCCCGGGTAAATTCCAGAAGACCATTACCGTAACTTCCAATGCCAAGACAGCAACCACCAAACTCCATATCAAGGGTGAAGTGATTCCGAAGAGCGTTAAGCCCGTGGACAAATTCCCCGTTAAGATGGGCGAACTGAGTTTAGTAACTGCCGAAATGGATTTCGGCGATGTAAAGAAAGGTTCCATAACGACCAACACCATCGGTTATGCCAATCAGAAAGAAGAGGCTCTCACACTTTCTTGCATCAACAAGATTAACTACATCATCGCTCTCCCCGCAGCCAATGCCGAAAAACTGAACTCTCCGCTAACGCTTGAGAAGAATCAGAAAGGTGACCTGCAAATCACTTTCGATACCCAATTGTTCCCGACCTACGGACCTGCAGAAGAAGTGATTTATTTGGTAATCAACGGAAAAGAAGATCCTTCATACGCCATCAAGGTGCGCGCTAACGTAGTGGAAGACTTCTCGAAGATGACCCAAGAGCAACTTGACAACGCTCCTATCCTGACAACGGTTAACGAGTTGAACCTCGGTACCTTCAAGAAAGGCAAAAAGGCCAAAGCCACATTCCACGTATCGAATGCCGGACAAGACCCGCTACTTATCCACCGCATTGTATTCGACAGCAAGAACCTGACTATAACAGCAGCCAAATCTGTACGTTCCGGCAAGAAAGGCAATTGCACGGTGAACATCCAAACTACCGACACCGGTAGCTTTGAACTCCCCGTCACAATCATCTCCAATGACCCGAAACAGCCCGTCAAGAAAGTGACTATGCGTTGGAGCGTAGAATAAACATAAAAAATCTGTCCTATGCAGCATCCGGAAAACGACAAACAATACAAGGGGTTGGTGGTGAATGAAGGGGTACAGAATCTGCCCCAAGTGAATCCGTACGCCACATTCCGCCGACAGAAACGCGAGTTGACCGCTGAAGAATATGTAGATGGTATTCTTCGGGGCGACATCACCCTGCTTGGTCAGGCAGTAACCTTGATAGAAAGCAGTCTGCCCAAAGACCAGGCAATAGCCCAGAAAGTAATTGAGCAATGCCTGCCTCATTCGGGCAACTCGGTACGGTTGGGAATAACAGGTGTTCCGGGTGCTGGCAAATCCACATTTATTGAAGCTCTCGGCACGATGCTCTGCCACCAAGGCAAGCATCTTGCCGTGCTCGCCATCGACCCTTCCTCCGAAAGGAGCAAAGGGTCGATATTAGGCGACAAAACCCGCATGAACGAACTCTCTACTGAGGCAAACGCCTTTATCCGTCCTTCCCCGTCCGCCGGCAGCCTCGGAGGCGTGGCTCGAAAAACGAGAGAGACAATCGTTCTGTGCGAAGCAGCGGGTTTTGACACGATAATGGTCGAAACGGTAGGTGTCGGGCAGAGCGAAACAGCCGCCCACTCCATGGTGGATTTCTTTCTGCTACTCCAAGTGACCGGCACGGGAGACGAACTACAAGGCATCAAACGCGGCATCATGGAGATGGCCGATGGAATAGCCATCAACAAATGCGACGGCAGCAACGTAGAACGCGCACAAGCCGCACGCGTTAGTTTCAAAAACGCCTTGGCTCTGTTCCCGCCTCCAGAATCAGGATGGCAACCCTATGCAGAGACCTGCTCGTCGGTCGATAAAACAGGGGTGCTGAAAGTATGGAAAATGGTGGAGGACTATATCCGTTTCACCAAAGAGAACGGCTACTTTGACTACCGCCGTACACGCCAAGCCAAGTACTGGATGTACGAAACTATTCATTCGGAACTGCTGAACGGTTTTTACCAAAACCCCGTGATGGAGAAACTGATACCGGAGATGGAACAACAGGTATTAGACAATAAGATAAGCAGTTTTGTGGCTGCACATAAACTACTGCAAGAATATGCCCGCATCAACCACTAACAAACCCCGACGCAAGGAGGATTCCCCTCGCAAAGTGGGAGCCAACGATATGGGCAAACTGCCACCGCAAGCACTTGATATGGAGGAATCCGTATTAGGAGCTTTGATGCTTGACAAGGAAGCTTTTTCGTTGGTCAGCGATCTGCTTCGGGTCGATTCATTCTATTCGGACAAGCATCAGCACATCTTTGAGGCATTGGTATCCTTATCACTGAAGGATCAGCCCATTGACTTGCTTTCCGTAACCGACCGTTTGCGTACGTTGGGAACATTGGAAGATGCAGGCGGCGTAGCGTACCTGAGCGAACTGACCCGAAAGGTGGCTTCAACTGCCCATCTTCGCTATCACGCACAGATTGTGGCTCAAAAAGCGACAGCCCGCGAGTTGATACGAATGGCTGCCGAGGTGGAAGAAAAAGGCTACGACGAGACACAAGACGTGGACGAGTTGTTAGAAGAGGCGGAAGGCAAGGTTTTCGCTATCTCGCAACGCAATCAGAAACGCGATGTGGTCAAGATTGACTCCGTGCTGTCAGCCGCTTTCAGCCGTATGCGCAAAGCCGCTGAGAACAAGGGTAATATAAGCGGTATCCCCTCCGGTTTCACTCTGTTAGACAAGATTACAAGCGGCTGGCAAAAGAGCGACCTTATTATCATTGCGGCTCGTCCCGCTATGGGTAAGACGGCTTTTGTGCTGTCAATGGCAAAGAACATAGCCGTCAATTACCATATTCCCGTAGCGATGTTCTCACTTGAGATGTCGAATGTACAGTTAGCCAACAGATTGATAATGAACGTTTGCGAAATACCGGGAGAAAAGATAAAGAACGGTAACCTCACACAAAACGAATGGGCACAGTTGGATAACAAAGCAAGCGAACTGAGCAATGCTCCGTTGTACTTGGACGATACACCGGCTATGTCTATTCTGGAGTTTCGTTCAAAGGCTCGCAAATTGGTACGCGAAAAACACGTACAGATTATCATCATCGACTACCTGCAACTGATGAATGCCAATGGCGTTAATTTCGGTTCGCGCGAACAAGAGGTCAGTATCATCTCACGCAATCTGAAAGCCCTCGCCAAAGAATTGGATATACCTATCATAGCCCTCTCACAGTTGAACCGTAGTGTTGAGCAACGCGGCGGTACAGGTATAGCGGGAAAGAAACCGCAACTGAGCGACTTGCGCGAGTCAGGTGCCATCGAACAGGATGCAGATATAGTATGCTTCATCCACCGACCCGAATACTACGGCATAACCAACGATGAAAAATCGAGCAAGAGCCTGATAGGTTTGGGGCAGATTATCGTAGCAAAGCATCGTAATGGTGCAACCGATGATATATGGCTTCGCTTCCGCTCGCAGTACGCCAAGTTCCAAAACGAAGACGATGCTATACCTTCTGATGAGTTGAATGGTGTGTTCCGCTCTAAGATGAACAATATTAGCGACAACAAGACTTATATTGAGTCTCCGGACGGAATGTCCCTCGTTGACAACAACAGCAACGATTATCCTTTCTAAACAACCTTATACGATTGGCAGAAAGAAACATCGGATAAATTAAAAACGGATTGAACATAAAAGTCAAACAATAACGATAAATCATACATACATTATGCAACGTACAGATATTCGTACAGCACTTCAAAGCAAGGCATTTAACAGTCTCATCAATGTTCGCGGCTGGGTTCGGAGCCGTCGCGGCAACAAACAAGTCAGTTTTATAGCCCTCAATGACGGTTCCACCATAAAGAACATACAGATAGTTGTGGACTTGACCAACTTCAGTGAAGAGCAGCTGAAACCCGTTACTACAGGATCTTGTATTTCGGCGACAGGAATGCTTGTACCCTCGCAGGGAGCTGGTCAGGACGTAGAAATCCAACTGACCGAATTGGAAGTTAATCTTTACCCGCTTCAGAAGAAAGGATTGAGTATGGAGTACCTGCGCACGATTGCTCATCTTCGTCCGCGCACCAACACGTTCGGAGCCGTCTTTCGCCTTCGTCACCACATGGCAATGGCTATTCATACGTATTTCCACGAGCATGGATACTACTATTTCCACACTCCTCTCATCACGGCTTCCGATGCAGAAGGTGCTGGACAGATGTTCCAAGTAACCACAAAGAACCTCTACAAACTTCAATACGACGAGGCGGGACATATAGACTATAGCGATGACTTTTTCGGCAAGATGACCTCACTGACAGTAAGCGGTCAGCTGGAAGGCGAATTAGGTGCTTTGGCTTTAGGCAAGATTTATACGTTCGGTCCCACATTCCGGGCTGAGAATTCCAATACCCCGCGCCACTTGGCTGAATTCTGGATGATTGAACCCGAAGTCGCCTTCATTGACAAAGCAGAGTTGATGGACATTGAAGAGGACTTTATCAAGTACTGCGTCCGTTGGGCTTTGAACAATTGCCAAGACGACCTTCAGTTCCTCAATCAGTTTGTGGACAAAGGCTTGATAGAGCGTTTGGAAAGCGTAGTCAGAACTGATTTCGTCCGGCTTCCTTATACCGAAGGAGTCCGCATCCTGCAAGAAGCCAAGAAAAACGGCAAGAAGTTTGAGTTCCCGTGCGAGTGGGGCGATGACTTAAGTTCGGAACACGAACGTTACCTCGTGGAAGAGCATTTCCGCAAACCCGTGATTATGACCGACTACCCGCGTGACATCAAAGCATTCTATATGAAGACGAACGAGGGCGAAGAAGCAGGACGCGAAACAGTACAGGGAACCGATGTCCTCTTCCCGCAAATAGGCGAAATCATCGGCGGTTCTGTACGCGAAGAGAGTTTTGAGAAATTAGACAAAGAAATTGAACGCAGAGGAATGGATATGTCGAACTACCAATGGTATCTTGACACCCGCCGTTTCGGTTCTGCTCCGCATGCCGGTTTCGGATTAGGCTTTGAACGACTGATGCTGTTCGTAACGGGTATGCAGAACATCCGCGACGTGATACCCTTCCCGCGCACACCTAAAAACGCTGAATTCTAATAATAAACATTATACAACATGAAGAAAATCATTTCCTTTTTGTTTGCCTTTTGCACTATTGCAACGTTATGGGCACAAAATGGTCAGGCTTCTTTGTCGGGGGTGATAGCCTCCAAACAGAGCGGCAAGGGCATAGCCGGTGCAACCGTAACTCTGGGCAATCAAGATATTTCGACCATTACCAATTCGGAAGGTAAGTTCACTCTGGTTAATCTGCAAGCAGGTGATGAAGAACTGATTGTAGAAGCAGACGGCCACAAGGCAACGGTGGAGCTGATTCAGCTCCAAGCCGGTCAGCCAACTATTTTAGATGTCATCTTTCTGATACCCGACATCGCCAAGGAAACCCAGGATGAGGTATTGCTCAATCTGGCAGACCAAGACTTGAACGATGACGAGGGTTCGACCCAAGAACAGGCATCTGCCACTTCATCTTCAAAAGATGTGTTCAATTCACTCACCTCTTGGGCGTGGTCCACAGCCCGCTTCCGCAATCGCGGCTACAGCCAAACCTACGAGACCTACTACGTTGAAGGTCTCTCGTTCAATTCAGCCGAGCGCGGACACCAATGACCTGATGGGTGCAACCCGTTATGCACAAGGCTGGAAAGTGGGCATCGGTGCCACCAACCGCAACTATAAGGGAGTTGTCCGTGCCACCTACTCCAGCGGACTGTTAGACAACGGCTGGGCATTTGCCGCACAGATAGCCTTTCGCGGTACACCTTACATAAACAAAAAAGGTTTCATCGGAGAGGGTATCAACTACTACTCCTTCGGTTATTTCTTCTCTGCCGAAAAGCAGTGGGGCACACGTCATAAATTGAATATCATCACCTTCGGTGCACCTACGACACGCGGTCAATCGGCTGCTGTCACACAAGAGGTTTATGACCTGACCAATCAGTACAACCCCACGCAATGGGGATGGAACAACTACAATCCGTACTGGGGTTACCGCAACGGAGAGGTGCGCAACTCGCGCATTGTACACAGCTACGATCCTACGGTTGTGCTGGGTTATAACTTCAAGATTAACAACCACCAACTACTGCACGTTGCCTTGGGAGGACACTACTCTTACTACTCTAATTCGGCACTGAATTTCTACAATGCCCCCGACCCTCGTCCCGACTACTACCGCAATCTGCCTTCTTTCCTATGGGATAATCAGATTGCCGCTAACGGTAATTTTATTGACAAGGATATGAACGGCAAGCCTCTCGGGCAAGGATTTACTGATGCACAAGGCAACTTTGTAGGCGCAAGTATTGACAAGACCACCTATATGCGAATGTACAACGACTGGACATCACGTAACAGTCAAACCACACAAATCGACTGGGATGCCATTTACTATGCCAATAATGCCAACAACATCAACAACCCGAACGGTTCCGCCCGCTATATCCAGGAACGCCGCCATAATGATATATGCGAAATGATGGCTTCTGCCACCTACCAAAACACACAATTCGACCACCTGAAGATGATTGCAGGACTGGAATTGAAAGAGTCGGTAGGCCGTCACTATAAGACCATTGATGATTTATTGGGTGGCAGACAATGGATTGATATCGACCCGTTTGCAGAACGCGACATCGCCGAATTGGCAGAGAACATCGGAATGACTCAAGCTCAGATGGCTGTTGTCAAGCAGAACAACGTCGTGCTGAATGCTGACGGCACAATAGCCGACGCACGCATCATCAAACGCGATGGTCTGTTCGGCTACAACTACAGCATCAATATGTTAGGCGGAAAGGCTTGGTATCAGAACGAATGGAATTGGCACAACATTGACCTTTACTACGCCCTGCAACTGACTTACACACAGATTCAACGCACCTCCACGATGCTCAACGGACGAGCAGTCTATCTGAGTATGCTTCAGAAAGATATGCAGGAGTACTACATCGGTCAGGAAGGTTCGGAAGTTATCAAAAACGGTCAGTTAGTCAAGACGCTAAACAACTATAACGGTTTCCGTCACAACTTTGTTGACCCGTCTTTCAAAGTAGGCTTCACGTACAAGATTAACGGCCGCAACCACATTAAGTTCAACGCTTTAGCGATGACGCAAGCACCTTTGGCACGCAATGCGTATATATCTCCGCGTGTTCACGACCGTGCAGTAGCAGCCATCTATACTCACGATGTGGCAAATAGCCTGAAAGAATACTACGGAGCGTCCGAGAAAGTAGTTGGCGGCGACCTGTCGTATGAGTTCAACTACCCGATTGTTCGCGGACGTATCACAGGGTTCTATTCCCGTTTCTGGGACGGTATGGAGTTGAACGGTTACTACGACGATGAGGCTCGCACGTTTGTCAATCAGGCTATGACCGGCTTGAACCGCCGTCACTGCGGCGTAGAAGCCGCAGCAGCCGTCAAACTCGGAACATACTTCACCTTATCAGCAGCCACCTCAGTGGGCGACTATCGCTATACGAGTAACGCAGCAGTGGTAACTTCCGCTGAAAACGGAATGGCACTGGGACAAACAGCCAAAGGCAATGTCTATGCACTGCGCGACTCGGTAATGATGAAAGGTGTGCGCGTAAGCAATGGACCACAAGTGAACGCATCACTCAAACTCTCGTTCTTCCATCCGAAAATGTGGTTCGCTGACGTAACGTTAAGTTACTTCGATATGAACTACCTCGGCGTAGCTCCTTCACGCCGCATGAAAAGTCTCTACACCGACCTGACCTACGATGACCTTACAGGAAACGCAACTAACGTGAACGGTTCGTATAAAGACGCAGGTGCATTGTCCGGCACCATTGATGCTAATGGCAAACCCGAACTCAAATACCCCTACAACATTCTTGACCAACAGGAGAGTCTGGTTGCAGATAACGTATGGAACCGTTTCCTGATTGACTTGAGTATCGGCAAACTTATTTACCTGCCGCAACGTCAGTCGCTGTCCATCAATCTTTCCTGCACCAATATCGGCAACAACGTCCACTTCAAAACGGGCGGTTACCAACAGGCACGTCTGCCCCGCGCCACAATTCAGGGCGTGGAAGATAACGTGAACTCTGTCATCACTGCTAATGCTTGGAAATTCCCCGCCAAGTACTACTACGCTTGGGGTGCTAATTTCTACCTTACGCTTACCTACAAATTCTAAATCAGGAGGAACAGAATATGAAAAAATCTTCAATCATACTTTCCGCCACCGTTCTTGTAAGTTTGCTTTTTGCATCCTGCCGGACGGAGGAACCTCAAGTCCGTTATATACAAGAGGCGGACGTACTCAAACAGGTATCTGCAGTTGGTGGCAAACTTTTGACGCTTAACGAACTCAAGCAAGCACCTTATATGACCGAACAGGGCAATTATTGCGACCCTGCTCTGTATCGTCTGCGCGCATCGGGCACGGGACATAGTTATGACCCCTATTTGGACACCATCTGGCTGTTCTCTATTGACACACTACCGGTCGGTCAGCCGCTCTTTATACGCGGACGTATCACTACCGATGACCTTTCCGGCAACTTCTATAAGTCGTTCTGCATACAGCAGATAGTAAAAGGGCAGCAGCAAGCACTGCGTATATCGGTGGATGCCAGTTCGGTAGGCGGCATGTATCAAATCGGACAGGAAATACTGATTCGTATAGATGGTTTGGATATAGGCAGATACGCCAATCAGCCGCAACTGTGTGTGCCTTCCTACAACAACAACGTGAACGCCAACAAGGCTTCGGAGAAAGTAGGTTGGGCTCCGGGACGAATCCCGTTTGCAGAGTTCAAGAAACGCACTACGTTAGTCGGCACCCCGCGCACACCCCAATGCGACACTATTTACATTGCGGACTTCGTTAACTATCTCGACCAAGTGAATAACCGCTTTGAAGACGGCAAGTTGGTATGTATTCAAAGCGTATTCTACACCGGGCAGTACTCCGACTACGGCGTTCCCACAGACTGCACTACCGACAATCCGGACGATTTCACGAACGGCTCGAATGCGAACGTCTTTGCTCCTACTACGGGCAATATGGGTTATCCGCAATCGCGTATTATCTCTGATATTAAGGGGTTCCAGACATTGGTTTCGGTGTCTGAATATGCCAAGTTCTCGCATTTCTATCTCCCGGGAGCCGACAGCAACGGAATTGCCAACTGCTCTTCCTATGTGGGAGACGTCACAGGTATATTAGGTTACTACCGTGACAATAACAACATCAAGATGTACAATGGGTCAGACAGTTATGCACCCTCTTGGGACGATTGGAGCATCACTATTCGTTCGTTGGACGACTTGAAACTTTATCACATAACGACAGGGCAATTATGGCCACGTATTGAATACGGCGAATAAGAGGTGGACATCTGTTGGTTGGACATAGTGATTGCTCTGCCCCTGCTTTTAGGATTAGTAAGGGGCATTATGCGCGGTTTGATTCGTGAAGTAACAGCCATCGCCGCTGTCGTGCTCGGATATTTTGGAGCGCGTCTGTGGGGAACAACTTTCTCCGTATGGTTATTGGGGCAGTTTGCGTGGCCTGAACCGGTGTGCAATCTGGTGGCTTATTCCCTGCTTTTCTTGGGAATCTCCATCGTCCTAAACATCATCGGCTCGCTGCTGTCCAAACTTCTCCGGGCCATCCATTTGGGATGGGCGAACAGACTGCTCGGAGCCGTTTTCGGGGCAGGCAAATGGGCAATCATTATGCTCATCATCATTTACCTTGTCGGTCAGGCGGATGCCCAATGGCATCTGATTCCCGCTTCTTTGCACGAGAGTTCCGTACTTTACGACCCTGCCTTGTCATTTGCCAACAACATCATACAGAACCGATAACGATGTTTTCCTCTATTGTACATCCACAACGCCAATGGCGCGCACACGAACAACAGCCTCAGGGAACGTTGCGCAATGTCAATAATATCTTGACACTTGTCGTATTTATTATCGGAACGAGCATTGTGACATATCTTTCCATCAAGGGCAAAACGACACCGACAGAAATCGTTTTTCGCGGTATGCAATTTGTCTTGATGATGCTTCTGTTGCAGGCTCCTTCAGTTCTTCGTATGCGCTACCGCATAGAAGTGCCGCCTATACTTTCTACAATCATTCTCATTTTTGCATTCACAGCCTTGGTGTTGGGAGATGGTTTGGATTTTTACGGTCGTTTTACATGGTGGGACAAGCTGCTGCATGCCGAGTCAGGCATTTTGCTCTCTATGGTGGCAATGTGGCTGATTCATGTCATTATGGCTGGAGATGACAAGTATATTTACTTCAACAAGTATTTTCTTGCACTCTTTTTGGTAATGTTTTCTCTTGGTATGGGGGCGTTATGGGAGATTATGGAATACTCCTACGACAGCTTCGCTGGTACCAATTCGCAGCAGTTTATGGCATCAACCACATCATCTATCATCTTG